>JANPBQ010000122.1:0-28726 GCA_031430555.1 Betaproteobacteria bacterium
AACGATTTGGCGCAAATCCACTGAAATCAACCCCAGTTTGGCGAAGCGTGAAAACGCGCGACTGACGGTTTCCAGTTTCAACCCCAGCATGCTGCCGATTTCCTGACGCGTGAGCCGAAGTTGCAATTCGGTGGCCGAGAAGCCGCGCGAACCGAAGCGTTGCGACAACTCCAGGAGAAAAGCCGCGACTCTGCCATCGGCGGGCAAATTGCTCAAATTCAACATGAGATCGCGGTCGCTGCGAATTTCGGCGCTGAAGGCGCGATGGATTTCGCGCACCAGATCGGGATTACGCGAACCATGTTCGATCACGGTATCGTACGGAATCGCCAGCACATCGCACACATCCAGCGCGACGGCATCGCAGCCATAGGTGCCGGTGGCGATCGCTTCGAGGCCGAGAATGTCGCCACGCAAATGAAAGCCGACGGTCCGTTCTTGGCCATCCTCCGAGACGCTGAACGTGCGGATAAACCCGGCGTTGAGCACATAAAACGAACTGAATTCACCGCCCGCGCGAAACAGGAAGTCACCCATTTTCAGGCGCCGGTGGGTGATCGGAAAATCCGTGATCAGCCTCGCGATATTGCTGCCCGGTGCGGCATCCGTCGGTGCTTGTGTCGCGTTGCGCGCCTTGCCGCTCCAGCAGGGGTTGAATGCAATGCCGCGACGTGGGGAAATGGCGGATTCCATGTGCATGTTGGGCCTCTTCTTGTTGGTGGCGGATCGGATGTCTAGCGGTGTTGATGCCAAGTTACTTGGCCCGATCGAACCGGCGATAAACCAACGCTAACAATGCGTAACAGTCGGTAACAGGCGACCCGCCGAAGGTGCGATGCCGACGGGATGGGCGATTCGATGCGTACCCGCACCGCGCGAAAATGGCGGGGCGACCGGATCAGTGCCGCGTTTCGAATCCTTTCCATTCGGCGCGCTCGGCGCTTTCCTGGCAGGCGAGGCACCGTACCGCCGTCGGCAGCACCAACAGGCGCTTGAAGCCGATCGCGCCCTGACAGTCTACGCACAGGCCATATCGGCCTTCCGCAATCGCTTCTTTTGCGGCATCAATGGCGCGCAACGCATGGGCTTCATGCGTCAGTTCACCGGCATCAACACTTTCCAGCGTTTCGGCAACCGACTGCTCGGAGCGATCTCCCGCCATGCCTTCCGTGCCGGACTCGGTGCCCTCAATCCGATCGTGCAGCGCGCGCCGCAGTTTGCCGCGCAATGCCTGTTCTTGCTCGGAGATAAGGGTTTCGAGTTGCTTGCGCTGGTTCGGACTCAACATGAAAGAACTCCCGTCGTTGTACCCGCAGTCTCAATGGGAATCTTGCCGCCGGATCGAGCCCTGTATTTGCTGAGACGAATTGTCATGTGCGCGCAGGTGTTCAAAGAAACTCCACCCCTCGATACTAGCGTCACCAATGCGGCGAAGATTGACATTGCGCAAACCGGAACACGACACTAGTGTTGTTCTTCATACTGTCGCGCATGTCGAAGCAAATCACGATTCAATGACGCGATGGTCGAGTGGTGCACGGGCGCGGTGGCCTCAGAGGCGTTGGGGCTGCCGTGTCCGCGCTGAACGGGAAGTCGGCGCGGGCGTTGAGGTACTTCTGTTTAAACTTCGCGCGAAAGCCGCGGCAGTCACGCCGTTGAGCCCTTCGTGACGATTGCGAATATCGAGAGAGAATCCAGCTGCTGGATTTGGCATAATGGGTTGGTGATGGGTGCTGCCCCGGGACAAATCTACACTTGTGTCCAAAAAAGCGTCAATCATTGACGACATTTGTGGCCATGTGGCCAATTTTTCGCTGAAATCGCCATCGTTTCACGCGTATCGAATTCGTGGGATGTCGTCCAACACGAACTCCTTGTTAACCAATGAGTGGGGAAGAAGATGAAGAATGCAATCGAACGATTCCGAAAGTTGTGCATCAAACGCGGACTAACCCCCGGCGCGCTGCTTGACGCGAGCCCGGAAGACTTCGACATCCTGTTGTTGGCGCTACGGCGCGAGTTTCCCGATGCGCGCAATTATTCCGAGCGAGAGGTGAACGAGGCGCTATATGCGTGGCTGCAAACGACCGGTGCCATGCTGGACGTTGATCACGTCGAACTGCGCCGCTGGCTGGTGGATTTTGCGATTCTGTCGCGAGACGCATATGGCCAGGCGTACACGTTGGCGCCTCTTCCGCCGCGTCTGAAAGACTTGGAGCCCGCAATGGCGGCCATCGATTTCCGTCGTGAATTCGTGGCAGTCAATGCCGCGGAATCGCAAAAACGCGCGGCACGCAAGGCGGCGTGGCAGCAAATGCAGAGTCGCGCGGCGAATGTCTGAGCGCAAGAATATTTCCTCCGGCGCACCGTGGGAATCCATCGTTGGCTATTCTCGTGCCGTGCGCATCGGCAATCACATTTGGGTGGCGGGCACCACGGCAACGGATCAGACGGGCGGCGTTGTTGCTGCCGGCGATGTCGCCGGGCAAACCCGCTACATCCTTGAGAGAATCGCCGCTGCGTTAAAGGAAGCCGGTGCCACCATATCGGATGTGGTGCGCACGCGTATGTTCGTCGTCGATATTTCGCAATGGGAAGCCATCGGCCGCGCCCATGGCGATTTTTTTGGTTCGGTGCGTCCAGCGGCAACGATGGTGCAGGTCACCAGATTGATTGATCCCGCCCATTTGATTGAAATTGAAGTCGATGCGTTTGTCGGGCATTGAATTCGGATGCATATGCCCCAAACGCCGCGCCAGTGCTTGATCTTCACGATGCGTCCGGCGGAATTTGATGGTTGATGCGCTCGACGAGGCCTTCATGCGTGAAGCATTGGCGCTCGCGCAATCGGCTTGGGATCTGGGCGAAGTGCCCGTGGGTGCCGTCGTAGTCAAAGACGGCGAAATCATCGGTCGCGGATTCAATCGGTCCATTACGTCGAACGATCCCAGCACTCACGCCGAAATCGTCGCGCTGCGCGACGCCGCGTTGCATCTTAAAAATTACCGGCTCAATGATTGCGAACTCTTTGTCACGCTGGAGCCTTGCATGATGTGCGTCGGCGCGATGTTGCACGCTCGATTGAAGCGCGTCGTGTTCGGTGCGCGCGATCCAAAAACCGGCGCGTGCGGCAGCGTGATCGACCTGCCGGCGGAAAAAAAACTCAATCATCATGCGACGTTCGAGGCGGGCGTACTGGCGGAAGAATGCAGCCAATTGTTGAGGGCGTTTTTCGCCGAACGCCGCAAAGCGTGACCATCACTCGGCGTCGTGTGAAACTCGTGCCTTGCGATCTGGAATGGCCGAAGCAATTCGCCGCATTGCGCGCAACCCTCGAGGAAATATTTCCACCTCCCACATATGTCATTGAGCATATCGGCAGCACGGCGATCGGAGGTATCGACGCGAAACCGGTGATCGACATCATGCTGGGCGCGCCAACGCTCAAGGAAATCGAATCGGGAATTGAACACCTCGCCGCGATCGGTTTCCAGTACGTCGACGCGTTCAACGCGCTCATGCCCCAGCGTCGATATTTCACCTATCCCGCTACGCGTCCGCACATCGCGCATTTGCACGCCGTCGTGAATGACAAGCTGTTTTGGCGCGATCACGTCCTGTTTCGCGACACACTACGCAAAAGCGCGGCGCTTGCACAAGAGTACGAAGCACTGAAACGCGCTCTTGCCATCGAGTTTTCGTACGACCCGGAGACCTGCACCGATGCGAAAGCGTTGTTCATTCAATCCGTGCTGAATCGTGCCAGAATTAGTCCGCCGCAATAATCATATTCACAGCGGGAGGAGAATTTCACCATGCACCACCTGAGCGCACTCGATGCATTGTTTCTGCAACTGGAAACGCCGGAAGTGCCCGCGCATGTCGGCAGCGTGAGCCTGCTGAAAAAGCCGAAGGGTCATCGCGGCAGCTTCTACCCGAAAATCCGGGCGCATATCGAGAGCCGCTTGCATCTGGCTCCGCTGTTTTCGCGCCGGCTTGCCTTCATGCCACTGGATCTCGCCAACCCAATCTGGATCGACGACGCAGACGTTGATCTTGACGAGCACATTACGCGTGTCGTGTTGCCGAAGCCCGGTACGCAAATTCAACTCGAAGCGGCCGTCGCAAAACTCCATGAGGGCATGATGGATCGCGACAAGCCCCTGTGGCAATTCACGGTGATTGAAGGCTTGCAGGATGGCGACGTCGCGTTTTATTCCAGGATTCATCATGCGGCACTCGATGGCCAGGGCGGCGTCGCGTTGGCGCAAGCGATCCTCGATATCAGTCCCGAGCCGCGCGCGGTCGAAGCCGCTGGTGAGCGCGCCAAGCCGCGTTTGCCGCCGACCACGGCACGCATGTTGAGTGCGGCGTTCCGCAACACCGTCGCGCAATACAGCCGGATCGCCAAGGCGGTACCCGACGCCCTGAAGCTGGCCGCTGCCGCCGGCAAATCGGGCGCGGCGTTGCTCTCGTCGTCGCAGGCAAAGAAAGTCGGTGCGCCCACCGAGCAAGGCACCGGTCTCGGCCACTTGACCGATATCCAACCGGGCGCATCATTGCAAAGCATTGCCAAATCGCTCTTGAAGAAAATTCCCGGCGGCATTGCGCTGGGGCCGCGCACATCGCTCAATGTCGCCATTGGCGGCGAGCGCGCGTTCGCCGGCGTCGCATTGCCGTTGGCGGAGACGAAAGCGATCGCCAACCATTTCGACACCAAGCTGAACGACATCGTGCTGGCGGTCTGCGCGGGCGCATTGCGCGGCTATTTCGCGGGCAACAAATCGACGCTCGCGAAATCGATGATCGGCGGCGTGCCGGCCTCATTGCGCGTGCCGGGTGATGCCTCGCAAGGTAATCAGGTGACGATGATGCTGGTCGATATGGCGACCAACATTGCGGATGCGCGAAAACGCGTCGCCGCGATCATCAAATCCAGCACCAAAGCCAAATCACTCACCGGCGGCATGAAGAATTTCATTCCCACCGATTTGCCCTCGCTCGGCATTCCATGGCTGATGAGCGTGATCACGCCGCTCTATCGCACAGCGGTTTCGACCAACCGCATCCCGGTGGTCGCGAACTTGATTGTCTCCAATGTGCCCGGCCCGCAAATGCCACTCTACCTGGCCGGTGCGGAATTAAAGACCTATTACCCGGTTTCCATCGTCACACATGGCTTGGCACTGAATATCACCATTCAGAGCTACGCGGGAACGCTTTACTACGGCTTGATTGCCTGCGGAAAAACGGTGCCGGATCTGGATCGATTCGCGCGCCACATGCAGGCCGCGCATGATGAATTGTTGGCGCTGTCGCGGCAGCCGCGCGAATCACCGATGAGCGTTACGACAACCGCTGGCAAGGTGGCGACGAGGCCGGCCGCTGTGGCGAAGGGCAAGGCCAAAACGATTGTCAAAAAATCGACCGTCAAGAAGTCGGCGGCGAAGAAACCTGTCGTAAAGGGGCGAATCGCAAAGCCTTTGATGACACCCCCAAAACACAAACGGGCAAACACGGAGCCGACTACCGTTGCTCGCACCCGGAAACTCAACGTGAAGAGAAAAAATGCGTGAACCCGCGCGAAAACCGCGTGCAGCCAAAACCAGCGCACAGGCGGCCAACAGCGGATTCGCCGATCCGATGACGGCGGCGTTCGAATCGATGGAGGCGTTGCGCGCGCCGGGTGCGTTCCTGCTGGCACTTGAGGGCAGGGCACCCATTGAATTCGGCGCGACACTCGCGGCGTGGCCCTGGTTGCGCAATTCGGCGCGCGGCGACGGCCATGCGGTGATCGTTTTCCCGGGTCTCGCCGCCGGCGACTTTTCGACGGTGCCGTTGCGCAATTATTTGGCCGGTCAGGGTTACGATACCTACGGCTGGGAACTCGGACTAAATTTCGGGCCGCGCGCCGGCGTGATTGAAAAAGGCATCGAGCGGGTGCAGCGCATTTGCAAATCGTCTGGCCGAAAGGTGAGCCTGATCGGCTGGAGTCTCGGTGGCATTTACGCCCGCGAATTCGCGAAGGCGGTGCCCGACGCTGTGCGCAGCGTTATCACGCTCGGCACGCCATTCGCAGGAGACCCCAAAGCGACCAACGCGTGGCGTTTATATGAATTCGCAAGCGGCCATAAAATCGGCGCGCCGAATTTGCTGAACCATCTCAAGGCTGCGCCGCCGGTGCCGACCACATCGATCTTCAGCCGCACCGATGGCGTCGTCGCGTGGCCGTTGTCGTTGCAGCACGAATCGAGGTTGGCGGAAAATATCGAGGTCGTTGCGAGTCACATCGGGCTCGGCATGAATCCGGCGGCGTTGCACGCGGTCGCCGACCGCCTCTCGCAACCCGAAGGCGCATGGGCAAAGTTCGACCGCGAAGGATGGCGGCGTTGGGTGTACCGCGACCCGAACCGCGACCGCGATTCTATTTTGTAACCGCGCGATGCCCGACATTCAGGCCAACGGCCTTAGTTTTCATTACGATTCGCGCGGCCCCGAGAGCGAGGGCACGCCGGTGATTCTGATGATCATGGGACTCGGCGTGCAGATGGTGTTGTGGCCCGAGGCGTTGCTGGATGCGCTCGCGCAGCAGGGTTTTCGTGTAGTGCGGTTCGACAACCGCGACATTGGGCTGTCGAGCCATCTGGATCATCTGGGCGTGCCGAATGTTGCGGTGGAGATGTTGAAATTTTTCGCTCATCTGCCTGTTAAGGCACCCTACCTTATCGACGACATGGCCGACGACACCGCCGCGCTGATCGATGTCTTGAAGTTGGGTCGACCGCATGTGGTCGGCGCGTCGATGGGCGGCATGATTGGTCAATCGCTCGCGGTACGCCATCCGGCGAAACTCGCGAGCCTCACCTCGATCATGTCCACCACCGGCCGCCGCAGTCTGCCGCAGCCTACTTGGCAGACCAGGCGGGCATTGCTCGAGCAGCCGCCAAAGCCGGGTGATATCGAGGCTGCGATCGCGCGCATGGTACGCGTAATCTCGATGATTTCCAGCCGCACTCATCCACCCGATCCCTCGCATTTGCGAAGTGTCTGCGAACGGCATATTCTGCGTTCCAACCACCCGGCGGGTGCCGCGCGGCAATTGCTCGCGATTGCTGCGAGTGGTGACCGCACCCGCGCGGTGAGGCAAATCAAGGCACCGACGTTGGTGATTCACGGCGATGAAGACCCGTTGGTGCGGCCTGGTTGCGGCATCGAAACGGCGCATGTGATCCGCGAGGGTAGCGGCACGGCGGAACTCGCGATGATCGTAGGCATGGGCCACGATTTTCCGCTGCCGTTGATACCACTAATCGCGGCCCGGATCGCCGCGCATTGCCGGGCAAATTCTTCCTCGGTTTCGGTGGCCACCGACTGATCCGGTACAGCGTCGATGCTAAAATCGCGGTGAGTTTTCCCCCGTGTTTATCGCACTTTTCGGCTTCCCGGCACTTTCTTGAACACCTCTGCACCTCCTTTCGTCCACCTGCGTTTACATAGCGAGTATTCGATCACGGACTCGATCGTCCGCATCGACGCTGCAGTGTCGCGCGCGCGCGCCGAGCGCATGCCGGCGCTGGCAATCACCGATCTGGGTAACTTGTTCGGTGCCGTGAAATTTTTCAAGGAAGCGGGCGGCGGCGGCATTCAACCCATCATCGGTTGCGATGTCTGGATCGAGAACGACAAGAACCGCGATCAACCTTCGCGTTTGTTGCTGCTGTGTCGCGATCAGGCGGGCTATCTCAATTTGTGCCGGCTGCTTTCGCGTGCGTTCCGCGAAAACACCTGGCGCGGTCGGGCGGAGTTGAATCGGCAGTGGCTTTCGCGTGCGGCCAACCCAACGGCGACTGATGGTTTGATCGCATTGTCCGGGGCCGCGCTGGGCGAAATCGGTCAGGCGCTGTTGCAAGGCGACTCGGCCCGCGCGCGTTCGCTTGCCGCCGGCTGGGCAGTCGATTTCCCCGATGCGTTTTACATTGAATTGCAACGCATCCAGGGTGACGGCCGCGACACTGCCGAGGCGCTGGTCAATGGCTCGGTGCAACTCGCCTCCGCACTGGATTTGCCGGTGGTCGCCACGCACCCGGTGCAGTTCATGGACAAGGATGATTTCAAAGCGCACGAAGCGCGCGTTTGTATCGCGCGCGGCGAAGTGCTGGGCGACAAGCGCCGCTCGCGCGATTTCACGGCAGACCAATATTTCAAATCGAGCGCCGAAATGTGCGCCTTGTTCGCCGATATTCCGGAGGCGTTGCAAAATGCCGTTGAGATATCGAGGCGCTGCCACTTCGATTCAATATTGAACAAGCCACAATTACCGAATTTTCCGACGCCGAACGGCGAATCGATCGAGAGCTACTTTCGCATCGCGGCGACGGCGGGATTGGAAAAACGACTCGCGTTTTTATTCGCCGACGAAGCTGTCCGCAACGGCGAGCGGCCGAAATACGCCGAACGTCTCGAGTACGAAATCAAGATCATCGTCCACATGGGTTTCCCCGGCTACTTCCTGATCGTTGCCGATTTCATCGCGTGGGCGCGCGACAACGGCGTTCCGGTTGGCCCGGGTCGCGGTTCGGGTGCGGGCTCTCTCGTGGCGTATTCACTCGGCATCACCGATCTCGATCCGCTGCAATACGATTTGATTTTCGAGCGCTTCCTGAATCCGGATCGCGTCTCGATGCCCGACTTCGATATCGATTTTTGCCAGGAAGGTCGCGACCGCGTCATCGACTATGTGAAAAAGAAATACGGCGCGGAATCGGTCTCGCAAATCGCCACCTTCGGCACCATGGCCGCGAAGGCCGTGATCCGCGATGTCGGCCGCGTGCTGGGCATGGGATACAACTATGTTGATTCGATCGCGAAGCTGATTCCGAATCAACTCGGCATCACGCTGAAAGGCGCAATGGAGGCGGAGCCGCAGTTCAATGAAAAACGCAAAGCCGAAGAGGAAGTCGATGAGCTGCTGACGCTTGCGGTGAAGCTTGAAGGCATTGCGCGCAATATCGGCATGCATGCGGGCGGTGTGCTGATTGCGCCGGGGCCGCTCACCGATTTCACGCCGCTCTACGTCGCCGATGGCTCGGAGTCGGTGATATCGCAATACGACAAGGACGATGTGGAGGCGGTCGGTCTCGTCAAATTCGACTTCCTTGGCTTGACGACGCTCACCATTCTCGAAGAAGCCGAGCGCAATGTTCATGAACTGAACGCGAACCCCGGCGACGACACGTTTACTATGCAGCTCGCACCGTTGAATGATCCAAAGTCTTTCGAGATTTTCACCAGGGGCAACACCGTCGCGATTTTCCAGTTTGAATCGAAAGGCATGCGCGACATGTTGATCCGCGCGCGCCCGGATCGGCTCGAAGATTTGATCGCGTTGAACGCGTTGTACCGTCCCGGCCCGATGGATTCGATTCCCGATTACTGCGACCGCAAGACCGGCAAAGCGAAAGTGGAATATCCGGATGCAAAACTCGAAGCGATCCTGAAACCGATTCTCGGCCCGACCTACGGCGTGATGGTGTATCAGGAGCAAGTGATGCAAATCGCCCGCGAAATCGGCGGCTACTCGCTGGGCGGCGCGGATTTGCTGCGGCGCGCGATGGGCAAGAAGAAACCCGAAGAAATGGCGCAGCACCGCGCGATTTTCGGCGAGGGTGCCACCAAAAACGGCGTCTCACTCGCGAATGCGAAAGCGCTTTACGATGCGATGGAGAAATTCGCTGGTTATGGATTCAACAAATCGCATTCGGCTCCTTATGCGTATCTCGGATATCTAACGGCCTATCTCAAAGCCAATCACGGCGCCGCCTTCATGGCCGCCAACTTGTCCTGCGCAATGGATTTCACGGACAAAGTCCAGCAATTGTTCGAAGACACTAAGGCGAATAAGCTGAAGGTATTGGCGCCGGATATTAATTGCGGCGATTATCGGTTTGTACCGATCGACCGCGCAACAATTCAGTACGGTTTGGGGGCGGTGAAGGGTACCGGCCGCGGCGCAATCGAGAACATCGTGGCGGCGCGTGCGGCGGGTGGCGCGTTCAAGGACTTGCTCGATTTTGTGAAACGCGTTGACCGCCATACCGTTAATCGCCGTGCGATGGAGGCGCTGATCCGCGCCGGTGCGTTCGATTCGATCAACACCAACCGCGCGGCGTTGCTCATGTCATTGCCATCGGCGATCGAGCTTGCCGAAAAGGCCGAGCGCGACAAGCAACAGGTAAGTTTGTTCGGCGACGCGACACACGAAAGCGGGCAGGTATTGACGCTGATCGAAACCGCGACGTGGAGCGATCGCGAACGCTTGAACAACGAAAAACAATCGCTCGGTTTCTATTTATCCGGACATCCCTTTACGAGTTACGCGGCCGAGGTGCGTCAATTTGCCAAGACGGAATTGAAAGACATTCAGCCCAATACCATTGCGCTGCTGGCGGGTGTATTACACGAGCAGCGCGTGCGCAACGGCAAGCGCGGCAAAATGTGCGTGCTCTCGCTCGATGATGGCACCGCGCGCATCGAGGTGCTGGCCTACGCGGAAGTGTTCGACAAGCGCCGCTCGTTAATCGTCGATGATCATTTGCTGATCGTGCGCGGCAAGGTTTCCTACGATGATTTTTCCGGCGGCAATCGCGTCACGGCCGAAGATATTTTCGACATCGATACGGCGCGCCGGCAATATGCGCTCAAGCTCGAACTCTTCATGAATGGCCAGGCCGACAGTGATCGGTTGCGCCGTGAGCTTTCTCCCTATTTGGCGACCGGCCAGACCGATGGTTGCGGCGTGTTGATTCATTACAACAACGGCCGCGCGGTCGTTGATGTGCCACTCTCCGAACAATGGCGGGTGCGCGTGACGGAACCGCTGATTCAATCGCTCAACAAATGGCTGACCCCGCCCAACGTGGTCGTGCAATATGATGCGGCGGCAGCGGTACCGACGCAGCAAGTGCGTGGCTATGGGGGCAATGGTCGCAATGGCAATCATGGCGGCGGCTACGAAAGCTATCAAGGCGCCGATTATTGAATTTGTCGTGGCATGGATCACGTCGGGTGGCCAGCTGAGTCATGCGGTGCCGCGTAACCGCCAATTGTAAAATCTTGCAAAATTTGCCCGATTGCCTTGCCATCGCGGCGACGCGCCGCCGACAATACGGTGACTCTTCAACCACCTTCATTCGATCCGGGTCGCCATGTACAACATTGATAAAAATCTCGAAACCCACGTTTTCGCGCTCGACGCGTTGCTGGTCAATCCTCGTCCGGAAGATAGCGATTGGTACGAGCAATTGCTGAGCGCGTTGGAGCAGGTTGCCGAATACTCGCTCAGTCCCGGTGTGCCGGTGCGCGCGTTGTCAAGGACGCTGGCGGCATTGCCACAATCCTGTATTTGATATTGATTCCGCTTCGCGGAATCGAAGAATTATCCTTTCAGCGGTTCCTCGTGCAGGTATTCAAAACAAGGCCGCGTAGCCATTGATGCGCAGTATCGGCATGCATCCTTGGGTGCCAGAGCATTGACACCGTAAATTCCGGCGTGGCGACAGGAAGAGGAAAACTGTGCATTCCACCGCGCAGGTTTCCGGTGTGTCGTTCCGGAACCGTCGCAATGAGATCTGAAGCCCGAGCAATAGCCAGCGAGGCTGAAAAACCACCGACGATCGTGACAATCTGCCGTTCCAGTCCAAGCCGCTTTAAGGCTTCATCCATAGGACCCGTGTCGAGATTTTCACGCGAAGCGAGAATGTGCATGCCGGACGCATAACGGGCGGGGGTGATTTTTCCGTGGCTCAGCGGATGCCCTTTTTGCACGACACCGACGTAACGATCCCGGAACAATGCCCGCGTGCGCACCTCCGGGCCAGTCGTCTCATCGATAACCCCGGTCTCCAGATCAACGGACCCATCTCGAAGTGGCCCTCTGTCCTTTTCTACTTTTTGCACGAAGCGCAGGCGCACGCTGGGCGCTTCCGCACGGGCGCGATCAATGAGGCCCGGCCCGAAGTTTTCCACAAATCCGTCGCTGGTCCTCAGCGTGAATGTTCGGACGAGCTGTTTGAGGTTGAGTTTCTCGGCAGGCCGCAGAACCGCTTCTCCGTCCTGCACGAGTTGACTGACCCGCTCTCGGATTTCGAGCGCTCGCTGTGTGGGAACAAGCCCGCGTCCCGCCCTGACCAACAATGGATCTCCCGTTGTCTTGCGCAATCGCGCAAGTGAGCGGCTCATGGCCGACGGGCTAAGCCGCAATCGTCGGGCGGCACGCGCAACGCTGGCTTCATCGAGCAGCGCATCAAGCGTGACCAGCAAGTTGAAGTCAGGCGTCGACATCTATAAACCTTAGCACAGCTCGATCATGACATGGCGTCCAACGCACGAATAAAGTGCAAATGCTGCGTCTTCCGCTATATCTGGAAGATGCCTAAGCTTCGAACAACTCCACTTCAGGAGTCACCCGATAGCGGAGCTCAGGATGAAATCAAACATTTTGGAACGAGAGGCGGTAGTAGATGGAACAGCGGAGCGGATCCCTTCGGTGCGTTGGGCGCTCGTCAGTCTTTCGCTGTCAATGTTGCTGTCGTCGCTCGGAACCAGCATCGCCAATGTCGGTTTGCCAACGTTGGCGCAGGCGTTCACGGCCTCGTTTCAGGAAGTCCAGTGGGTCGTCCTCGCTTATCTCCTCGCCATCACCACCGTCATCGTCAGCGTTGGACGGCTCGGTGACATCATCGGGCGCCGCCGGCTGCTTTTGACCGGAATCTCTGTGTTCACGTTCGCCTCAGTTTTGTGCGGCGTTGTCCCTACGCTCTGGCTGCTGATTGCCGCCCGGGCGGTGCAAGGTTTCGGTGCCGCCATCATGATGGCCCTCGCCATGGCGTTTGTCGGCGAGATCGTCCCAAAGGGAAAGACCGGGAGCGCAATGGGGCTCCTCGGCACGATGTCCGCGATCGGTACCGCGCTCGGGCCATCACTCGGCGGCGTTCTGATCGCGAGCCTTGGTTGGCCGGCCCTATTTCTCATTAATGTACCGTTGGCCATCTTGACGCTGGTCCTCGTGTATCGATACCTGCCCATCGACTGCGAGGTGCCGAAAGCAGATCGGGCCAGGTTTGACACAATGGGCACACTGTTGCTTGCGCTGACGCTCGCCGCTTATGCGCTCGCCATGACGATGGGGCGAGGCAGTTTCGGCCCGCTCAATATGGCACTGCTGTTGGCGGCCGCCTTCGGCGTCGGCTTGTTCGTGCTCACCGAGACGAGAGCCGCATCGCCGTTGATCCGCTTGGCAATGTTTCGAAATCCGGTACTGAGTGCAGGTTTCGCCACGAGCGCGCTCGTCACAACAGTGGTAATGGCGACGTTGGTGGTTGGCCCGTTCTATCTCTCTGGCGCGCTCGCACTCGACGTAGCCCATGTCGGACTCGTCATGTCGTCCGGCCCCATCGTCGCCGCACTGACCGGCGTGCCGGCCGGGCGCGCCGTGGACCGTTATGGCGCACACCACATAAGCATCTTCGGACTTGTAGCAATGGCCGTCGGCTCCGCTCTCCTATGTGTACTGCCGACCGGGTTCGGCGTACCGGGTTATGTCGTTCCGCTCGTCGCCATCACCGCCGGCTACGCGCTGTTCCAGGCGGCCAACAACACCGCTGTCATGACAAATATTCGACCGGACCAGCGAGGCGTTGTTTCTGGTCTGCTGAACCTGTCGCGCAATCTTGGGCTTATCACTGGCGCATCTGTGATGGGCGCTGTATTCGCGATCGGATCGGCGACGACCAGCGATGTGACCGCGCGCCCTGAAGCGGTTGCCGCCGGTATGCGGATCACGTTCGCGGTTGCCGCGATTCTGATCATCTTCGCCCTTGCGATCGCCTCTGTAAGTCGTGCTGTTTTGCAGCGTGCCGTTCCGGCGAAACCATGAAGAGCGGGATGGTCATGGCTCGCAACAAGTTCTGCACTCGCGCCGCCCGTGCGATGGCCGCTCAATCAACATGTTTTAGTCGTCCCAAATGTCGTGACACAGGCAAACGAACAGTACTAATCATCTCAACCCTCAACGACAATCAAGGAGTACACCATGGAACCCCGTCTCAATTTTTATAAGTCCGGCCCTGAGGCCATGAAGGCAATGACTGGCCTCGAACAGCAGATTGCCCGTTCGGGCCTTGAGAAATTACTAATGGAATTGGTGCGATTGCGGGTCTCGCAGATCAACGGCTGCGCGTACTGCATCGATGTTCACACGTCCGACGCTCGTAAGGCAGGAGAGGATGAACGACGTCTGGCAATGGTGGCTGTGTGGCGAGAGACGCCGTTCTTCAGCGACCGCGAGCGCGCTGGCCTCGAATGGGCCGAGTCCGTCACGCAGGTCGCGGACACGCGCGTGCCTGACGACGTCTGGGAGCGAGTGCAGCCGCAGTTCACGCCAGCGGAGCTCGTCGATCTGACCTTGCTAATCAATACCATCAATGCGTGGAATCGATTCGCCATTGCGTTCCGCAAGCTGCCGATCTGAAGGTGAAGGATGGTGCCTTCCTCCTGCCTTCTCATTGACGTCAAATCACGCTCGCACGATCAACGCGACGAAAGGCATTCGTCTCGGCAGGCCTGCGTCGTCCCGCAACCATATCCACAGCAACCCCAAATCCATTTTAAGGAATCTCGATGAAACGTTTCACTACAACTGCGGCCCTTTGCGTCGCCTTGGTAGCACTTACCGTTCACACTCAGACATACGCCCAGACAATCGCTCAGTCAAGCACTGCCAAAGAAGTGACCGGACCTTACGTCGGCGTTTCGTTCGGCGCCGCATTTGGAAACCGCGAAATTGACGACTCGAACAGCCGCAACGACGAGCGCATCGGACGCAGCGCCAAGATCTATGGTGGCTACCAGTTGACCGAAAACTTCGGCGTGCAAGCCGGTTACGTGCGCATGAACAAACTCAACCAAAATAGCGGCTCTGGCGCAACGCTGGTTGAGCAGACCGTCAGTGGCCGCAGTACCTATGTCGTAGGCACGGCCCGTCTGCCTTTGGGCGAGTCGTTCGCACTGACCTGCAAGGCGGGCATTTCTTTCGGCAAAGTGACCAATGCCAGCTCATCCGCGGTCAACCCACTCTTGGGCAGCAAGACATCGCTACTCGTCGGCTCCGGTGCCGAATATGTGTTCAGCAAAGAGCTTTCGTTTTCGGTTGAGCTGGAAAGCTACGGAAAAATTTCCATGCAGGTCAAAGGCAACACGCTGACCATGGGCACCCGGTACACGTTCTGATTTGGTGCCACCGTGAACAGCAATAATTTCGATGCGAAGCGACGCACGCAACGCAGAGAAAATAGAACGTTTAGCCGCGATTGCTGAGCGCGTGTCGCCGCACGCCGCAAGCAAGTTGGGCTGGTTTTTTCAGCCCATCGTGCGAGTGAGTTCACGGTGTCACACTTCCCTTCGCTACATTCAGCGGGTCAGAACTGCCTCTAACCGGTCAACACATTGCGCATGTCTCAACTCAACTTCTCCCGAAAAGCAAATTGGCTCATACCCACGGGCTTGATCGCACTCAGTTTCATTCCGATTGCGGCAGGTACTTTCAGGGTCGCGCAACTCTGGAGTGGCGCGGAAGTCACGCCGGATAACGCGCGCTTCTTCGCGGCACCACTGCCCGTGATCCTGCACATTCTCAGCTCGGTGATCTATTGTGTCCTCGGCGCGCTGCAGTTTTCGCCCGGCTTTCGCAATAATAAGCCGCGCTGGCACCGGTTGGCCGGTCGGTTACTGGTGCCTTGTGGGCTGATTGCCGCGCTGTCGGCTCTGTGGATGACGCAGTTCTATCCCCCCGGAATCAATCCGCCGGCAAGTTTTGACGGCTCGTTGGTCTATGCGATGCGGCTATTGGCAGGCGCGGCGATGGCTTTGTCTTTGTGTCTCGGTCTTGCTGCCATCTTGAAGCGAGACATCTCAAGCCACCGCGCGTGGATGATGCGGAGTTATGCGCTCGGCCTCGGTGCTGGCACGCAAGTTATTACTCACCTCCCATGGTTTCTGTTCCCACCAGTCCAGGGCGTTACCGCAAGAGCAATATTCATGGGTGCGGGTTGGGCCATCAATCTTGCGGTCGCCGAATGGTTTATCGCGCGTGAGCGCAGTCGCCTGGCCAAAAGAACGGATCCCTTATGCCGGCAACGAATCCGTCGTGAACTGCCATAACATACGCGCTTGATCTCCAAGATCGTGTTGAGGATGCAGAGAATTCATGCGCACAATTGTCCTCGGTGGCACTGGAAATTTTGGCGCGCGCATTTGTCGCGCACAGGTGACACTGCCTGGCATGTCGGTGGTCGCGACTTGTCGCCACCCAAGCCAACACCACGCCAGGGTGCTACCGCAGAACGTCGCGCTCGCCGCCGTGGACATCGCGGCACCCGGTTTTGTTTCGACCCTGCGCGCCCTTGAACCCGATCTTGTAATCCATTGCGCGGGCCCCTTTCAGGGACAAAACTATCGTGTCGCCGAGGCGGCACTCACCTGCGGGGCGCACTACATCGATTTGTCCGACGGTCGGGAATTCGTCGCGGGATTTTCTGCCGCCATCGATCAATCCGCGCGCCGCGCAGGGCGCCTCGCGGTTACGGGTGCGAGCACTTTGCCGGCATTGTCGTCGGCGGTGGTGGACGCGTTGCTGCCGCGATTTTCCGAATTGATTTCCATCGATACCGTGATTGCTCCCGCACAAAGCGCGCCGCGCGGTGTCGCGACGATCTCCGGCGTGCTGGGTTATGCCGGACGCCCCCATCAGGTTTGGGAGAGCGGCGCATGGCGCACCCGGCATGGCTGGCAGGATGTGCGACGCGTTGATCTGGGGCCGGTCGGAAAGCGTTGGAGCGCGGTGTGCGATGTACCCGACCTCGCGTTGTTTCCGATTCGCTATGCAGGCGTTCGCGATGTACGGTTTCGCGCGGCGCTGGAAGTCGGTGTACAACATGTTGGCATCGCGCTACTTGCCGCGATGCGAGGCGCGGGCGTAAGGCTTTCAATGGCATTGCTTGCGCCGCACCTGGACAACATCGCTGGCGTTCTTGATCGGTTCGGCAGTGAAACCGGCGGCATGACGGTCACGCTCACAGGCAAAGCGCCAAGCGGCGCGCCATTGACATTGCGCTGGCACATCATCGCGCCGGATAGTCACGGCCCGGAAATTCCCGCCATGCCGGCGATCCTGCTTGCGCGTAAATTCGCAATGGGTCGTATCGCTCAAGTCGGCGCAATGCCTTGCATGGGGCTGATCGCACTGGACGAGTACGTGCCGGAGTTCGCGAAGTGGGGCATGAAAACGGGCATCGAGGAAATTTTTTAGTGGATCACTACCTGCTTTGGAAAACCTTGCATGTGTTTTCGGCGACCATTCTCATGGGCACCGGCATCGGCATTGCGTTTTTCTGCTGGTTTGGTTCGCGCGCGGCGATTCGGGCAAACAATATTGGCGCAATTCGTGTCGTGTTGCGTTTTACCGTGTTGGCCGATGCGCTATTCACCTCGCCTGCTGTGGTGATTCAGTTTGCCACGGGCGCGTTGCTGCTCGATGCAAATGGCTGGTCATGGCAGAGTTCCTGGAGCATGACGGTTGTTGCGTTGTTTGCGTTCGTCGGCGCGTGTTGGTTGCCGGTGGTTTGGATTCAATCGAGATTGAAGAAGTTTGCCAATGCCGCGTCGGAAATTGAGTTGCTGCCTGCGGCGTTTGCGAAACTGTTCCGGGTCTGGTTCTTGTTGGGCATTCCTGCTTTCGCGGCGATGATTGCATTGGTGTACCTGATGATCGCGAAACCACTTGCCGTGACATGAACCAAAGACCGTTGCGCGGGCAAGAAACGCGCGACGCATGCTTTGTGCACCCCGCCAATCAGCAACTCACGCGGTGGTCATTTTCATAGGTGCCGCCATGGCGGAAGAGGCCTTGGCACGCGACGTAAAAATACCTGGATCACACAAGGGACGTGGCATTGAGGACACGTAGAATGAGGCGGGATAAGCGTTTCGGGGCGATTTCGGCTTGAAAGGCGCACCGAATGGCGATCTGCGCGGTGATGCGTTTTGGTATTGTTGTTTAATTAAAGTCGATTGCGCGTTGACTACTGTGCCCGGGTGCGCAGCGAAAACCGGAATGTCGAGCCAATGCCCACCGTGCTTTCGACGGTCACGTTGCCGCCATCGGCCTCGGCGAATGTTTTCACAAATGCGAGTCCGAGACCTTTTCCGCCCGCGCTGTCCGGATCGGTTTCGCCTTTGTCGAATATTTTTTCCAGTCGCTCCGCCTGTATTCCCGCGCCGTTGTCGCTCACCCAGCACTCCGCGATGCCGGTAGCGTCATTTCCCACCGCACCGATATTGATCACGCCATGTGGCGTGTATTTGATCGCGTTGGCGATCAAATTCTGAAAAACTCTTCGCAGCAAACTCGCATCGGTATAGACAACCATGTCTTCGGGCACTTCATTGGTCAGTTTTGTGCCGGCTGTCCCCGCCAGGGGCTGCAGGTCATGAATGAGGGACTCGACCAGCGGCCACAAATCAATCGAACGCCGCTCCAGACTGATCCCGATTTCCGTCTGGAGATGGGTATTTTCCTCGAGCACTTTGGCGACCAGTTTTTCCAGATGCTGCACATTGCGGCGCAGTGCCTTGAACATGCGGGCCGCGTCAGTGTTGACGAGTTGTTCCGGAAATTTCATCTCCAGCACGCGTCCTGCCATAGAAATCGCACTCAATGGCGTGCGCAAATCGTGCGCAACGAAGGCAAGGTACTCCTGCCGGCGACGTTGCACCTCTTGGGCTCTTGCGGCAGCATAGGTCTGAAGCGCCATGCCGATCGCCTGATCGAATACACCGTTGATGATGTGAAAAGGCTCGCCTTGCAGTATCAAATCGTTGTCGTCAGCGAGGTCATGAATGCAGCCGCGAAGAATGTTGTATTCCGCAACGACTTCCTGAATGTCAAAGTCTTCGCTCGCGCGTTGCAAACCATGCGCGGGTGCACTGCCGTCGCTCAACGCCTCCGGTATGGTCTGGTCGGATTTTGCCCTTAGTGCCCTGGCCAATTCATTCAGCAGCAACGGCATATGATCGTTCAACGAAGGCACGTCGAGCTGTCGTGCGGACGGCAGTTCCCGCACCTGTTTTCGCCAACGCGCAAGTATTGCGTCGCGATACCGGCCGATGAGTTCCGCCAGTTTCTCAATTGCCCTTAACGTCGCAGCAGGCCGCAAAGTCATATCGTTCATTTTCCCTTTCGATGTCGTTTGGAAGTCGATTGTAAGGCACATCCTGCGGCAGACCGCAAATACCTGCAAATACCTGAAGCGCGGCACCTGTATTGGGGCGCGTGAGCCGGAAATTGGACGCATCACGACGCCGCGGATAACATTGCCGTCCAAACACGAACAACGAAAGTGACAAGCCATGTCGCCGCAATTCATCGCGCACATCGAAACCCCCGCACTCCTTCTCGAAGCGGGCCGCATGAACAAGAACATCGCGCGCATGCGCGAACAACTCGCGCGGCTGGACGTCGGCTTCCGACCGCACGTCAAGACCGCAAAATGCGCTGAAGTCGCACTCGCCATGTCGGGCGGTGCGCCGGGGCCGATCACCGTTTCTACATTGCGCGAGGCGGATTACTTCGCCGAGCGCGGCTTCACCGATATCCTCTACGCCGTCGGTATCACGCCGAACAAGCTGGATCACGTCGCCGCATTGCTGAAACGCGGCGTAAAACTCGGCGTCATCCTCGACAACATCGACGCCGCACGCGCGCTCGCCGGCGCAGCGCACGGCCTGCCCGCGAGACTTTCCGCGTTGATCGAAATCGATTGCGACGGCCACCGGGCGGGGGTCTTGCCGGACAGCGCGGATTTGTCGGCGATTGCGGATACGCTGGCGCGCGCGGGCATCGACGTTGCCGGCGTGATGACCCACGCGGGTGCCTCCTACGAATGCCGCGGCGAAGCCGCGTTGCGCGCGATGGCCGAGCAGGAGCGCGCGCGTACCGTGCGTGCCGCAGAGCACTTGCGCGAAGCCGGGCACGCCGCGCCCATCGTGAGCGTGGGATCGACACCGACGGCATTGTTCGCCCAAAATCTCGACGGCGTCACCGAAGTGCGCGCGGGCGTGTTCGTCTTCTTTGATCTGGTGATGGCGGGCCTCGGCGTCTGCCGCATCGACGATATCGCGCTCTCGGTACTGACGACGGTCATCGGCCATCAACGCGAGAAAGGCTGGACCATCGTTGATGCCGGATGGATGGCCCTGTCACGCGATCGCGGCACCGCCGCGCAAAGTGTCGATCAAGGATTCGGCCTGGTGTGCGACGTGAACGGCATCGCGTTGCCCGACTACATCATGACCTCAGCCAATCAGGAGCACGGCATCATCGCGCATCGCGATGGCATTGCCAGCAAGCCGCTTGAGCTGCCGGTCGGCGCGCAACTGCGAATTTTGCCGAACCATGCCTGCGCCACCGGTGCTCAGCATGCGCGCTATCACGTATTCGATTCGACGCTCGACGTCGTCGCGCGATGGGAGCGATTCAGCGGTTGGTGAACAATTCGTCTCGGTGGCCAATGGTTTGATGGGAAATTGTTCAAACATCAGAATGCATTAATTGGCACGTTGCCGCGTCACAAGCAATCGTGAAAATTCCTGCCATTGACGCGGGCTGTTGAGTGTCGGGTCGCAAATCCCGGACCTGCGATAGGTGAAGTGCGTCGCTTTCTGGAGCGACAAAATCGGCATCAGAAATTGATTTGCACCCCCGCTTTAATGCTGCGCGCTGGCAGGGGTGCCAGATTGCGAATGGTGTCGATCGACACCGCGTTGAAGCCCCTTTGATTCGTCAGGTTGTTGCCGCGCAGAAACAGGGTGCCGCTGGCTTTCGACAACATGAAGCCGTAGGTCACGGCCGCGTTGACGAATGTGTGGCCGTCCGTCGCACCCAATACGTCATCGAATGAAGGACGATTCTGCCGGGAAAATTTTTGCGCTTCGATGCGCGCGCCCCACGCATTCATGCTCCAGAGCAGGCCGGTCGTTAAGCGTAGCGGTGCGATGCGCGGCAATGGTGAGCGATTGGTGCGGTCGTCGGCGCGCACGTAATCGATCTTGGCCTCCAGATCGAATGTGTAGGGCCGTTCGACCAATCGCCATTTGCCGTCCGCTTCAAAACCCGCCAGACGTGCGGACACCGCCTCATAGCGGAACTCGGGCAGAATTTCCGCCGTGCAACCCGATTCCACCGACGTGCCATCACCGCAGTCGCCTACCCCCGTGCGTTCACCGTTGCCGTCCGAATCGCGATCGAGGCCGGTGCGGCGAAGCAACAGGTAATCGCGGAACCGCTGCGAAAACACGCCGACGCGCGCCGAAGACAGCTCCCGCTTCCAGCGCAACGCAAACTCAAGCGCGGTCGATCGTTCCTTGTTGAAACGTTGATTGCCGGCCTCGTAAGCGCCGGTGGCACCATGAGGGCCGTTGGCATACAACTCGTAGAACGTCGGCGCTCGCTCGGTGTAGGAAAAGTTTCCCGTCAACGAAAACTCATCGTTGATTTTGAAGGTCGCGCCGGTAGACGCACTACCCATATTGAAGTTGCGCGCGATGGCCGGTCCAAATCGCGCGGCACCCGAGTCGGCCGTGCCGTCGGACGCGACACGACTATTTTCGTAGCGTGCGCCCAGGGAAAAATTCCATGCGCCCGTCGCCAATTCCTCCAACGCAAACAGTGCCGTGTTGCGGCTACGTGTCTGCGGCACGAAGGCTTCGGCACCCAGCGCCGAGAATTCGAATCGCTCGGCCTGCATACCGAACACGCCTTGCAGGCCGCCCATTTTTGCGTGCTTCAGTTCAACGCGAAGATCATTGCCGTTGTTCTTGAATGTGGTCTGTGGAACGCCGTCGTCTTTCTCTGTATGCAGGTAATCCGACCGGCTCGCCTTGGCAAATACGCCTACGAGCGGCCCCACCAGATGGGTGAAGTCGGCTTCAATCGTGTCGCGTTTTTGCCGCATATCGATGCGCACGGTTGGCTCTGCGACGGTGCCGTAGTTGCTGCGGTATTCCGAATGCGCGGCACCGATATAGCCCTTCTCGAACTGGAGTGAAGCTCCCAGTGCACCACCTTTGGCGGCCGATGCCGAATTAACGATGGGGCTCGGTGCGCCGGTGCCTTCAGGAATGCGGTAGTCGCTGGTGTCGCGCGTGAAGCCGTCGGCATGCACCGAAAAGCCGCCCTGTCCGGCCTCGATGACGGCTGACGTTCCACGCTCTTTCTCGGCACCGCCGTAACGTGTTTCGATGGCGCCGCCGAACCCTCTGATTGCGCTTCGCGGCACGCGGTTATCGACAATATTCACCACGCCGCCAACGGCAGCACCGCCGTACAGCAGCGATGCCGGGCCGCGCAGCACCTCGATACGCTCGATCACCAGCGGATCCAGCGGCACAGCGTGATCGGGACTGACGTTTGACGCATCGAACGAAGCACCCTGATTGCTCAGAATGCGAATGCGGTCGCCGTCGAGCCCGCGAATGATGGGGCGCGATGCATTCGGCCCGAACCAGGTTGACGAGACGCCCGGCTGCCCGTTAAGGGTTTCGCCCAGCGTGGCGGCGCGCTTCAAAAGCAGATTGGTTCCCGACAGCGTGGACACCGGTGCCACGACATCGCGCGCGTCCAGCGGATTGCCGATAACGACGACATCACTCACTCTCTGCACCGGCGGTCGAGCCGCCGCATTGGCATCCGCCGTGGCCGCTTCAACATCGGCGTAGGCATATTCAGATGCACAGTAGATTGACGCGAGCGCAACGGCAAGCGCCGACAAGCGAAATTGCTGATTCATGATCTCTCCAGAACTCGAAACAACGAAGGCCACATCGCCGCACGGCGAGTGGAAAAGAATCGTGCTTCGTTATGCGCGTGGCGGCGCGCGGGCGAGGAAGAGACCGGGGGGATGTTGTGCGAGGGAAGACTGCGAGACTGTCGCTGGCGTTGCGTCGGCATAGGCCTGCGCAATCGCGGCGTCCGCGAATTGGCCGGGATTGATATCGAGTCCCAGTGCGGCATCGTAGTCATCGCAGGCGATGATGTCGGTGTGCCCGAACAACGAACTGGATATTGAATCTGTTGTAGCCGCCGCCATTGCCGGCGGCACATGCAGACCGGTGGCCGGGTGGGCCGTGCGATGGCTCAGCGCAAGCGTCTGGGCAAGCAGCACCAGAATGGCGAGTAGCAGCGGCAGAGTACGTCGCAACAATTTAATGGGGGTGGGAAGCACGCGAATCAGCTGGATGTCGATCAAAGTGTTGAAACATTTTAGCATCGGGCCGTACGGTGAGTCGGAGGCCCGCACTTCCGTACTGCACGCGCTGTCGGAAATTTGGTAGGCGATGCGATGCGCCAATCGCTGGCGGCGACGAGCGTTTCGTTCCATCGGGTCATAATGACGCGTCGCTTTCTTAACCCAACTTAGGTCTCCCTATGCCACGCCCAATCCTCGACGAAGCCCACATCCATCCCGCAATCCGCGAAAAGATTTCCACGCATCACCACGACATCATCGACGAAGTCCGCATGGCGATTGAAAAACACGCGGTGGTGGTGGTCGGGATGGCGCAAAATCCCGCACCGAAAAAGGCCTGCAAGGCATTGGATGCCGCTGGCATTGCGCATCACTACCTCGAATACGGCAGCTACTTCAACACCTGGCGGCGCCGCAACGCGCTGAAAATGTGGACCGGCTGGCCGACATTTCCGATGGTGTTTGTGAAGGGCGTGCTGGTCGGCGGGGCGGACGACGTGGCTAAATTGATTGCGAGTGGGGAAATGAAAAAACTGCTTGCGTGACGAAAATTTGAGGCAGTTGAAGTGTCCTGTGGGGTACATCTACTTACCCCTTTTCACATTGTCTCCCCGGACATGTTCCGGGGCCTAATTTTCATCGCCACTCAACGGGTTACAAAAATTGGATACCGGCATTCGCCGGTACAACAGGTTAGCTGGAAGTACCTGAAGACAAAACACAAGCACTGGCGCAGCTTTACAGCGGAAATGCCGTCGAGAGGCTCGCCAGCTATAGACTTTGTGAATCGCTCATTGCGACGCGAGCGGGCATGGCGGACAAGTCCGCCCTACGGTTTTTTCGTGATTCTGCGCCGCTGCGAAATGACCACCACCGCGAGCAACAAAAACGCGGGCAGCGCAAACCATTCCTTTCCGGGTTGTGGATTGCGCACTTCAATTCCCAACAGGCGATTCTTGTTGCCGACATCCAGCCGCGCGCGTTCGGCTTTACTGTCGACGCCGATATCAACGATGTCCCACTTGCCTTCCTTCGCTGCCGCATCGAGTTCAAGTCCGGCGCGCTTGAGGCGGCCTTCGGCGGTGCCCTTTGAGACCGGCAGGACAAAGGTGCGCTGAGAGACTTCAATTTTGCCGCTCTTGGTTTTTTCTTCGACCTCGATCCTGAGACGCATATTTTCATCGACCTTCAACTGTTCGATCACCTCCTGCACTTTCTCCACCGGCACAACGCGATAAGGCGCATAAAACCAATCGCGATAAATGTCCGGGCGAAACAGCGTAAACGTGATGAGCAGCAGCACCGCCGTTTCCCACATCCGGTTGCGCACGAGAAAAAATCCCTGCGTCGCGGCGGCGAACATGAAACACGCCACGATTGCCGTGATCACCACCCACGAAAAATGCAGCGGCGAGCCGATGTTGATCAACAGCAATTCGGTGTTGAAGATGAACATGAACGGCAGAATCGCGGTGCGGATTTCGTAGATGAATCCTTGAATGCCGGTCTCCAACGGGTCGGCCCCCGATAGCCCCGCCGCCGCATACGCCGCCAGCGCCACGGGCGGCGTGGCGTCTGCCATGATGCCGAAATAGAACACGAACAGATGTACGGCAATCAGCGGTACTTCGAGGCCATGCGAGGCCGCGAGCGTGACAATGACCGGTGCGAGCAACGTGGCGACCACGATGTAATTCGCAGTGGTCGGCAGGCCCATGCCGAGGATCAGCGACAGCAATGCGGTCAGGATCAGCACGCCCATCAATGAGCCGAACGAGAGTTCTTCAACCACGTTGGCGAGCACCTGGCCAATGCCCGTCAAACTGACGGTGCCGACGATGATGCCGGCGACCGCCGTGGCAATCGCGATGCCGATCATGTTGCGCCCGCCGAGTTCGAGACTTTCATACAAGTCGTTGAAGCCGTGCTTGACGGTGCCCGCCAATGAACGCTGGCGAAAGTACGCCATCATTGGCCGCTGGGTGACCAGCATCAACGCCATGAAGGTGCACGCATAGAACGCCGCGAGACCCGGCGATTGCTCCATCACCATCAGGCACCACACCAGAATGAATAGCGGCAGGATGTAGAACAATCCGGCCAGCAAAGTGGGCATGGTCTCGGGCAATTCAGTCATCGATTCGGGTGTGAGTTCTTCAGTCGCGGTATCGGGCCAACGCGCCGAATACCAGACCAGTGCTACGTAGATGATCGCCACCGAGATGCCAACGATGAGGCTGGATAGTTCGCCAAACACCTTTGGAATCCACTCGGTGAGCAGCAGCGAAACCTGCACCACTATCAATATGCCGACGATCGCGCCGAACCAACCGAGCAAACGCCCCTTCAACGGCGATATGCGGCGCGGCAATCCGGTCATGCCGACTTTCAACGCTTCGAGATGCACGATGTAGAAGAGCGACAAGTACGCGAGGATCGCCGGCAAAAACGCGTGCTTGACAATTTCGCTGTACGGAATGTTGACGTACTCCACCATCAAAAACGCGGCTGCGCCCATCACCGGCGGCATGATCTGGCCGTTGCTCGATGAGGCCACTTCGATCGCACCCGCCTTCACGGGCGAATAGCCGACACGCTTCATCAGCATGATGGTGACGTTGCCACCGGTGAGAACATTGGCGACCGATGAGCCGGAAATCAAACCATTCAATCCCGAGGACAATACCGCCGCTTTGGCCGGTCCGCCGCGCATGTGGCCCATCAGCGCAAAGGCCACGCGTGTGAGGTAATTACCGGCGCCCGCTTTGTCGAGCATCGCGCCGAACAGCACATACAAAAATACAAAGCTCGTCGATACGCCCAATGCAACGCCGAATACACCCTCGGTGGTGAGCCATTGATGCGACGCCGCGCGCGAAATCGAGGCACCTTTGTGCGCGATCATGTCCGGCATGTATTGTCCGGCGAACATGTAGACGAGAAACACGAGGCCCATGATCATCATCGGCTTGCCGAGGCAACGTCGGGTGGCTTCGAGCAGCGTGATAACGCCGGCGAATGCGACCACGATGTCGAGCGTGGTGGGGCGACCTGGGCGGGTGGAGAGTTCGCTATGAAAGATGAAAATGTAGCCCGCGCAAAACGCGGCCGCGAAGGCGAGCAGCCAGTCGTACACAGGCACATGGTCGCGCGGACTTTTTCTCCACATCGGGTAGGCGAGGAAAACCAGGAAAATCGCGAAGCTCAGGTGGATGGAGCGCGCCATGGTGTCGTTGAACATCACGAACTTTTGCAATGCCGGTACGGCAGCCGAGACCCAGAACGGTACTGGCGACGAGATCCATAACTGGAATAACGACCAGGCCACCGCGAGGTAGACGATGAGTTGTTTGGTTGCGCCTGTGGGTGCGCGCGCGCCGGATTCGGCGGCAAGGACTTTATCGATCAACGCCTGATTGGGTTCATTCGCGGCGGTTATGTTTTCTTCACTCATGGGTGCCCTTTTTCTTTTGCATTGATGTGGCCGCTATGTTTTTCGAAACGCCTGTATCGTATTGATCCGGCAAATTGTCAGGTTGAACCGAGCCCTTCCCCCGCGAAGGCGGGGGCCCAAGTTTCTTTGTGCGGCGACGCCGAAATTAGGCCCCCGCTTCGACCAACGGAAGTCCCTTTGGGACGCGAGGGAAGGGCATGATGAATTACCGGATCAATAATACCAATTCGATCTCAACAAGCGGCCTGCCCATGACCCACATTATCCAACGCAATCCCGCCGTTCAACTGCCCGTCGCCGTTCGCGGCAAAGGCGTCTACCTCTACGATAGCGCCGGACGCGAGTATATCGATGCTTCCGGCGGCGCAGCGGTTTCCTGCCTTGGCCACGCGCACCCGGATATCCTCGCCGCGATGCGCACGCAAATGGATAAAATCGCCTATGCGCATTCCAGTTTTTTCACCACCGAGGTTGCAGAGTCACTCGCTGAACGATTGGTAAAAGACGCGCCGCCCGGCATCAGCCACGCCTATTTCGTCTGCGATGGATCGGAAGCGGTTGAAGCGGCGCTAAAAATGGCGCGGCAATACTTTGTGGATATCGGTCAGCCGCAACGCACGCACTTGATCGCGCGCCGCCAGAGCTATCACGGCAACACCTTGGGCGCGCTCTCGGTGACGGGGCGCGAATGGAACCGCGCGCCGTTTTTGCCGCTGCTGGTGCCAACGAGCCACGTTTCGCCTTGCTATGAATATCGCGAAAAACGCGATGATGAAACGCCCGAGCAATACGGCGCGCGACTCGCGCAGGAATTGGACGACACGATTCAGCGCCTCGGCACCGATCAGGTGATTGCCTTCATCGCCGAAACGGTGGGCGGTGCCACCATCGGTTGCAATACCGCCGTACCGGGCTACTTCCAGCGCGTGCGAGAGGTGTGCGATCGCTACGGCGTATTGCTGATTCTCGACGAAGTGATGTGCGGAATGGGCCGCACCGGCACGCGCTACGCGTGCGAAGCGGAAGGCATCGCGCCGGATCTGATGACCATCGGCAAAGGGCTGGGTGGGGGATATCAACCGATCGGCGCGGTATTGGCGCAGGGGAAGATCGTTGAGGCGTTCGAGAAAGGGCTCGGTGCCTTCCAGCATGGACACACCTATCTCGCGCATCCCATGGGTGCGGCGGCGGCGCTGGCGGTGCAGGAGGTGATCGCGCGCGATAACCTGTTGGAGCGTGTGAGGCAGCAAGGCGAGGGTTTGAAACAGCGCCTGCACGCCGCGTTCGATTCCCATCCGCATGTCGGCGACATCCGCGGTCGCGGATTGTTTCAGGCGATTGAACTTGTCGAAGATCGTGCCCGAAAAATATCGTTTGCGCCGGCGCGAAAAGTGCATGCGCGCGTCAAAGTCGCGGCGATGGCGCGTGGATTGTGTTGTTATCCTTCGGGGGGCTGTATCGATGGCGGCGCGGGCGATCACGTGATGCTGGCGCCGCCGTTTATCGTTAGCGATCATGAGCTTGATTTGATTGTTGAGCGCGTCAAGCAGGCGGTCGGCGATGTTACCGGCAAACCCCTTGCCACCCCCGCAATCCCGTAAACAAGAGATCCAATGCGGCGGGAAAAAATAGTCGCGCATTGCCGCTTCGGCTACTATCATGTTTGCGATTCGCAGCGCCTCCTCCTTTCTTTCGGCGCTTCGGTTTTCGCCTCGCAATCTCAGGGAGCTTCCATGAAAAAACTGTTCATCATTTTCGCGTTTGGCTGGTTCGCGGCGTTTGGCCTTCACGCACAGCCCTGGCCCGCAAAGCCGGTCACATTGCTGGTGCCGTTTCCACCGGGCGGTTCCACCGACATGATCGCGCGCACGCTCGCGCCGAAACTTCAGGAAAAACTCGGCGGAAGTTTCATCAT
>JANPBQ010000123.1:0-12749 GCA_031430555.1 Betaproteobacteria bacterium
TTCCAGCGCCATCGCGAGTTTGAAGAGAGGATCGTCACCGAGGCCGAGTTCGTTCAACACCTCGTAGCAGGTTTCCCGCATCAGTTTCGCGCGCGGATCGTGGTTCTTATAGACACGATGACCGAAGCCCATCAGGCGCACATTCGAATTCTTGTCTTTCACCTTGGCAATGAATTCGCCGATCTTGGCGACACCGCCATTGTTTTGGATTTCGTAGAGCATGTTGAGCGCCGCTTCATTGGCGCCGCCATGCGCGGGGCCCCATAGGCACGCCACACCCGCCGCGACCGCCGCAAACGGGTTGGTACCGCTCGATGCACAGAGGCGCACCGTGGAGGTGGAGGCGTTTTGTTCATGGTCGGCATGCAGGATAAAGATTCGATCGAGTGCCCGCACCAGCACGTCGTTGATCTTGTATTCCTCGGCCGGCACCGCGAACATCATGCGCATGAAATTCGCCGTGTACGAGAGGTCATTGCGCGGATAAACGATGGGCTGGCCAACGGTGTATTTATATGCCATCGCCGTCAGCGTCGGCAGCTTCGCAATCAGGCGGATCGCGGAAATTTCGCGTTCGCGGGAGTCGGCGAGGTTCATCGAATCCGGATAAAACGCACTCATCGCGCCGACCAGGCCCGTCATCACCGACATCGGGTGCGCGTCGCGGCGGAAACCGCGCAGGAAGAATTGCATCTGCTCATGCACCATCGTGTGATTGAGCACGCGACCGACGAAATCACTTTTCTGCGCATCGTTGGGCAATTCACCATTCAACAGCAGGTAACACGTCTCCAGAAAATCGCATTTGGCGGCGAGTTGCTCGATCGGATAGCCGCGATACAAGAGTTCGCCCTTGTCGCCATCGATGAACGTGATCGCGGAATTGCACGAAGCCGTGGATAGAAAACCGGGGTCATAGGTGAACATGCCGGTCTGCGTATACAGCTTGCGAATGTCGATGACATCAGGTCCGTGCGAGCCACCGTAAACAGGCAGATCGACCGTCTTTCCATCGCCGTAGGTAAGGGTTGCCTTGCCTTTTTCGTTCATGTCCTCGCACTCCTCAATCGTAGAAAATATGTCCCGCCAGGCGTCTCATGCGGCACGAATGCGCGCAATCAACGCCGCCACTTTCGCTTCACTGCTCGATTGCCGGCCCATCAACACATCGAGCAAATCGTTGTCCTCCATTCGCAGCAATTGTTCCAGCGTATTCAAATCATCCTTCGACAACAACGTCAATTCCGACTTCAAAAAACGACTGAGCAAAATGTCGTTTTCCAGCAACCCCCGGCGCGCGCGCCAGCGGATGCGGTCAAGAATTCGGTCGTCTTCGCCTGTCGTCATGAACGATCATATTCCGCGCTTGACCATCATTTCCTTGATCTTGCCGATCGCAAGCGAAGGGTTGAGACCTTTCGGGCAAACATCGACGCAATTCATAATCGTGTGGCAGCGAAACAATCGATAAGGATCTTCGAGATTATCGAGCCGCTCGTTTGTCGCTTGATCGCGCGTGTCGGCGATAAATCGATACGCGGCGAGCAGGCCGGCCGGGCCGACAAATTTATCGGGATTCCACCAGAACGACGGGCACGATGTCGAGCAACAGGCGCAGAGAATGCACTCGTACAAACCATCAAGTTCAAGCCGATCTTCGGGAGACTGCAGGCGTTCTCTTTCGGGCGGTGTGTCGTGATTGATGACGAACGGTTTGATCGAGTGGTATTGCTTGAAGAACTGCGTCATGTCGACGATCAGATCGCGGATGATCGGCAGGCCGGGCAAGGGCTTCAACACCACCGGCTCCTTCAATTCGGAAATTTTCGTCACGCAGGCAAGGCCATTCTTGCCGTTGATGTTCATCGCGTCCGATCCGCACACGCCTTCGCGGCAGGAGCGCCTGAGCGCTAACGTATCATCGATCGATTTGATGCGGATCAGCGCGTCGAGCAACATGCGATCCGATGGTTCAAGTTGGATATCGTATTCCTTGAAATACGGCTTCTTGTCCTGATCCGGATCGTAGCGGAGAATTTTGAATTTCATTGTTTGGAATCCGCGAAATTAATATGTGCGCGCCTTGGGCGCGAACGATTCAACGGTGAGCGGCTGCAAATTCACCGGCTTGTAATCCAGCCGGTTGCCTTCTTTGTACCAGAGGGTGTGCTTGAGCCAGTTGTCGTCGTCGCGGCCATTGACGAAACCGGGGCGATCATGAAAATCGGCGCGGTCATGCGAGCCGCGCGTCTCTTTGCGAGCTTCGGCCGAGACCATTGTCGCCATTGCGACTTCGATCAGGTTTTCCAATTCCAGCGCCTCGATGCGCGCCGTATTGAAGACCATTGATTTGTCGGCGATCTGGATCGACTTCACGCGTTCGGCCACGTCTTTGATTTTCGCAACACCTTTCACCAGCATGTCCGGAAAGCGGAAAACGCCGCAATGCGCTTGCATGGTTTGACGCATCGCGTCGCCGGTTTCGTGCACGCTTTCGCCGTTCTTTTGTCCATTCAGTCGTGCCAGACGCGAGGTCGACAATTCGCCGGCATCCTTGGGTAGATCGCGGTAGCCGTTGTTTTCCTTGATGAACTGGATCATCGAGTCGCCCGACGATTTGCCCATCACCAACAGATCGGTGAGGGAATTGGTGCCGAGGCGGTTCGCGCCATGAATCGAGGCGCAACCGCACTCGCCGGCGGCATAAAAACCCGGCACGATTGAATTCGGATTGCCGTTCTTCGGCACCACCACTTCGCCGCGGTAATTGGTGGGAATGCCGCCCATCTGATAATGGCAAGTCGGCACGACGGGAATCGGCTCTTTGGTGCAATCGACGTTGCCGAATTTGAGCGCGATTTCGCGGATGCCCGGCAGGCGTTTGTTGATGACTTCCGGGCCGAGGTGATCGAGTTTCAACAAAATGTAATCGTTGTTGGGTCCGGCACCGCGACCCTCCTTGATTTCCGTCGCCATCGCGCGAGATACCACATCGCGCGACGCGAGATCCTTCATCGTCGGCGCGTAGCGTTCCATGAACCGCTCGCCGTCTTTGTTAAGCAAAATACCGCCTTCGCCGCGCACACCCTCGGTGATGAGCACGCCCGCACCGGCCACACCGGTTGGGTGGAATTGCCAGAATTCCATATCTTCGAGCGGGATGCCGGCGCGCGCGGCCATGCCGAGGCCGTCGCCGGTATTGATGAACGCATTGGTGCTGGAGGCATAAATGCGGCCCGCCCCGCCGGTGGCGAAAAGGGTCGCCTTGGCGTGAAAAATCATTGTCTCGCCGGTTTCCATTTCCAGCGCGGTGACGCCGAGCACGTTGCCTTCGTGGTCGCGAATCAAATCCAGCGCCATCCACTCGACAAAAAATTGCGTGTTGGCGAAAACATTACGTTGATACAGCGTATGCAGCATCGCATGGCCGGTGCGGTCGGCCGCGCAACAGGATCGCTGCACCGGTTTTTCACCGTAGTTTTGCGAGTGCCCACCGAAGGGCCGCTGATAAATGGTGCCGTTGTCGTTTCGGTCAAAGGGCATACCAAAATGTTCAAGTTCATAGACGGCTTCGGGTGCCGTTTTGCACATGAATTCGATCGCATCCTGGTCGCCCAGCCAATCGGAACCCTTGATGGTGTCGTACATGTGCCAGTGCCAATTGTCCTCGCCCATGTTGCCGAGCGAGGCACCCACCCCGCCTTGCGCGGCGACGGTGTGCGAGCGCGTCGGGAATACTTTCGACAGCACGGCAACTTTCAACCCCGCGTTGGACAACTGCAGCGCCGCACGCAGGCCCGAACCGCCGGCCCCCACGACGACGGCATCAAATTTGCGAACGATCAGTGCCATGGACTATCTTCCCCACAAAATGGAAACGGACCAGATCGAACAGGCCACCAGGAACAACAACACCAACACGTTCGCCGTCAAGCGAATGCCCACCGGTTTGAGGTAGTCCATCAGCACATCGCGGATGCCGATCCACGCGTGGTAATAAACCGACAGCAGAAACAACAACGCGAGAACGCGAAAGGCTTGCGATTGAAACAGCGCGCGCCAATCGGCATAGCTGATGCTGCCTTTGACGACGACGTAGCCGATGATCACGACGCTGAACAAAGCCATGACGACGGCGGTGACGCGTTGCGCGAGCCAATCCTGCCAGCCGTAATGCGCGCCGACAGGCGTGCGATCGGCGCGTTTCAAGGTCACCATATGCGCGCTCCAACGAGTAGCGTCGCGACGACACCAGCGATAAGCACCAGCTTCGCAGAAAGCCTTGCGGAGGCGAGATCAATGCCGACATGCACATCCAGCAACAGGTAGCGAATGCCAGCGAAAAAATGATGCAGATATGCCCAGACAAAACCGAGAAAAATCACTTTCACCATCGGCTCGGCAAAAAATAATTTCCAGCGGTTGAAGCCGTCTTCAGACGCTAAGGTGCATTGCAAGACATACATCACGGCGGGGATCAGGAAAATGAACATCGCCACACCGGTGACGCGATGAAATATCGACACGATGCCGGGCACCGGCAAATTCAATAAATTGAGATCGTAGTATTTCGGTCGCGCGGACGGCGTCGTGCGGGGTGCGGAGGACATGTCGGGAATCCTTATTATGTTGTCTCTAGCTAGACAATTGGTAAGGCGGGCAATGATCGTTGCGGCGCTGCGCGGCACAGCGAAAATGCCGAAAGACGCAATGATTTTAATCCTAAATGCATTTGGCTGCATAGCGGGAGCGTCAGCGCACCACCACCGCACATGAAATGTCCACGCAAACGCGTGAGCAGTGCGTAAGTCTATGTTTTATTTGAATACTTACATGACCATTGCGTCGTGGCATCGTTGCCGGAAAGTCAAATACTCACTCGCCATGGGCTGATATCATTTTATGATATTATTCAACATATCGCAAATCACTCAACTTTCGTTCGAGACTTTTGAACAATTCATGAAGTACAAAGGCTACACCGCGCGCATCGAGTTCGATGCAAAGGACGAGATTTTTTGCGGCCACTTGCTCGGCATGAGTGAGGCACTAATGTTTCATGGTGCAAGTGTTGAGGAATTACGCGGCGACTTTGAATTCGCCGTCGACCACTATCTCGCCGAATGCGCGCGACTCGGCAAGATGCCGGAGAAACCGGCTTCCGGAAAGTTGTTGTTGCGGCTGCCACCAGAGTTGCATGCCGACACCATCATCGCCGCCGCCGCGTCGGGCAAGAGCGTGAATCAATGGATCGCGGATACGGTCAGGGCAGCACTTGAGAAGTAGCACTCGACATTTCGGCGCTACGCAAGCTCGTTGTAATACGAGTAGCCGTCGGTCTGGCACAAGCCGCGCCGCCATTCCACTGGCTTGTCGCCATAGGTGAACGCAATTCGATCGACGCATAGCAACGGTGCACCGGGCTTCACTTGCAAATGCTTCGCTGAAAATGCATCGGCCGCAACGGCGCGCAGCCGTTCTTCCGCACGGATCATCCGCAGGCCATAGGTGGTTTCAAAGAAACTGTAGATGGAGCCCTGCGACTCTTGAATATGTTCAAGCGTGAGATTCGGCACCAGCGCAGAGGGCACCGTGACTTCATCGAGGATCACGGGCTTGCCTGCGAACACCAGCACCCGGCGGATCGCGGTGATCGGCGCGCCGACTTTCAAGTCCAGCGCGCGCGCTATTTCGGTATTGGCTTTGCCGCGTTTGACATCAATGAACGATGTTTTCGGGTGAATCTTTTCGCCTTTGTCGGGAATGATGCGCAGGAACCGGTATTGCGTTTTGGGTTCGGTGTGGGTCGCGACAAAAGTGCCCTTTCCCTGTCGGCGAATAAGAATGTTTTCCGCCGCGAGCGCGTCGATCGCCTTGCGCACGGTGCCCTGGCTCACCTGATAGCGCGCGGCAAGATCCATCTCGGAAGGAATTGCCTCGCCAGGTTTCCATTCGCCACCTATCAAGCTACGCGTGAGCAGGATCTTGATCTGATCATAAAGCGGCTGAAAACTTGGCGAACCCCCAAACGCCGCAGGGATAGCGGGAGCGGGCGGCGGATGGTCGGAAATTTTGGTTGGCGTGGACATTTTTCTCAGAGAGTGCTTTTCGCCGACGACCGTGGAACGGTGCGGACAGGGCAACACAGGAAATATCGTATCACACCGAAACACATACTCACCTATCTTATATAAGATATAAGTCTGTTGACAGGTTCGCGCTTCGGGCATAAGATTTAATTGTTCCGCAGCGCAGCAATTTGACTCACCTTCCGCCGACGATTTGGGTATCTCTCCAGACACCGCGCCACCGATCTTCATCCCACTGCCAATGACTCCCTACCTTCGCCCCCGCCGTTCCATGCTGTACGTTCCCGGTTGTGCACCGCGATATTTGAACAAGGCGCGCACCTTGAAAGTCGATTCGCTGATTTTCGATCTGGGCGATTCGGTGCTGGTGGAAAACAAAGAATCGTCGCGTCATCAAATCGTCGATGCGATCTTGCAAGGCGGCTTCGGGCGCCGCGAAAAAGTCGTGCGCGTCAACGATCTCGATTCGCCCTGGGGTGTGGACGACATCAAGGCGGTTGCCGACATCGGTGCCGACGCGATCCTGTTTCCAAATATCGAAAGCAAAACCGACGTGATCGAAGCGCTCGATGTGCTTGATCGCGCCGGCGGATCACGTTTGCCGATCATGGTGATGATCGAGAGTCCGACCGCTGTGTTGCGCGCCGAGGAAATCGCCGGCTCGTCGGATCGTATCGCCTGCATGATCATGGCCACGAGTGACTTGCTTACCCAATTGCACGGCAAGAAAACACCTGATCGTCTTGCGCTGCATTATTCACTTTCGCATGTGTTGCTCGCGGCACGTGCCTATAAACGCGCGGCAGTGGATGGCATCAGCGTCGATATCAAAGACATGCATTCCTTCGAACTCGCGTGCCGCCTCTCGCGCGATCTCGGTTTCGACGGCAAATCGTTGGTGCATCCGAACCAGTTGCCGTACAGCAACGATGCCTTCACACCTAAGCCTTCCGAAATCGGCCTCGCCAATGAAGTCATCGACGCACTCTCACAAGCGCATCGCGAAGGTCGCGGCACCATCATGCTGAATGGCCGGCTCGTCGAAGGCCACCATGTCAGCGCCGCAAAACGCCTTCTCGCGCTGGTGGAAATGATCCGGGAACTTGAGTCCGCCTGATCGACCTTTCATGCGCCCCGTTACCGGATATTTTTTCGAGGACTACCACGTTGGACAAGCCTATGTCCACGCCACGCCGCGCACGATTACTCAGGGCGATGTGGCGCTTTATCATGCGTTGACGGGTTCGCGAAATCCTATCCATTGCAGTGAACCGTTCGCGCAGTCGATGGGCTACCCATCGATGCCGGTCGATGATTTGCTGGTGTTCCATATCGCTTTCGGCAAAACGGTTGCCGATATTTCCTACAACGCCGTCGCAAATCTTGGCTATGCGGAGTGCCGGTTTCTTAAGCCCGTTTTTATCGGCGACACGCTGCGTGCAGAAACTGAAATTATCGGCCTCAAGGAAAATTCCAGCGGCAAGACCGGCGTCGTATACGTACGCTCGAACGCGTTTAATCAGCGCGAAGAATGCGTACTGACATGGGTGCGCTGGGTGATGGTCAATCGCAAAAATGCATCCACCACGCCAAATGCCGCGTTGCAGGGCGTGAATGAATTTCCCGAATTTGTCGATGCCAGCGATCTTGCCGTTCCTGCACTCCTTCGGCCCGCCGAAAACGTTACTTATGAAACCGGCGGCGACCGCTTCTGGGACGATTACCAAATCAACGAAACGATCACGCATCCGTCCGGCATGACGATCGACGAAACCGATCACACCCTCGCAACCAAGCTCTATCAAAACACGGCGCGGGTGCATTTCGATTTGCATCACATGAAGGATTCGCGATTTGGCCGGCGCCTGGTTTATGGCGGGCAGGTGATATCGCTTTGTCGCGCGCTTTCCTATGACGGACTGGAAAATGCGCTGTCGATTCTCGCCATCAACGGCGGCAGCCATCACCAGCCGACGTTTGCGGGCGACACGTTGTATGCGGTATCGACGCCATTGATGAAATGGCCGATCAATGCGCACTTCGGCGCACTGCGCGTGCAATTGTCGGGCTATAAGAATGTCGATCCGAATTCAGCCGCATTCAAGACGGCACCGGAGGAATCCAAAGTCCTGTCGCTCGACTACACACTATTGTTGCCACGCCATTGACCCCGCCGGAGAAACCATGACCGCTGTCCATCCTTCGCAAGCCCTGTTCGCCGGTGAACGGCCCTTCCCCATCATTCCGAGCTGCGAGCATTTCGCGGGCAGCGAGAAACTCATCGGCAAAGCACTCGAACTGCAAGACAAACTCGGCCCTGTGTTTGACATCACTTGCGATTGCGAAGACGGTGCGCCCGCGGGCCAGGAAAAAGCACACGCCGAAATGATCGTGCGGATGCTGACTTCTCCCGCCAATAAATACAAAATGGCCGGCGCGCGCATTCACGATTATTCGCATTCGCTTTGGAAGCAGGATGTTGACATTCTGGTCGGTGGCGCGGGTAAGGTGATCGCGTACATCACGATCCCAAAATCGACCTCGTTCGCGGAAGCAAAAGAGATGATCGACTACATTCAATCGGTCGCAAAAAAAACCGCGGCCGGTCGCGAAATTCCTACCCATGTTCTGGTTGAAACGCATGGCGCACTGCGCGATATTCATGTGATCGCCGCATTGCCCAGCATTCAGGTACTCGACTTCGGCCTAATGGATTTCGTTTCCGGCCATCATGGTGCGATTCCCGCTGCGGCCATGCGATCGCCGGGGCAGTTCGAACACAAATTGCTGGTGCGCGCGAAATCCGAAGTCGTCGCGGCCGCACTCGCGAATGGCGTTGTGCCCGCGCACAACGTTTGTCTCGATCTCAAGAATACCGAGGTCGTGCTCGGCGACGCAAAACGCGCGCGCAACGAATTCGGTTTTCTGCGCATGTGGTCGATCTATCCCGCGCAGATTCAGCCGATTGTGGACGCGATGAAGCCGGATCATTCCGAAGTCGAGGATGCTGAAAATATCCTGCTCGCTGCGCAAGCCGCCGATTGGGGTCCGATCCAGTACAAAGGCGAATTGCACGACCGCGCAACCTACCGTTACTTTTGGGAGTTACTGCAAAAAGCGAAAGTCACCGGCGTTAAAATAACAGACGTTGCGAATACCGCATTCTTCTCCTGATCTCTCAAGAAATCCCATGACTCTCCCTTCCCCCGGCGCGAAATTCCGCCAAGCCCTAAAAGACGAAGCACCCCTGCAAATAGTCGGCGCCATCAACGCCTACACGGCGCGCATGGCCGAAGCCACCGGCTACAACGCGCTTTATATTTCCGGCGGCGGTGTGGCCGCCAATTCGCTCGGCATGCCCGACTTGGGCATCAGCACGATGGAAGACGTGCTGATCGATTTGCGCCGCATCACCGACGTGACGACCTTGCCGGTGGTGGTCGATATCGATACCGGCTGGGGCGGCGCCTTCAATATCGCGCGCACCATCCGCTCGTTCCAGAAATCCGGCGCGGCGGCGGTGCATATGGAAGACCAGGTCGGCACCAAGCGCTGCGGCCATCGGCCGGGCAAGGAAGTGGTCTCGAAAGAAGAAATGGTTGATCGAGTCAAAGCGGCGGTGGATGCGCGCACCGATGCGAACTTTGTCATCATGGCGCGCACCGACGCCCTTGCGGTCGAAGGCATCAACGCGGCGATTGATCGTGCGTGCGCCTATGTGGAAGCCGGTGCCGACATGATTTTTCCCGAAGCCATCACTGCGTTGCCGATGTACAAACAATTCAAGGAAGCCGTGAAGGTTCCGATCTTGGCCAACATCACCGAGTTCGGCCACACGCCGCTGTTCACGACGACCGAGCTCGCGTCCGTCGATGTCGATATGGTGCTGTATTGCTGCGGCGCGTATCGGGCGATGAACAAGGCGGCGCTGGACTTTTATCAGACCTTGCGCGCCGAGGGCACGCAGAAAAATGTCGTGCCCTCCATGCAAACGCGCGCGGAGCTCTACTACTACCTCGGCTATCACGCGTACGAGCAAAAACTGGACGCGCTGTTTGCCGCCAAGAAGTAGCATGCCCCCGCCACTCGTCCTCCCGACCTTTCCCGCCCCCATTGAGCTGCGCACGCCGCGTGTGTTGCTGCGCCAGTGGAAAGATAGCGACTTTGCGGATTACGCCACGCTCAATGCCGACCCGATGGTGCGGCGTTTTTTCCCCTCGGTGCTCGACCGTGCCGTCTCCAATGCCGAAGGCGAACGTATCCGCGGCGGCATCGCGCAGCGCGGGTGGGGGATGTGGGCCCTGGAAATTCCCGGCGAAATACCCTTTGCTGGTTTCGTCGGACTGAATCCGCCGATGTTTCCGGCAATCTGGCAGCCGGCCGTCGAGATTGGCTGGCGACTTCCGCAAACTGCGTGGGGCAAGGGCTTTGCGTCCGAGGCAGCCGAGGCCTCGCTCTACTTCGCATTCGAGCACCTGCGCTTGCCTCAGGTCATCGCGTTCTCGGTGGTGCCGAACAAGCCTTCTCACGCCGTGATGGAACGCATCGGCATGACACGCTGGCACGGAGTGGAATTTGATCACCCGCGCGTGCCGGCCGATTGGTCACTAAAACGCCACCTCGTGCATCGCATTACCCTGAAAGAGTGGCAATCGTTGCGCGCCAGTCGCGAATCAAAAATCAAAAATCCTGAACTGACGCGGCTTTCCCGGCAAAAAAGCTCGAAACGCCGCTCCGGTACTTGACGTTACCAACGAAACCTATGGACAAAAAGCCATGAACACGCCCGCACCCACCGTCGCCGACAATTCTGCCACCCCCGCCACACCCGCCGGACCGAAACCAAAAAAATCTGTTGCTCTTTCCGGCGTCACCGCCGGCAACACCGCGCTTTGCACCGTCGGCCTCACCGGCAACGATTTGCATTACCGCGGCTACGATATTCTCGATGTCGCCGACGCATGTGAGTTCGAGGAAATTGCGTACCTGCTGGTGCATGAAAAATTGCCCAACGCCATCGAGCTCGCGCACTACAAAACCAAACTGAAATCGCTGCGCGGCATTCCGATGGCTGTGCAGGATGTGCTGGAGTCCCTGCCCGCGTCCGCGCATCCGATGGATGTGTTGCGCACCGGCTGCTCGGCGCTCGGCTGCACGCTGCCGGAAAAGGATGATCACAATATCGCCGGTGCGCGCGATATCGCCGACCGGATGATGGCCTCGTTCGGCTCGATGCTGCTGTATTGGTATCACTTCGCGGTGAATGGCAAGCGCATCGATGTCGAGACTGACGACGACACCATCGGCGGGCATTTTCTGCATCTGTTGCATGGCCGCACGCCGTCTGACCTATGGGTACGTTCGATGCACACCTCTCTCGTGCTCTATGCCGAACATGAATTCAACGCCTCCACATTCGCCGCGCGTGTGATCGCCGGCACCGGCTCGGACATGTATTCCGCCATCACCGGTGGCATCGGCGCGCTCCGAGGCCCGAAGCACGGGGGTGCCAATGAAGTCGCGTTCGACATTCAATCGCGTTATCAAAACGCGGATGAGGCCGAAGCCGATATCGTCAAACGTGTTTCCGAAAAACAGGTCGTGATCGGCTTCGGCCATCCGGTCTACACGGTTTCCGACCCACGCAATGTGGTCATCAAACGCGTCGCCGAGCGGCTCTCGAAAGACGCCGGAAACATGAAGCTCTACAATATCGCCGAGCGACTCGAAGCGGTCATGTGGCGCGAGAAAAAAATGTTCCCGAACCTCGATTGGTTCAGCGCGTGCTCGTATCACATGATGGGCGTACCCACCTCGATGTTCACGCCGCTTTTCATCATCAGCCGCACCTCCGGCTGGGCCGCGCATGTGATCGAGCAGCGTATCGACGGCAAGATCATTCGACCGAGCGCGAACTACATGGGGCCGGATGATTTGAAATTTGTGCCGTTAAAAGAGCGGCCGTAACAAGTCGTCGTCCCCGCGAAAGCGGGGACCCAGTGACGTTGTTTATTTCGGAACATCGACGACACTGGATCCCCGCCTTCGCGGGGACGACGGGAATTTTTTTGCACGACACAAGAATCTTGAATCACAATAATTGAGAGAAAACTCCATGTCCGCACACATCAGCAACGTCCGCCCCAAACCCGACAAAGTGTTGGTCGATATCGTCGACTACGTCACCAAGTTCAAGATCAAATCCAAAGAAGCCTACGATACTGCGCGCTATTGTCTGCTTGATACGCTCGGCTGCGGATTTGAAGCGCTCGAATATCCGGCCTGCAAAAAAATGCTCGGCCCGGTGGTGCAAGGCACGTTGGTGCCGAACGGCGCAAAAGTGCCCGGCACGCAATTCCAGATGGATCCGGTGAAAGCCGCATTCGATATCGGCGCGATGATCCGCTGGCTGGATTTCAATGACACCTGGCTCGCGGCCGAATGGGGTCACCCGTCGGATAATCTTGGCGGCATTTTGGCGACCGCCGATTGGTTGTCGCGCAATGCCGTTGCCTCGGGAAAAAAACCGCTCACGGTACAAAACCTATTGACCGCGATGATCAAAGCCCACGAAATCCAGGGCTGCATTGCGCTCGAAAATTCGTTCAATAAAGTCGGCCTCGATCACGTGGTGTTGGTAAAAGTTGCCTCGACCGCCGT
>JANPBQ010000124.1:0-6278 GCA_031430555.1 Betaproteobacteria bacterium
TTGATGCGCAGCCGAGACTAAGTTGGCTTCAAGCATTCGCGCGGCTTTTCGTCTGTCTAGGCAATTGATGGGTAGGACGCGACATGACGTTTCGTGAAACGTCGTCCCGACGGATGAATCCTGCGCAATGTCGTCCTTATACGTTTGCTGCGCAAGATCCGGGTGTATGCAAACTGCGCTTGGCAATGCGCAACGAATCGTTCATAACAAGTTATCCCTGAGGTGAATGGTACTTACTTGAGCGCTGTTGGGTGGCCAATACGGCGAAGTGGATTTTGAAGAGTAACAGTAACAAATGTCTCCCCGGCGAAGGCCGGGGCCTAATTTGAATCGCGCGGCGACACGGTCGAAACTTGGGCCCCGGCCTTCGCCGGGGAGACACCTAAAGTAAGTGCCATTCATGCCTGAGGTAGGTTTCAAGTTTGGCGAGATGTTGTTTGCCGCCTTCGATTGCGCCGTATTTCTCGACCACTTCGTCGCGCGATTCCCGGCTCGGGAATAGGTGGCGCAGCGTGATCAGGGTGCCAATGCCGGTTTCTTGCAAGGTGATTCGGGACTCGAACCAAACGCGCAAGCCGTCGCCATGGTCGAAAACCAGTCGCGACGGGGACGTAATTTCCTTGAACACCACATGGTTGGGATAGAGGGTGCCGTCGGGCGCCACCATATCAAATGTCCATGCGCCGCCGACGCGAAAATCCATGATCACGCGATCGTTCCTGAATCCGTCAGGTCCCCACCATTTGTTTTGGTGCTCGGGGACGGTCATCGCCATCCAGACCAGTTCGCGCGGGAACGCGACTTCGCGCGTCAGCACCACTTCACGCTCGCTTTCGCTTTCACGCGTTGTCGTTGCATTTATTGTTTCGGCTGTTTGCGAGTTCATCGTCAGATGCCTTTCTTGATCATTGCGACGAGTTGATCCAGCGCGGTACCCCAACCGCCTTCAAACCCCATCGCGGCGTGCTTGTTGCAACCCTCTTCGTCGGCATGAATCACGGTGGCGGTGTAGCGAGTGCCGCCCGCGTGATCCGCCAATTCGATCACGGCGGTAAACATGAAATTCACGTCTTCACTGCCGCAGGTTGCGGAGGGCGGGCTGGGACGGAAGCCGGGTAGCAGAGCGTTGGTCCAACTCAACTTGGTCTGCGGAATGACTTCAAGATAGCAGCCGGCATTGGGAAATTCCTGGCCTTCCGGCGACTGCATCGTGGTGCGAAAAATGCCGCCGGGACGCAAGTCAATTTCACAATCGATTGTCTTCCATGGCAAAGGGCAAAACCAGGGCATCAGAAGTTGAGGCTCTGTCCACGCGCGCCACACCAGCGCCCTCGGCACATCGACGACGCGCGTGAAACTGAGATCCAATTTCGAGTTGGGTTCATAGGTGGGTTTCAAGTTTTTCCTCCCGAGGTTGAGGGTGATTGCAAGGTGTGCAAGTAGGCATCCAGGCGATCGAGGCGTTCTTCCCAGAATTGTTTGTATTGGCCAATCCAGTCCATCGCCCCTTTGAGTTGCACGCCATCGATGCGGCAAGGCCGCCACTGGGCGTCACGACCTTTGGTGATGAGCCCGGCTTTGTGCAGAACCTTGATGTGCTTTGAGACGGCAGGCAGGCTCATCGCGAAAGGGGCCGCGAGTTCGTTGACCGACGCGTCTCCCAAGGCCAATCGCGCGAGCATCGCCCGTCGCGTAGGGTCGGCCAGGGCGGCGAATGTTGCGCTGAGGGGGTCGGTGGTGGGCGGGCGCATTTTTGTGTGAAAGGGGGTTTATAGTTAACTGATTGGTTAAGTATAATCAATTTGTTGACCGAGTCAATACTTTTGGCACGGAAAGGAAACGACACCCAGTTCTATGTGACGTTATTCTTGCGGCGCAAATGGCCAGCGTGCAATAGCCCGGTTTATGTTTCCCGTTCGGGATATTTTGGTGGGAAAGAAGCTGACACGATTAGTTATTTCCCGATCAGGAAATTTGTATTGCATTTTGCCCGCCTGATGGCGATAATTTCCCGAACAGGAAATTTTCATGACCATCACCATTGATACCCCTCACGCACTTGGCCAAGCCGCGCGTGCAGCACGCAAGCAGCTTGGACTCACCCAGCCGAAACTCGCGCTGGCGGCTGGCGTCGGTGTGCGCTTCATCGTCGACATGGAAGCCGGCAAGCCTACCCTTCGCCTGGAAAATATCCTCCGTGTGCTGCACGCGCTCGGTGCCAAGTTGACCGTGGACGGCCTGCCATCCGGCGAAAAGGCGACTTAGCATGCCCAGGCAACTGGAGGTCTGGTTATTAGGGGAACATGTCGGCACGCTGTCGCAGATCGAGGGACGACTGAGCTTTTCCTACGCAACGGACTGGCTGGAAAAGAACTCAACGAACGATCGCATCAGTGGCGACACAATCCCGCTATCGCAATCACTTCCGCTTAGAACTGTGCCGTTCGATGACCGCGCAGCCCGGCCCTACTTCGCGGGGCTCTTACCTGAGGGCAACAAGCGAAGCCTGATCGCCCATGCGCTACATGTTTCCGGCAAGAACGACTTTGGCTTGCTCGATGGCATTGGCGGCGAATGTGCTGGCGCGGTGACCTTGCTGGTGCCCGGCCAGAATCCCGTTGCGCCCGATTCGGCAAGTGCGGTGCGCTGGCTCGATGGCGTGCAATTGCTGCGTCTTCTCGATGAAATGCCCAAGCGACCTATGCTCGCCGGCCAAGACGGGATTCGCCTATCTCTGGCGGGTGCGCAGGATAAATTACCTATTGTTGCCGAGAGCAACCGGATCGGTGTGCCGTTGCAAGGCACGCCAAGCTCCCACATCATCAAGCCACCCATTTCAGGTGTCGAAGGCAGCGTATTCAATGAAGGCTTCTGCATGCGACTGGCAGCCGCGCTCAAACTGGATGTTGCCAGAGCCAGCATCCATGGGATTGGCGATCATCGCTTCCTGCTGGTTGAACGCTATGATCGACAGCTAGTGAAGCAAGGCAAACCCGGACAGATACAACTTCAGCGGATGCATCAGGAAGATTTTTGTCAGGCGCTGGGCGTGGCCCCTGAAACGAAATACCAGAACGAAGGGGGGGCCGATCTCACACAGGCCTTTGAGCTGGTGCGTCGCGCAACGCGACCCAGCGCACCAAACACATTGAGGCTGCTCGACTTCGTGGTATTCAACACACTGATCGGCAACCACGTTGCACACGCGAAGAATTTCTCGTTGCTCTACACCCTACAAGGTGCCGTTCTCGCACCAATGTACGATGCACTGTCCACGGCGGTGTATCCGAATCTGAGCGACAAGATGGCCATGAAGATTGGCAGCAAGTACAAATTTTCTGAAGTGCAGGCACGACATTGGGAACAGTTCGCTCTTGCTGCTGTGCTGTCACCCGCACAGGTCAAAAAGCGCATTCTTGACATTACCAGGCGGCTGCCGGAGTTGGCACGCGCAACGCAGGCGGCGATGGATGTGGAAGGCTTCGGCCACGCCATTCTTGGGCGGATCGTGATGCTGATTGAACAGCGATGTGCGCTTACTATCGGCCGCCTGACGGCGCGCAACGCGGATGATGGTTTGCCAAATACGCAGGCATGAACAGCGCACAACTCAAGTGCTGCGCGCTGTTAGCTCGCAGGGACCTCATCGCCGCCGAGTGCTCGGGGCGCCGAATGGCGACCCGCGAGTTGATGGCTTGAGTAATCAATGCGAGTCTGGAACGAACGGCACTTACTTAAGGATTTCCTGCATGGATAGCGCTAGATACTCGCGCTGTCGTGGGCACACGAAAACTGTCTCCCCGGATTTGTTCCGGGGCCCAATTTTGTTCAAATGGGCATTCCGTCGAAATTGGACCCCGGAACAAGTCCGGGGAGACACCTTAAGTAAGTGCCATTCGAGTCTGGAACCTTATTTGCGGCATTTCCCGGGGCGTAGCTTCTCCGGGATCGCAATTTTTGTCGTATAGATCGAAATGGTGTTTGCGGCGCATGCGGCGAGGTTGTGAAGGGCGCTGTAACAGGCGAACATCAGGTAAATGCCGAAGTCGGGTGCATATAATTGTTGCATCTGTCGGAAAAAAGTCGGAGCAGAAATAGTGCCGAAAAAAAATGAAGTGACGGTCGCGGGAAAGTCATTTGAAGACCTGAAACAAAGCAACGAATTCGGGGCCGAATATTGGAGTGCACGCGCCCTGCAATCGATGCTGGGATACAGCCAATGGCGGCGTTTCGAGCAGGCCATTGAGCGTGCCATAACCTCTTGCAAAGAATCGGGAAATCGCGCCGAGCATCACTTTGCCAGCGCCGGCAAACCGATCACCGGGGGCAAAGGTGCCGTCCAGATGGTGGATGACTACCAGCTCTCCCGTTTCGCCTGCTACCTCATTGCCCAAAACGGCGATCCTCGCAAGCCGGAAATTGCCCGCGCACAACAATACTTTGCCGTCCAGACGCGGCGTCAGGAGCTTTCCGATCAACTCGCTGCCGATGTCGAGCGTCTGCAATTGCGCAAGCAAACCTCGCAAGAGTTCAAGGCGTTATCCGGTGCGGCACAAGATGCCAGCGTGCAAAGCAAAATGTTCGGCGTTTTCCATGACGCGGGCTACAAGGGTCTCTATGGCGGCCTCGGTCGTGAGTCCATCAAGCAACGCAAATCCATTCCCGAAAAAGACAATCTGCTCGACCGGATGAACGCGACCGAACTCGCGGCCAATCAATTTCGCTTAACGCAAACTCGCGACAAGCTGGCGCAGGATGGCGTGCGCAGCCAGTCCCACGCCATCCAGACTCACGAAAGCGTTGGCAAGGAAGTTCGAGATGCCATCAAGCGCATTGGCGGCACCCTGCCAGAGAATATTCCACCTGCTGAACACATCAAGGAAGTTGAATAGCGGGTTAAAACGGCGACGCCGAAATTGACGTTGGATGAGCGGGAGGCGGGTGGGTTGTTGGGGGATGGGGTTGATACGCGCAAGGGGAAATGAGGCTATTTAGGAGAGTGGACGGGGTCAGTGTCAATTGTTTCAACGACAAGAAGGCAATGTGGATCTTGTGAGCAGAAAATCATCCGCACATCACCGAACAGAGGTGCTTCTAAAAGGATTCGCAATCCGCAACTGTTTGTCCACCAACAACCCATCCTGCATATCCTCGCTATATAAAACCGTGCATTCCGTGAGCAGCGCAGCCGCAACGATCATCGAATCGTAAACACTCAAGCCGTAACGTTCAGCCACCTCTCTGCCGCGATCATGGGTTTCGACCGTGAGCGGTTCGACCGTACAGAGCGAGCGGAGTGGCGCGAGGAATTGATTGATCTCCGTCCACGACATGCCGAGTTTGCGGAAGGCCACATTCGCGATTTCATTCAACACTTGGACGCTGATCAAGCCGCCGGTGAGCAGAATTGATTCGGCCGCATTGGCCTTCTTTGCGTTCGTCGATAGCAGGTAAAGAATGACGTTGCTGTCGATGAACACTTTAGCTGCGGGCATTGGCGTCGTCGCGCTCGAACTTGAAGTCGGCGGGAAGTTTTCCCCGGAATTCGCGCAGGCGGGCGAGCAGGGTTTCCCGGTCGGGTTTTTTTGCGATGCGTAGTATGCGTGCGTCGGCGATGGTGACTTCGATGTCGTCGCCTTCCTGCAACTTTAGTGCGTCGACGACGACGGCGGGGAGGCGAATCGCCAGGCTATTGCCCCATTTGGATACTTGCATGGTGTTTTCCTTGGATATACAATTTTGTAAATGTATATCTTATCGTTGGTGGGGTCAATGAGATCGGTTGAATCGCCGAGGGATTGAGCAGTAATGCAATTGCATTGACGAAATAATGTATTTGCATTACCATCCGCAATCATTCCCGAAACCGGAGCGCGCCATGTCCGCGAACCTCGACGTCGAATCGACACTCACCGACCGCTATCAGACGACTGTGCCCGAAACGGTTCGCCGGGCACTCAAGCTGGGCAAGCGGGACAAGATTCAATATTCGATCCGCCCGGGCGGCGATGTCGTACTTTCCCGCGTGGCAGGGGTCGAAGAACATGATCCTGTTCTCGGTTCTTATCTGGGCTTTCTCGCTCGCGACATTGCCAACCATCCGGAACGGCTCCAAGCCGTCGATGCCCGTTTCGTGAAGCGCATCCGATCATTGGTCGGTGGCGTCGACGTTGATTTGGATGCAGCGCTGTCGGCGAATGATGAATGAGCGGGCGTAAGCCGGTCACGCTGATCATCAACGGTTGGCGGATTTTTGCCCATCCGCTTTTCATTGCGCA
>JANPBQ010000125.1:0-27370 GCA_031430555.1 Betaproteobacteria bacterium
CTCAAATCTCTGTCTCCCCGGCCCCCGATTAAAACATTCGAGGGCAGGCTGCGGCCGGGGCCCAATTTTGTCAATGTGTCAATGGCTTACGAAAATTGGGTACCGGCCTTCGCCGGTACGACAGGGTAAATAGAAGTACCCCCATCGGTGACGCCGGAATGCGCATGGCCGTCATCTGCGTGCCCCGCAAAATATCTGCGATCCTGACGTACAATCAGCCGAGTCATTTCACTGCGGAATCACGATGCGCCTACCCGTCATATTGAAGAATAGTCCGGCCCTGCGCGGTGCCCTGTTTTCGTTGTTGTTTGCCGCCTTCGCACTTTTCGCCCCGGCCACGGCCCGCGCCGCAGAAGACAGCATCGTCATCAACTTCGTCAATGCTGATATTCCCTCCGTGGTAAAGGCCATCGGCGGGCATACGGGAAAGAATTTCGTCATTGATCCGCGCGTCACTGGCAACATGAACATTATTTCGCAGACGCCGGTCTCCAAAGATATCGCCTACCAGATTTTGCTGACGGCGCTCCGGGTGAGCGGCTATGCGGCGATCGAGGAACGCGGCGTGGTGAAAATCGTGCCAGAAGCGGAAGGAAAAGTCTCCGGCACCGTGATCGAGCGCGGCACGCAGATTGCCGGGGATCGCATCATCACGCAGATTTTTGTGCTGCAAAATGAAAGCGCCTCGCAATTGGCGAGCGTGCTGCGGCCATTGGTGGCACCGAACAATTTCATCGGCGCGTACCCCGGCAACAATACGCTGGTGATCGCCGACTACGCCGAGAACGTAAAACGCATCGCCAAAATTATCGCCGCCATCGACGTTCCGACCGGCACCGAAGTGCAGATGATTCAATTGAAATACGCGAGTGCCGTCGATGCCGCGAATTTGCTGAAAAATCTGATGCCCGAGGCCGCCGTCAATCCTTCGGCACCCGGCCTGCCCGCGAAACTGAATCTCGGCGTCGAGCCGCGAACCAATAGTCTCATCGTGCGCGCCGATACCCCCGCGCTGGTGACGCGCGTAAAAACGCTGCTTGCGAATCTGGATATTCCCACCGCCACGAACGGTAATATTCACGTCGTGTATTTACGCAATGCGGAAGCGACCAAGCTTGCGGAAACGTTGCGCGCATTGGTGAGCGGCACTGCCAGCACCGGCACTTCCACCACCGCCACCACACCCACTGCCACCACGCAACCACCGCAAGCGACCACGTCGTCGAGCAACTCCGTTGCCGCACCGTCGAGCAGCATTCAGGCCTACGCCGCCACCAATTCGCTGGTGATCGTCGCGCCCGATCACATCTACAATTCCTTGCGCACCGTGATCGACAAGCTCGATGCGCGCCGCGCGCAGGTGTTCGTGGAAGCATTGATCGTCGAAGTCAGCACCAGCACCTCGTCAGAATTCGGTATCCAGTGGCAGGATTTGTCGGGATTAAATCGCGGCGGGGCGCAGGTGATCGGCGGCACCAATTTCGGCAGCGCGGCGAGCGGTACCAATATCATTGGCGCAGCGGGAAATATCTCGGCAGTGGCCCCTGGACTCAATATCGGCATCGTGCGCGGGCGCATCAATATTCCGGGTGTCGGCGAAGTGTTGAACCTCGGGGCGCTTGCGCGCGCGCTGGAAGCGGATCAGAAAAACAATATTCTCTCAACCCCTAACATTCTCACGCTCGACAACGAAGAAGCGAAATTCGTCGTCGGCCAAAACGTGCCTTTCGTGACGGGCAGCTTCACGCAGAGCAGCAATGCCTCGACCAACCCGTTCCAGACGATCGAGCGCAAAGATATTGGCTTGACCCTGCGCGTGACGCCGCAAGTCGCCGAAGGCGGCACCGTGAAAATGAAGGTATATCAGGAAGTCTCGGCAGTCGTGCCGACGACCAACAACGTGAAATCGGCCGACCTCATCACCACCAAACGTTCAATTGAAAACACGGTACTGGTCGATGATGGGCAAATCGTGGTGATCGGCGGTTTGATTTCGGACGACACCAAAAACGGCGACAGCCAAGTGCCGTGGCTCGGCAATATTCCGGTGATCGGCAACCTGTTCAAATACCAAACCCGTAGCCGCGAGAAAACCAATCTGATGGTGTTCCTGCGCCCGACCGTGTTGCGCGACGGCAAATCGGCCAATCAACTCACGGGCGAACGCTACGATTACATCCGCAACGAACAAGGCATTGCGATAAAGGAAGCCGAATCGTTGCTCGCTCCTTCGGGTGGTCCACAGCTTCCGGAGAAGAAATAGCTGTGGGATCCTCCGACGCGCGCCAACGGGAAATTGTGGAAGCCGCCGATCCGGCGACGGTGCGATTGCTTCCTTATCATTTCGCGAAAGCGAAAGGCGTGATCACCGCGCGCCAAGTCGGCAACGACATTGAAACCTGGCTGGCACCCGACCCGGCCTCATCCACGCTATCTGAAGTACGTCGCATGACCGGCAAGGGCTTGAAACCGGTGCTGCTCACGCGCGAAGAATTCAACACTCGTCTCGCGCACGCCTATGCGGGCGGTGCCGGCAACGGCGACGCCGCCGACGATAGCGCCGTGCAGGAAATCGCCAGCAATATCGAGAGCGACGCCGATCTCGCGCAATTGACCGCATCGCTGCCCGAAATCACCGATCTGCTGGAAACCGAAAACGACGCACCAATCATCCGCCTCATCAATGCGCTGCTCACGCAAGCCGTGCGCGAGGCGGCCTCAGATATTCATCTGGAAATTTTCGAGCGCCGCTCGCTGGTTCGGTTTCGCGTCGATGGCGGGCTGCGCGATGTAGTGGAGCCGAAGCGTTCGCTACACGCGGCGATGGTGTCGCGCGTGAAAGTGATGGCGCAACTCGACATCGCCGAGAAAAGATTGCCGCAGGATGGCCGCATCATGCTCAGAATCGCCGGGCATCCGGTCGATGTACGCGTCTCGACCTTGCCGACGGGACATGGCGAGCGCGTGGTACTGCGGTTGCTCGACAAGCAGGCAGGACGGCTGTCGTTGAATGGCCTCGGCATGGCGCCCGGCACGCTCGCGCAACTCGATCAATTGATCCAGCAACCGCACGGCATCATCCTCGTTACCGGTCCGACCGGCTCGGGCAAAACCACCACCTTGTACGCGGCCCTGTCACGGCTCGACGCCACCACGCGCAACATCATGACGGTGGAAGATCCGATCGAATACGATCTCGACGGCGTCGGCCAGACGCAGGTGAATCCGAAGATCGAGATGACCTTTGCGCGCGCCTTGCGGGCGATTTTGCGGCAGGACCCGGATGTAATCATGATCGGCGAAATCCGCGATCTGGAAACCGCACAGATTGCGGTGCAAGCCTCCCTCACCGGGCATCTGGTGCTGGCCACGCTGCACACCAATTCGGCGGCGGGTGCGGTGACACGGCTGGTCGATATGGGGATCGAGCCTTATCTTCTTGCGTCCACTTTGTCAGGCGTGCTTGCGCAACGGTTGGTGCGCAAGCTGATTCCGGGCAAAGCCGATGAATTCAAAGGCCGCACCGGCATTTACGAATTGCTGACCGTCGATGAAGGCTTGCGGAAACCGATCCACGACGGCGCCGCGGAGAGTGCAATCGCGGCGATGGCGATGCAAAACGGCATGGTCACGTTGCGCGAAGATGGGCAGCGTTGGGTCGATGCGGGTATCACGTCAATCGAAGAAGTGATTCGCGTGACGAGGGATTAATCAGACTGTCATCCTGAACGCAGTGAAGGATCGGGTGAATTTGGAGGATGGATTTTTCTTGAGACGACGAGATCCTTCACTACGTTCAGGATGACATTTCAATAATATGCCGGGCTACCAATACACCGCCTACGATATCGATGGCCGCGAACAGCGCGGCGTGCTGGAATCCGACAGCCCGCGCCTGGCGCGCGCGAGCCTGCGCGAGAAGGGCCTGTTTCCGCTCGATGTCACGCTGATCGAAGCGGCCAACGACGCCATCGCCGGTCGATCATCGGCGCGCATCAAGCTCGGCACTGGCGATCTCGCGCGCATCACCCGTCAACTCTCGACCTTGCTCGGTGCCGGCCTCACCATCGAGCAAACCTTCAACGCGCTGATCGAACAAGCCGAGACCGAAGCCGAGCGTCAATTGCTCGCGCGGCTGCGTGGTGCGGTGCTGGAAGGCCACGCGCTGGGCTCGGCTCTATCGGCGTACCCCGAAACGTTTTCGGATTTGTATCGCACGCTCATCACCGCCGGCGAAGCCTCGGGGAAATTGCCCGAAGTACTCGCGCGGCTCGCCGATCATGTCGAGAATCAACAGGCGATGAAACAGAAATTTCTGGTGGCGATGATTTATCCGGCGATCGTCATGCTGGTGTGCGTGCTGGTGGTAGCGGGGTTGATGATTTACGTCGTACCGCAAGTGGTGGGTGTATTTGAATCCACCAAACAAACGCTGCCGTGGATCACCCGCGCGATGCTCGCGCTGTCAAAATTTCTTCAAGCGACGGGCGCCGTGTGGTTGGTGCTGGGTGCGGCGGCGTTCATCGGCGCACGCGCCGCATTGAAGCGCGCGCCCGCGCGCCGCAAATGGCACGCGTGGCTGCTGACGCTTCCCGTGATCGGCCGCCTGATCCGTGCGCAACAATCCTCGCAACTTGCGGCCACGTTGTCGATTCTGGTCGGCAGCGGCGTGCCGGTTCTCACCGCGCTCGCGGCGGGTGCAGGCGTGGTCTCCAATTTGCCGATGAAGGACGCACTGGAACGCGCCGCCAACGCGGTGCGCGAAGGCGCGGGGCTTTCGCAATCGCTCGCACAGAGCCGGCAGTTTCCGCCGGTGATGGTGCATCTGATCGCCTCAGGTGAAGCGAGCGGGCGGCTGCCACAGACACTCGCCACGGCGGCCTACCAGCAACAACGCGATGTCGAATTGCGCACCACCGCGATCGCCGCCATCATTGAACCCGCCATGATGTTGCTGATGGGCGGCGTGGTGTTGACGATCGTGTTGGCCGTGTTGCTGCCGATATTCGAATTGAATCAGTTGGTGGGAAAATAGTTTTTTTGCCACGGATAACACGGATAAAAACGGATAGAACAATCTTGCTTTTGGCCTTATCCGTGTTTATCCGTGTCAATCCGTGGCTGGCCTTTTCGAATTCAAACAAATTGAATATTCAATTGGTGGAAAATAAATTCTTTTGCCACGGATAACACGGATAAAAACGGATAGAACAATCTTGCTTTTGGCCTTATCCGTGTTTATCCGTGTCAATCCGTGGCGAGTTTTTTTGGGATAGATAATGACGCTCTCTCGTAAACAAGCCGCTTTCACCCTCATCGCACGGATAACACGGATAAAAACGGATAGAACAATCTTGCTTTTGGCCTTATCCGTGTTTATCCGTGTCAATCCGTGGCGAGTTTTTTTTGGGATAGATAATGACGCTCTCTCGTAAACAAGCCGCTTTCACCCTCATCGAAGTGATGATCGTCGTCGTCATCCTCGGCATTCTCGCGGCCGTGGTGATACCGAAAATTCTCGACCGTCCGGATCAGGCGCGGCAGAGCGCCGCCAAGTCGGATATCGCCGTCGTCATGCAGCAACTCAAGTTGTATCGACTCGACAACACCTTCTATCCCTCGACGGAACAGGGATTGCAAGCGCTAATCGTCAAGCCCACCACCAACCCGATTCCGATGAACTGGAAACAAGGTGGCTACCTTGAGCGCCTGCCGAATGATCCGTGGGCACGGCCTTACCTTTATCTGAACCCCGGCGTCAAAGGCGAGATCGATATCATGAGTTATGGTGCCGATGGGCAGCCTGGCGGCGAAGGCAACAATGCGGACATTGGCTCTTGGGGGCTTTGAGAGGCGAGTGCGAGTCGACACCGAGAGATCTGGCGCAACTAAAGCGCTGTCATTCCCGCGAATGCGGGAATCCATATTGTCGTGCGCGCGGCAAGACAAGATCAAGTTGGATTTCCAACTGCGCGGCAATGACGGGCACGACGAACCTGATGCCAACTTAAGCGCGGAAAACCCGAGAATCCTTAAATTTACGTCTCCCCGGCGAAGGCCGGGGCCCAATTGCGAACAGGCATTGAAGAATTTCGAAAATTGGATACCGGCCTTCGCCGGTACGACAGGGGTTGGTGGTAGCGCTTTTGTAACAATCACTAGCACTGGCGCGGTGTTTCATGACATTTCTGCTGAAACACCGCGCCAGTGCTTGGGTTTCACATTTTCAAAGCCCCCGCCTTCGCGAGGGCATTTTTCTTTCGCGCCGCAAATTTCTACGTCTGGGCCAAGCCGATACACAGGCATGGCGTTCGGCGGGCGCGGAGCATGCTCCGCGAATTCCCCGCCTTACCCCCCGCCTTCGCGAGGGCATTTTTCTTTCGCGCCGCCCAATTCGACACGTTGGACCCCGCCTTCGCGAGGGCATTTTTCTTTCGCGCCGCGAAAGAAAAATGGTTTTACCCTCATCGAAATTCTGATTGTCATCGTCATCCTCGGCATCGCGACGGTCCTCGCGACGGCGAACCTGTTTCAAACCGACGAGGAAGCGCTGCAGCAGGAAGGCGAGAAATGGCTGGCGGTATTGCAGACTGCGCGTGATGAAGCGGCATTTGGCGGGCGCGTCATCGCCATGAAAATCGCCGGCGACGAAATGCATTTTTTCGAACGTGATTTCTCCGATGCCTCGCGTTGGAATGCGTCGACAAATTCAGCGCTCGCAACGCGAAAAATTGCGGACGGCATTCAGGCACAACTGCGCATCGGCGCATCGCCATCGGCGGCGAAAGAAAATCACATCGCTTTTTTTCCCGCCGGCGTCGCGGAGCCGTTTGATTTGGTGCTTCGCGGTCCGGTCGGCACTCGGAAAATTTTCGGCGATGCGATCGGCAACCTGCGGCTTTCGAAAGAGTGACGCCGTGAAACGTGCTCTTGGTGCGTCGGAATCATCAACCGGCTTTACGCTGATCGAAGTGCTGGTCGCGCTCACCATTCTTGGCATCGCGCTCGCCGCCGCATCGCGCGCGGCAAGCGTCGCAGCCGACAGCGCGCGCGAAGCACGGCTGCGCACGATCGCCACCTGGGTCGCGCAGAACCGCGTCGCGGAATTGACCGCGACGAAGACTTTTCCCGGCGCGGGCACCACCAACGGACGCGCGCAAATGGCCGGCATCGATTTCGAGTGGCGGCAACTCGCCGCCGAGACACCCAACGCGGCGTTCCGGAAAATCGAATTAACGGTGTTGAGACCAGGCGACACCCAATCGCTGACGACCTTGAATGCCTACCTGACGCGACCGCCGGGGGCAGCACCGTGACGTCGATATCAAAACGTACGCAGCGCGCCTTCACGCTCGTCGAATTGCTGGTCGCACTCGCCATCTTCGCGATCATGGCGCTGATGTCATATCGCACGCTCGATTCGGTTTTTCAGACGCGGCAACACCTGAGCAATGAGACCGCCCGGCTGCGTGACATGGCATTGCTGTTCGCGCGGCTTGATGATGATTTCGCTGCACTGCTTGATCGGCCGGCGCGCAATGCTGACAATCTGCTCGACGATGCGCTGCGGCTCACCGCGCTGCTGCCGGGTGCCGACGACGCGACGCTGGTGTTCACGCGCAGCGGTTTCGCCGGCGGCACCGGCGCATCGGCGGCCCCGCAACGCGTGGGTTACCGCGTCAGGGATGGTGTGCTGGAGTTGATGCTGTGGGCCAGTCTCGACAGCGCACCGCGTACCACGCCGCGCGCGCACACCGCCTTGTCCAACGTTCGCGAAGCGAAATGGCGGGCGATGGATGGCGGCGGCAATTGGCAGAACGTATGGCGCTCGACGCCGGTGGGGTCGCCTTCTTCGAGTGCGCCCGGGACGCCCAACATCGCGGCATCGCTGTTGCCGGCGGCGTTGGAACTCTCAATCACCTTGGCGAACGGCGAAACGTTTACGCGCGTGTTCGCCTTGCGGCGGGCGGAGTCATGATGCGGCGTCGGCAGCGCGGTGTCGCCATCATTACGGCACTGTTGGTGGTGATGCTGGCCGCCGGGATTGCCGCCTATTTGCTTTCGCAGCAAAGCCGTGCGCTGACCCGCGCCGCACGCGCCACCGAACGCGCGCAAGCGATGCAGTACGCGGCACCGACACTCGACTGGGCGCGCTCGGCGCTGTTTCAATTGCAAAAATCTGCGCTGCGCGTCGACTTGACGCAGCCCTGGGCACGCGGCCTCGCGGCGATTCCGCTCGATGGCGCGATGGCTGCCGGCTCGTTGCGCGATGAGGCGGGTCTTTTCAATATCAACAATCTGGTCAAGAACGGTGTTCGCAGCGAGCCGGATATTGTGGTATTTCGTGACCTGCTCACCGCACTCAAATTGAATGCCGATCTCGCCGACGCGGCCGCCGATTGGATCGACGCCGACGACGAACCTGTCGGCTCAGGTGGCGCGGAAAATTCGACGTATATGTCGATGCAAAGCCCCTATCGCGCCGCCAATCGCAGCCTGATGCAGATCGAGGAATTGCGCCGCGCGCGGGGCTTTGATGACGCGACACTGGCGCGGCTCCGACCGTTTATCACCGCCCTGCCGGGTCGCACAACGATCAACATCAACACCGCGCCGCAAGAAGTGCTGGCGGCACAATTGCCGACACTATCGGCGGACGACATCGCAGGCCTCGCGCGGCAACGTCTCGTCAAACCTTTCGAGAGCAAAACGGCATTGGCCGAATACTGGAAAAAATATCCGGTGCCGCTCGCGAACGATTTGCTCGACGTGACCAGCGCGTTTTTTTCCGTGACCATCGCCATCGACAATGCCGGCGCACAGGTTCGCCAATCCGCCCTCTTGCAACGCGCGCCCGGTCCGACGGGCGCGGGCGGAGAAGCGGTGAAGTGGCCCAGTATAATTTGGGTGAAAACCGAATAATTCCCAGCCGCACCGCCCTGCGGCCATTCTCACTTCCACGTTACGCGTTCAACGCCTTCCACGCCTTGGCACTCACCCTCCTCATCGATCTTCCCGACCTGCCGCGCTTCGATGCGGCGACACCCGCCGCATGGACGCTGCTCGACGGCGCGGCCAGCGTGTTGCGGCGCGGCGAAGGGGTGCTCGCCACGGTGCCGCGCGCGGAACGCGTGATTGCGTTGGCGCCGGTCGGCCGCCTGCTTTGGATCGAGACGGCGCTACCGCCGGTGGCCGCCGCAAAACGCGAGGCATTGCTGCGCTACGCGATCGAGGACAAGCTCACGATCGATCCATCGACGGTGCATGTTGTCATCGTAGGCAATGCCGCCGATTCACACAACGCTGTCCAGCACGTCGTTGCCGCCATCGACCGCGAATGGTTGATCGATGTCCTCAAATGGCTGCGCGAGGCCGGGTTGCCGGCAACCAGTTTGATGTCCAGTGCGGCGGGAATTGCGGTCGAAAAAAACGAGTGGGCCGTCGTGCTGGATCTTGCTCGTGCGCGCGGATTCGCCAAACGTGCCGATGGCTTTGTGTACAACCTCGATGCCGGCAGCGGGCAGGAGCCGCCTTTCGGTTTAACGATTGCCTTGAAGGAAGCGCGCGACCAGAACCGCGCACCCAGCGCGTTGGTGTTGCGGTCGATGGCATCGACCGAGAATGCCGCCGTAACAAGTGACGCCATGCGCGTGCACTGGGAGAGCGTACTCGGCCTGCCCATCCGCACCTCCGCTGCGGTCGCGGACGTTGCGCAGCGCCTACTGACCGAAAAATCGGCAAACCTACTCACCGGCGAATTCGCGCCGCGTGAGGCGTTGAGCAAGTGGCTTGAATTGGCGCGTCCTGCCCTGATTGCGGCGTTGCTGATCGCCGCCACGCACATCGCGTTCACCTTGATCGATGGCTGGCGGCTCGACCGCGAACGCCTTGCGATCGACGCGCAAATGACGCAGGTCTTCAAGACCGCATTCCCCGCCGCAAAAGCCATCGTCGATGCGCCGCTGCAAATGAAACGCAATCTGGAGCAGATGAAACGCGCGCGCGGCATCGCCGCCAATGCCGACGCGGAGATGTTGATCGCAAGGCTCACCAAGCTGGTGCAGGCGTTGCCCGGTGCACCCGCCGCGGTCAATGTGTTGACGGTGACCGACGGCGTCGCCACGCTTGATTTGACGCTCACCAACGCCGACCAGCAACCACCATTGCAACGCGCGGTGGATAGTCTGCCGGGGGCATCGTTGGGTGCTCGTGGTGCAGTGTCCACACCGTTCGCCGTGCGCATCGTGTTGCGGATGGGCGCATGAACATGCCGCCCACATTTGCATCGCTCGGTCGGCGGCTGGTCGAGGCGTTCGCGCCCTTCACGCGCCGCTGGCGAATGCTCGATGCGCGCACCCAGGTCATCGTCGGCACTGGTGCCGCGTTATTGATCGTCGCTTGCCTCTATGCGTATGTGTGGTTGCCGGCGGCACGCGAACGCGATCGACTGATGCTCCGCTTGCCGCAACTCGCCGCACAACTCGCGCTGATGCAAACACAGGCCGACGAAATCCGCGCCTTGGGTAGCGTGTCGCCGATTGCACCCGCACCGCCGCTAGCCGCCGACACCGCCGCGTTGCAATCGCTGTTCGGCGAAGGCGCGCAGGCGAGCGTCGATGCAGGCCGCGGTTTTCGCGTCGTGATTCCAAAAATCAGCTACGCCAAATGGTGGGATCGACTCGGCGATGTCCAGGCGCGACACCAATTGCAGCTCGTCTCACTTACATTGCAGGCCGTGCCGGGGGGCAACCGTGAAGTCTCGATCGACATGCGACTTGCTGATAAGAATTCCAGCACATCAGGAACCGCCAAATGACGTGGCTGACGTGGCGGCGCATTGGCATGCTCGTGGCAATCGCGTTCGTTGCCGGGTTGATCAGATTTCTCCCGGCAAGCGTTTTTGAAGCGCGCATCAACGAAACGCTGCCTGCGCCATGGAACGCAGCAATCGCCGGCACGCTATGGGATGGCGAGGGTGTACTGCGTGCGGGAAAATCGCCGGAGTCTCTTCGCATACCGCTGACGTGGACATTCGATGCGACGGCGCTGCTGAGACTGAATGCGGCCTGGGATGTCGCGTCCACCTCGCGGGCCATCGCCGGCACCGTCAATCTCGGCAAAACGTGGGGCGCGTTGGAACTACGTAATGCCGCCCTCACGCTGGACACTGCGGCATTGGCACCGCTTTACCCGCCGCTCGCGCTCGCCGCGCCCTCGGGCATCCTCCAAGTCTCCACACCGACCGGCGCTGCGTTCGTGGTGCGTACGGGCGATGCATTGCGCATGACCGGCGATCTGCAGGTTGAGGCAACCCGTTTCAGCATCCGGCCACTGAGCGCAAATCTGTCCGGCGATTACACGGCGAAACTCGCAGCACAGGATTCGCGCATTGGCTACACCCTGCGCCAACGCAAAGGTGCGCTTGATCTGGACGGCACCGGAACGCTCGACATGGCGAGCCGCAGCTTAAGCTATGCCGGCCTTGTCACAACCGCGCCCGAATTGCCGGAAGCCGTGCTGTCGCAATTGAAATCGCTTGGCAAGGCCGAGCCCAATGGGCGCTTGCGGCTCGATTGGAAAACACAATGGTAGAAAAATGGTAGCGGCGGCAATTGCCAAACACGCCAGGCCAAACGTTGAGCCGTATCGCGCACCTTGGTGGTTGACGCGCGGCATCGGCAACATCGGCGGACACTGGCAGACGGTGTATCCGTTTGTTTTCGACCGGCCCGCCATACCCCTCTACACCCGCGAACGTTGGAACAGTACGCCGAATGGCAAACCCGATGGAGACTTCATTGATGTTGACCGCATCGACGGCCCGCTCGACAAACCGATGGTGGTCGCGTTTCACGGCCTGGAAGGTTCATCGAAAAGTATTTATGCGTTGAATCTGATGAACGAAACCGCGCGGCGCGGATGGCGTGGCCTGGTGCCGCATTTTCGCGGGTGCAGCGGTGAAATCAATCGATTGCCGCGCGCCTATCACTCGGGTGACGCGGCCGAGATCGACTGGATCCTGCGCCGCGCGAAAGCCGAGGCACCTGATCAGCCGCTCTACGTGGCCGCGGTGTCGTTAGGCGGCAACGCAACACTGAAGTGGCTGGGCGAACAAGGTAGCGAAGCGGAAAAGATCGCGGCGGCGGCGGTAGGCATTTCGGCACCACTGGATTTGATGGCCTCGGGCGCGGTGCTGGAACACGGTTTTTGCAAGCTCTACACCTACCGCTTTCTGCGCACGATGAAAAAAACCTCGCTGGCCAAATTGGCGCAGCATCCCGGTATTTTTCGCGAAGACATCATGCAGCGCGCGCGCACGCTGCGCGAATTCGACAATGAAGTCACGGCCCCGCTTCATGGCTACCGCGATACCGACGATTACTGGACGCGTGCGTCTGCCAAACCGGGCCTGATCGATGTTAAGGTGCGAACGTTGGTGCTGAACGCGAAGAACGATCCTTTCCTGCCGGCATCCGCGCTGCCGAAACCGCACGAAGTTTCACCACACGTAACGTTGGAGTTTCCGGAGGACGGCGGACATGTGGGATTTTTGTCGGGGCCGTTTCCGGGCGGAAGCTGGATGACGCGGCGGGTTTTTCAGTTTTTTGATCGCAATGACCACTGATTAGCGTTTCGACAAAACTTGAAATTTGTCCTGTCCCCGCGAACAACCACAAGGGTTGCGCCGGACGAACCTAGTGTAGTGCTTTATTCTGTTTGGAACTTATCAGTTCCCGGCGCAACCCTTGTGGTTGTTCCCCTTTTTTAGGGGGAACGGGCTTAATGGAGAACGTGAATAAGTCACATTGATTACGAAGCAGTACACTGGGTTTGCACTATTTCCCGGACAAACTTGGGCCCCCGGCATTCGCGGAGCAGGGAAAGTGGGATCGCAACTTACTACAATTTATTTTAGTTTCCGTGTCAATGACGAATATATCGAGAACAATCATGAGCAACGTCGCAACCGAAATTTTCAAAGCCTATGACATCCGCGGGATCGTCGGCAAATCACTGACGGCGGAAACCGTCGAACTGGTCGGCAAGGCGCTCGGCACCGAAGCCAAGCGGCGCGGCGGCACGCACATCACCATCGGCCGCGATGGCCGCCTGTCGGGGCCGTCCTTCGCACAAGCGCTCGCGAAGGGTATTCAATCCACCGGCATCAACGTGATCGACATCGGCATGGCCGCGACACCGATGGTGTATTTCGGTGCGTTTCATTTCAATACGCGCTCGTGCGTGATGATCACCGGCTCGCACAATCCGCCCGATTACAACGGCATCAAGATGGTGATCGAGGGCGAAACGCTGGCGCTCGATGCGATCCAGAAATTGCTGCACGCAATTCAATCCGATGATTTCGCCACCGGTGCGGGCACTTACGAAACCCGCGACCTGACGGACGCCTACATGGCGCGCATTGTAGGCGACGCAAAATTGAAACGTCCGATGAAAATCGTCGTCGACTGCGGCAACGGCGCGCCGGGCGCGTTCGCACCGCGATTATTCCGCGCGCTGGGTTGCGAGGTGATTGAATTATTTTGCGAGGTCGATGGTAATTTTCCGAACCATCATCCGGATCCGGCGGAACCAAAGAATTTGCAGGACGTGATCCGCACGCTGAAGGAAACCGATGCCGAACTGGGCCTCGCGTTCGATGGCGACGGCGACCGGCTGGGCGTGGTCACCAAGGACGGCGAAATCATTTACCCGGATCGGCAATTGATGCTGTTCGCGGCGGATGTGCTTTCGCGCGTGCCGGGTGGCGAAATTATCTTCGATGTGAAATCTTCGCGCAATTTATTCAAATGGATTCGCGATCGTGGCGGTCGACCCACCTTGTACAAAACCGGGCATTCGCTCATCAAACTAAAGATGAAGGAAACCGGCGCGCCACTGGCGGGGGAAATGAGCGGGCACATTTTCTTCAAGGAACGCTGGTACGGCTTCGACGACGCGATGTACTGCGGCGCGCGCCTGCTGGAAATCGTCAGTAAGCACGCCGACGCGAACACGCCGTTGAAGGCATTGCCGAACGCGATTTCAACGCCGGAATTGCACTGGAAATTGAAGGAAGGCGAGCCGCATGCGCTGGTCGCGCAACTCGAAAAAACGGCGAAATTCGAAGGCGCCACGGAAGTGATCACCATCGACGGCGTGCGCGTGGAATATCCGGATGGATTCGGTTTGGCGCGCGCCTCGAACACCACGCCCGTGGTGGTGCTGCGTTTTGAAGCCGAGAACGAGGCGGCGTTGACACGCATCAAAGAGGATTTTCGGCGGGTGCTGACGGCGGCGAAATCGGACGTGCCGCTGCCGTATTGACGATGGTAAAAATGCCGATCCCGCACCGGGATTGGCTACAATGACAGGCTGTCGCCCGCCTTGCCTCGTACCCGCCTTCCACTGATCAATCGGACTCAATGAAAATTCTCATCACCGGCGTCGCCGGATTTATCGGCCATACGCTCGCCATCCGCCTGCTGGAACGCGGCGATGACGTCGTCGGCATCGACAATCTCAACAATTATTACGACGTGACGCTGAAAGAAAAGCGCCTCGTGCGCCTGGCCGCGTATCCGCGTTTTCGCTTCATCAAGCTCGATATCGCCGACAAAGAAGGCACCAGGGCACTGTTCGCCACCGAAAAATTCGACAAGGTGATGAACCTCGCCGCACAGGCCGGCGTACGCTACTCGATCGAAAATCCGCAGGCTTACGTGGAAGCGAATCTGGTCGGTTTCACTAATATTCTCGAGGGCTCGCGACACAACGGTGTGAAGCATTTGGTGTATGCCTCATCGAGTTCAGTTTACGGTGCCAACACCAAGCTGCCGTTTTCGGAATCAGATCCGGTCGATCATCCGATCTCACTCTATGCGGCCTCGAAAAAAGCCAACGAGTTGATGGCGCATTGCTATGCCGATTTATTCAAGCTGCCGTGCACCGGATTGCGCTTTTTTACGGTCTATGGCCCGTGGGGCCGACCGGATATGGCGCTCTTTTTGTTCACCAAAGCGATCATCGCGGGCGAGCCAATCAAGGTGTTCAACCATGGCAACATGGTGCGCGATTTCACTTACGTCGATGACATCGTCGAAGGCGTCGTACGCGTGATCGACAAGAATGCCACTCCCGATCCGGCATGGGACAGCGACAATCCCGATCCGGCCATCAGCTATGCACCCTACCGCGTCTACAACATCGGCAACAACAACCCGGTGAAACTGATGCGCTACATCAACGCACTGGAAGATTGCCTCGGCAAAAAAGCCATCATGGAAATGCTGCCGATGCAGCCGGGCGATGTGCCGGCCACGCAGGCGGATGTGTCGCGATTGGAACGCGATGTGGGATTTCGGCCGGCGACGCAGGTGGAAGATGGCATCGCGAAATTTGTGAAATGGTATCGGGGGTATTACCAGGTTTAGGGCTTTCAAACTCCAACACTGGCGCGGCTTTTCGGGCATTTCTGGCTCAAACGCCGCACCAGTGCTTGCGCTACGTTTTTCCGGTGCATGAATGGTCGTCAATTTTTCGCTCATGCGAATCCATCAGGGAGCATCAATAAAATGACGCAACAAACTATCGGCGTGGTCGGACTCGGATATGTCGGCCTGCCGCTCGCGGTTGAATTCGGCAAGTTGTTCGACACGGTTGGCTTTGATTTGTCGGAAGCAAAGGTCGCCGCGTATCGCAACCACAACGATCCCACCGGCGAAGTATCGACTGCGGATTTGAAAGCAGCGAGCAAACTCATTTGTACCACCGATGTTGCCATGCTCGCCAAGGCCGACGTGATTGTCATCGCCGTACCGACGCCGGTGGACGATGCGCGCCTGCCGGATTTTTCGCCGCTATTGAGTGCCAGCCGCGCGATCGGCCCGCATCTGAAAGCGGGTGCGATCGTCGTCTATGAATCAACTGTGTATCCCGGTGCGACCGAAGAAGTCTGCATCCCGGCGCTGGAAAAGGCGTCGGGCAAGAAATGGAAAAAAGACTTCTTCGTCGGCTATTCGCCCGAGCGCATCAACCCCGGCGACAAGGAGCACACCCTCACCAAGATCATCAAAGTCGTTTCGGGTGACACGCCCGAGACGCTTGAGCGCGTGGCCGCCGCCTATGGTGCCGTGGTGAAAGCGGGTGTGCATCGCGTCTCAAGCATCCGTGTCGCCGAGGCCGCCAAGGTGATCGAAAACTCACAGCGCGATCTCAACATCGCATTCATGAACGAACTCGCGATCATCTTCAACAAGATGGGCCTCGACACTGCCGAAGTGCTGGCGGCGGCCGGCACCAAATGGAACTTCCTGAAATTCCGCCCGGGCCTCGTGGGCGGGCATTGTATCGGCGTCGATCCGTATTACCTCACCTATCAAGCCGAAAAATTCGGCCACCATCCGGAAGTGATTCTCGCCGGACGGCGCATCAACGACAGCATGGGCAAGTACGTCGCCGAGCAGACCGTGAAAACCATGATCCGCGCAGGTGGAAAATTGCAGGGCGGCACCGTCAATGTGCTAGGCCTCACGTTCAAAGAAAATTGCCCCGACGTGCGCAATACCAAGGTCGTCGACATCATCAAGGAACTGAAAGAATACGGCCTCACCGTCCGCGTTCACGACCCCTATGCATCTTCAGCCGAAGCGCAGCACGAATACGGCATTGCCCTCACTGAATGGGATCGCATGCCCGCCGCCGACGCGGTGGTACTGGCGGTGTCGCACAAGGAGTACCTCGATAGACCCCTCGCCGCATTGATGGAGAAAGTCAAGCTGCAAGGTGCCGTGATCGACGTGAAATCGGTGCTGGATGCGGATGCGGTCCGGTCGGGGGGACGGCAGATTTGGCGGTTGTGAAACAATTTGCGTGAGGCAAATCCTCATTCACGATTGAGGCACCCGTGTCCGTTCCCCGGCGCGACAGACAAACGAATTGTTGAAGGACGTCCGCGAAGGAAGTCTTTCAACAAAAGTCGGTGCAACCTTTCAAGTTTCCGCAGCCTCACCGCACTCAATTTGCGGCATTCCGGGTCTTGTTCTTGGCAATGCCGCCGGCGAAGGCGAGAAATCGGCCCGCCGCCGGATTGGTTGCGTCGGAACGATACGCGAGCGTGAACGGCGCGACCAGTTTGTCCGCCACTTTGGGCCGGAAGTACGCGACATCGCTGGCGTGAAAGACGCGCATCGCGTCGGGCACGGCGGAGACGCCGACGCCTGCGGCAACCAACGCAATGTTGGAAAGCATGTTTTCTATTTCGATGGCGATCTTTGGCGCGAAACCAGCGCGATGGCAGGCAAGGATCAGGTCGGCATACATGCCCGGCGCGCCGGGTCGCCGCACGAGGATGAACGGTTCGTCCTTCAGCAGTTTCAGCGAAAGCGTAGCGGGGGTTTTTGTCCGTCGTTTGAGCGCGGCGCGGGCAATCGGGTGGCTTGCCGGCAAGGCCAATAGCATCGTCTCTTTCAACAGCACCTTGAAGCTGACGGCATCCGGCCGCAGCACCGGCGTACGCACCGCGCCGATATCCAGCGTGCCATTGGCGACCGATTGAATGATCTTCGCCGCGCTGCCTTCCTGAAATTCGATTTCAACATCGGGAAAGGCCTGCCGGAATCCTCTTATCAACCGCGGTGCCAGCCAATGGGCAATTGCCGAGGTGGTGAATCCGAGCGAGAGTTTTCCGGTTTTGCCGTGCGCGGCGCTGGTCGCGCGCTGGCCGGCGCGTTCGACGCTGCCGAGAATGTTGCGCGCTTCGTCGAGGAATACCTTGCCCCCGACCGTCAGTTCGACACCCTTGGGAAGCCGCCGGAAGAGCGCAAAGCCGAGTTCGGCCTCCAGCGACTTGATCTGCTGGCTGAGCGGCGGCTGCTGAATGCCGAGATGCACGGCGGCGAGCGTGAAGGTCCCGGCTTCGGCGACCGCGATGAAGTAGCGAAGGTGCCGCAGTTCCATTTCGTTCTCCTCTATTACCCATACCTATTAGGTCTGAATAGTGCCATTCCAATATACTTTACATTCGCGTTCCCGCTCGCTAGTATTTCCGTACCGCGCGCGCAATTGAGCCGAGACGACATCGGCCGCAATCGGGATCGGCGCACTTGGAATATCCGCGCCCGAGCACAACACACAACACGTTTCACTTACGCCCTGGAGACCCACTCAATGAACAAGAAAATCATCACGCTGTCTATCGCGTTCGCCACGCTCGCCACGGTCGCGCCGGGCGCGCTCGCACAATCGGCCAACCCGGTGACGCTTTATGGCCGTATATGGGTCATGGCCAACAGCGTCAAGGCGGTGGGGGGTACCACGCCGCTGTCGACACGTACCACGCTAAGCGATGAATCATCCTACATCGGCTTTCGCGGGGTGGAGGATCTGGGCGGCGGACTGAAGGCGGCTTTCCAACTCGAGTCAGCCGCACCGCCGGACTCTGGCGGCGGCACATTCGGCAGCCGCAACAGCGGCGTGTTCCTGACCGGCAAATTTGGCACCGTCTTCCTGGGAAGGTGGGACAGCCCGTTCAAGCTATCCGCCCTTTTCGTCGATCCGGCTTCGCAGAATACGATTGCCAACCAGCTCTCGGTGATCAACGCGGGCGGTTTCAATCGCCGCGAGAACAACACGATTCAGTACTGGTCGCCGAAGATCGGCGGATTTTCCACGCGCGTGATGTACGGCGCGAATGAAGGCAGGACGGCGACCGCGAATCCGTCAAACGTCAGCGTAAGTCTTGACTACGTCAGCGGCGGATTCAGGATCAATTACGCAAATGAAAAGCACAAGGACCAACGCGTCAACACGATTACGGCCGGCGTCACCGAGAAGGGACAAAACCTCGCCGGTGAGTTTGAAGTCGGCTCTTTCACGATCGGTTTGTTGACCCAGAAATTCGAGTCGACCGGCCGTACCGACCGCAAGGCCTATCAGGCGGCGGTCACCTACACGGCGGGCAAAAACCGGTTTTTTGTGAACATCGGCAAGAACAAGGACGGTGCCGTCTCAACCGCCACCCAGCCGGAAAGCAAGCTTGCGGCGATAGGTTACAACTACAGCTTCTCGAAGCGAACGACGTTCATGATGCGCTATGCCGAGGTGAAGAACAACGCGGCATCGAGTGCGAACCTCAGCGGTTCGGAACTGCCGACACTTTCCCTCGGCAGTGATCCGAGGGGTTTTGGCGCGGGCCTCCGTCACACGTTCTAGTCTGCTGCGGCCGTCGCCCCGAAACAGGCACCTTTGGGTGCCCGTTTTGCTGGCACACGCTTCTGCTCGCAACGTGACGTGCCCAAGGCGCGCCGGCAACAAGCCGGCTATGGCCAACATCCTGAAATCAATGGAAAGACTGTTGTCCGTGAAGATTCCTTGCCTGAGAATGCTGTGCCTCATGGCGTTGGGCATTTCAGCCGTCGCTGCCGATATCCGGGACACCGCCTGCCGCACGACGACCGAGTGCCAGGCCGAAGCCGACAAGCTGCGCGGCGTCGTCTCGGCGAAGGACGCGACCAGCGCGCTGGCCAAGTGGCACGATCAGTTTTACTGGCTCGGTCGCATCAACATGGGGACTACCGTGATGACAGCGGAGGAAGGGATGCTAGGCATCAATCGTTGCCGCGAATCACGTACAGTCTCGTCGGAAGCCGGTGAATGACATACGCTGTTCCCTTCGTACGCGGTTCGTTGGAATCAGCCATTCACTGCCGAGCCTTCGAGCAGATCGCCTCTCGCATGGAGCAATCATGAATAGACGGCATCTCTTCACCCTGCTACTCGCGATCCCGTTCATTCCCATCGCGATCGCCGCGACGCCCCCGCCTACTGTCAAGGCACCGCAGGCCGACGCGCCGACACACGTGCTTTTCGTCGGCAACAGCTACTTCTACTACGGCGACAGCCTGCACAACCACGTGCACCGCCTCGTCACCGCCGCCGATCCCGCCCTCGAAGAGAAGCTCAATTTCAAGTCTGCGACCATTGGTGGCGCTGAGCTGGCTCATCACGACATCGAGTACCTGACGCGGCCCGGTCGCATCGGCGTGAAGGAGCCGTTCCCGCTCGTCATCCTGTAGGGCGGCAGCGGCGAGCCCTTGTCGGAAGCGCGGCGGGCAAAGTTCCGCGACAAGGCCATTGAGTTCGACAAGATCATTCGCGAGCGTGGTGGGAAGACGGTGCTCTGTCTCACGCACGCCTTTGTCAAGCCGCACAAGAATGCGAAGGCGGAGAACATCGTACGGACGGAGGAACTCTACGTCGCCGTCGGCAATGAGATCGGCGCGCTCGTGAACCCGGCCGGACATGGCGCTCTTCAAATTCACCAAGGCACTCATTGTCGTCGATACCGTGAAAGCGAAGCTACCGGGCGCGGTGATCGACGTGAAGTCGGTGCTGGATGCGGATGCGGTCCGGGCGGGGGACGGCAGATTTGGCGGTTATAGCGCTCCCTATGGCGGGCGAAAATTGAAATTCGCACGTTCCACCGATTCGCGGCGATCGGCATTGCCGCGCTGAGGCGCTAAACTTTTTTTGCTCGGCAACCGCATGAACCGCTCATCAGTAGCGGAATTCTACGACGCAGGTAGCATTTATTGCGCCTCATTCTTCTCTTCTCGCATTCCCAAAATTGCGTCGTTAGACTGTTGCCAGATCGCGCTTCGTTGCGTGATATTGTGTCGCAATCGCGATCCCGTTTGACTGGGATCAAAGAGGAATTCGGGTATCCGGGATACACAAGACGATGCACCGTCCGTCATTCATGTTTTTGCGCAACCCACGGAAATTGTTTCTCACGATTGCATTCTTCGCTGCAATCGCCGTTGGTGCCTTCCTTCGCCTGAGTCAAATTACGGCGCAGGTGTTGGTCGGTGACGAATGGCACCCCGTACATCAACTTACCTATTATTCTCTGAAACACATCGCGACTTCATTTGGCAATGCCGACTACAGCATTCCGCTCGTCCTGTATTACTGGCCGCAAATGAAGCACTTTGGCGTCAGCGAGTTATCGTTGCGATTGCCGATGATTGTGGCCGGCCTGCTCACATTGATCGCTTTCCCGCTCGCACTGCGCAACAGAATTGACGACCGCACCGTCGCGATATTTGCGCTCCTTTTGGCGATTTCGCCATTCGTGATTTCGTATTCACGGATTGGCCGTCCGTATGCAATCACGCTGCTGGGGATATTTGCCGCGTTCTGGTGCCTCGAACGCGCGTTGAGCGAACGCGGCGTAATGTGGAAATACGCCGCAGCCTACGCGGCTCTCTGCGGCGCGGTGGTATGGACCCATGCGATCTGCGGGCCGATGCTGGTCGCGCCGTTGATTGCACTCTGGTGGGTGCGATTCGGTGGAAGCGGCCTAGCCTGGCGGCCGCTCATTGGCCTGACGGCGCTTACCGGCGCAACCATGGCGCTGGCGGTTTTGCCTCCGCTATTAGGCGACCCGGCGGCGTTAGCGGGCAAGTCAGGCGTCGACAGCATCACGCTTGAAACCGTTTATGGGGCGATGTTCCTGTGGTTTGGCACCGGTTCGCCTTGGGTGCTTGCGATTTGCACATTATTTGCAGTGATCGGCGGGCCGGTGATTTGGCGCGCCACACCTATCGTGCGTTGGACCACATTAGGAGTGGCATTGACGGTGTTGGCGTTGTTGCTCACACGACCGTGGTGGGTGGATAGGCCACTGGCGTTCGGCCGCTACTTGCTGCCCGTCGTTCCGCTGTTGTTACTTGCGACGGCGGCGGGAATCATAAGGGCCGCCGACAGCGTCCAACGATTGATTGTCCGCGGAGATGGCGATACCGGCGGAATCGATAGCGGTGCAGGAGCTCTCGCACCGACGCTTTTCATTGCCCTGCCTTTCCTTGCAGCCTGCTGGGCCACATCCCCCCTCCCGGAAATTATCGAACGTCCGAATTCGTACACTCAGGATAGCTATTTTCAGTATGACTACCGCAAAGAAAGAAATCCGATTCGAAGCGGCCAACCGACGCTGCCCGCGTCCCCTTTTTGGGCGAGTCTTGCGTCATCCCCACCCAGCTCGCTAAAGATTGCGGTCGCGCCTTTTCGCTATTCGACCCATGAATGGCCTTCCGCTTTGTGGGAGCGTGACAGCAGACAGCGAGTGGTGCCGGCATACCTTTGGGGTGCGTGCGAAGCGACACGCCATGGCGAGGTGCCGCCGGACGCGCGCTTTCGCTTCCGCAATGCGGCGCATTTGAAAAGCCGCGACGATCTGATAGCGCAGGGCATCGACTACCTTGGCTACTACTTGACGCCGGCACGCGAGGGTTTGAGCCCGCCGCTGCCGCATTGCGAGGCGTGGGTGCGTGCGCACTACGGCCCGCCAGACTACGAAGACGCGTCGCTGTTGGTGTGGAAAATCCGTCCCGTTACAGCGCAACAGGCCAATCGCGTGGTACATCGATGATCAATGGAAAGAAAGTCATCGTGGTCATGCCCGCTTTTCGCGCCGCAAAAACACTGGAAATGACCTGGCGCGCATTGCCGCACGACATTGTGGATCACGTGCTGTTGGTCGATGATGCGAGCAACGACAACACCGCCGACTTGGCGCGCGCACTCGGCATCGAGGTGCATGTTCACGCGGAGAACCGGGGCTACGGTGCGAACCAGAAAACCTGCTATCAGGCGGCGCTGGCGACCGATGCCGACATCATCGTCATGGTTCATCCTGATTACCAATACGAGCCACGCCTCGTTACGGCGATGGCGGCGATGATCGAATCCGGTGTCTATGATGCCGTGATCGGCTCGCGCATTCTGGGTGGACAGGCGCTTGCCGGCGGCATGCCGGTCTGGAAATACGTTGCGAATCGCGTATTGACGGCGTTCCAGAACTTGATGCTGGGCGCTAAACTTTCCGAGTACCACACTGGATATCGCGCGTTTTCCCGATCGTTGCTTGAGCATTCACGATGGCGCGAATGCTCGGATGATTTCGTCTTCGACAACGAAATGCTCGCGCAGATCATCTTGGGCAAATTCCGCTTGGGCGAAATTTCCGTGCCGACAAAATACTTCGACGATGCCAGCTCCATCAATTTCGCGCGTTCGGTTCGCTATGGATTCGGCGTGCTTCGGGTGAGCGTCACGGGCCTGCTTTGGCGGATTGGCTATCGGGTGGAGCCGCGCTTCGCGCGGCTGAGCGGAGCGCAGAGTCTCAAATGAAAAAACGCTGGCCGGTGCTCTTCGATTGGGTGGTTCGCTTCGCCTTGCACGTTGCGACCGGCGCACTCGCGGTCGCCGTTCATTATTCGCTGATGGCGGTTTTGCTGAGTTTCGGCTCGCCGCCTGTCGCGGCAAGCGGCGTTGGTTTCTTGGCGGGCGCTGCGACAAGATTCTTGACGGCCTATTTCAACGTCTACACCCCAAGCGGAACGATTGTCGATGCAATGCCGAAATTCCTGCTGGCACTCGGCGCGCAGTTCATACTCAATTCATTGCTTTTAGCCGGACTGTTGGAAGCGGGTCTCGGCATCTGGTGGGCACAGGTATCGACCACGATCATTCTGACTTTTGCAAACTACCTCGCCTACCGCCTTTGGGTATTTCGATAGATATCATGTCGATTCTGTATTTCACGCCGCGATCTCCAGATCACTTCGGCGACTGCAACGCCGAAACCTGAATCTCCTTCTCCCAGAATTTTTTTCCCTCGGCCGAGAAACTGCGGATCGTCAATTTTCGATTCGCTCCCGGCCCGGTGAAATCGAGGGTGCAAAAGTTGCGCGGCGCAGTGAACGTATCGGGCACCACATCGGCGTTTGCTTTGCTCGCGCTATCGTCGGAGTGCCCGCCCGAAGTCAGCGCCGAACAGGTCAGTTCGTACAACGGATAGGTTCCGGCGCGCTCATTTTTCAGCAGCACCGTGTAGTGTTGATCGCCGGAAAGCAGTATCACGCCGTCGATTTTGTGGTCGACGAGAAATTTGAAAAAATCCGCGCGCTCTTTCGGAAAATTGTTCCAGCCTTCGTAGTAGGTGTTGGCGGCGTTGGTCATTTGCGTACCGACGACGACGATTTTCACCGGCGAGACGGAGGCCAATAGCGCGTTTTTCAGCCAACGAAATTGCGCGGCACCCAACATGGATTTGTCCTCCGCGATCAGGCGGTCGCTGTCGCGGTGATAGCGGTTATCGGTCAAGAAAATTTCGGCGTCGTTGAACGTGAAATTGCCGAATGTACCGGGCGTCTCCGGCAGACCATAGCTCGGATTGGCGAAATAGCGTTTGAACAATTTCAGCGCGTCGCCCTTCAGCCGATAGCTGGAATTCGCATCGTTCGGCCCATATTCGTGATCGTCCCAGATCGCAAAGTGGTGTCCCGTGCGAAGCAGATTTTGCACTTCCGGAATGCCACGATCGCGCTTCCAGCGGTAGCGTAATCCGGCCTCGTGATCCCAATCGGCTTCGCGCAAATACAAATAATCGCCGCCCCACAACATCATGTCGGGCTTTTGAGCCGCGATCGAATCGTAGATTTGCATCGTCTCCGGCGGGCCGCCGTAAGGCCTGCCAGGGCGATCATAGGCGGCCTCGTTGGTGTAGGCGCACGAGCCGAATGCAAGCTTCCAATCGGGTGCATTGCCGCGCCATTGCCAGAGCGCCTGCGTGCGAAAAATCAGCGATTGCGGCACTTTCGCCTCGCGCCCATCGAGTTTCACGCGGTAGCCATAAGTGCGGCCGGGTTCGAGCAGGCCGATGGTAAATTGGCCGACGAAATCTTCGTCTTCCTTCAACGACATCGGCGCGGTGCGTAATACATTCTTCGGCTTTTCCGTGTCCCAATACTCGATCACGGCCTTGGCCGGTCCGCTCGCCTGCATCCACAATTTCGCCCCACGCATGTACGAAGCACCCGCCATCGGACCGGCGCGAAGTTCGGCGGCGGAGAGCGGCGCAATGAAACTGCCCAACAAGAAGGCGATCAAGGATGACCGAAAAACTTTGAGTGTCATGTTCAGACGTCGTGGCAGAAAAGAAGGCCACAGAATAGCATCCTCAATTGGGGATTTCGCGCGCGGCGCGCGCCGTGTGCGCAGTTGCATCGCGCAACGCTCGCGCCATGGTGCCGCAAATTCCAAATGGACATTGTCATCCCCGGATCAAGTCCGGGGCAGGCTCTGAGCACCGCGAAGAATCTCGGCGAATTCAGCGAGACTCTTCGCGTTTCCCAGGCCCGCCCCGGACTTGATCCCCGGATGACATCAAATTATTTTCGACAGGGACTTGCTTTTTTCCAGAAACCTGTATAAAAAGACAGTTATGAACGAACTCACCGCACGACAGCAGGAAATACTCGCCTTTCTCAAAGCGTGGATCGCCGAGAACGGCATGCCCCCCACCCGCGCCGAAATGTGCGGCGCGCTCGGCTTTCGATCGCCGAACGCGGCGGAAGAGCATCTGCGCACGCTGGAGCGCAAAGGCGCTATCGAGATGCTCGCCGGCTCCTCGCGCGGCATCCGCATCCGCGAAGGCGGCGCGATGGGCTCGGAGGCGGTCAATGACGAAGAAGGCGGCATGCCGTTGATCGGCAAAGTCGCCGCCGGCTCGCCGATCCTCGCCCAGGAAAACGTCGTCGGCCGCTATCCGGTGAGCCCGCTGATGTTCAAGCCCAAGGCGGATTATTTGTTAAAGGTCGCCGGCATGAGCATGAAAGATATCGGCATCATGGATGGCGATTGGCTCGCGATTCACAAAACCACGCAGGCGCGCACTGGGCAAATCGTGGTCGCGCGCGTTGAGGGCGATGCCACCGTGAAGCGCTTGAAGCTAAAGGGTCGGCAGGCATTCCTGATTGCAGAGAATCCCGATTTTCTACCGATTGTCGTCAACCTTGATAAGGCGGAATTGGATATTGAGGGATTAGTGGTGGGAGTAGTTCGCACGATGTAACGTGTGTGACCAACGGCACGACGTCGTAGGGCGGACTTGTCCGCCACAATTCCTAAACCGAATGACATCGTAGGGCGGACTTGTCCGCGAATGCTTCGCCGCTATTCGCAGCTCGCCCGCCGCATCGGAAAATCGATCCGCGCGTCGCGTCCCTTCAGATTGCCTTCGATACGCGCATCCAAGCCGCCTTCGCTGTTCAACTGGTACTTCACACGCTGCGGAAAATCGTGCGTCGGGTTTTCGAATTCGATACTTTTGTCATCCGACTTCATGCGCTTGAAACTCGCTTCCAATTGCCCGGACGGCTTGGCCACAAACACGGGCGCGCCGCCAGCGTCCAGTTCAATCCGCATCGCCTCATACGAGACCACCTTGCCCCCGGAGGTCGTGCGGCCCATGCCCATCATCATGCCGCCTACCGGACGCATCCAGTGTTCGCGGAATTCATTCCGGCCGCTGCGTCCGAACCAGCAACCGGCGAGCCAATTCAGTGCGCTCAACGCTGATTCCGCCCCGCCCGCCGCGCCCACCGTGACCGCCGGCCGCGCAATAAAGCCATCGTAGAAAGGCTTGAATTCGGCAATATCGAGCGCAAACAATTTGTCCTTTACCATCGGATCCGCCGCAAACTCCGCGCGCACCGTATCCAGCGACTTCGCGCGCAAAATCAACATGCCTTTGTCCGCGACGCTATCCTGATAGCGCGCCCCCATCACCAGCATTCCATCGGTCCGCAGTCGGGTGAGATTCTGCGAGTGTTCCTTGAATCCACTTTGCTCGTGCGCTGGCTTTTCCCTGTTCCAGCCGGGGCCGGTGGTGAGATGCACGATGAATAGTGGCTGCGGCGGGACAACGGCTTCGCCAGTAGTGACGCGCGCGGCGGCGGTTGTCGGTGATTTGGCGGCCTCTTGCGCAAATGCAAATTGAGAGGCGGCGCCAATCACCGTCACCACCAACATGATTGAATACACGGGTCGGCACATTTATTTCTCCTCACGTTAAGCGCCTGATTGTAGATTATTCAACACGCCCACAACGGCACGATTCGAACCGTTTGGCGATACGTTGCAACCGATCACAACATGATCCGCCGTTATACTGTCGTCCTCCCGCATTTCGCAATCGGAATTCCACGTTGGCCAAACTCTATTTCCGCTTTGCCGCCATGAACGCCGGCAAGTCCACCTCGCTGCAACAAGTCGCGTACAACTACGAAGAGCGCGGGCAAAGCGTGAACCTGTTCACGGCCGCCATCGATGATCGCTTCGGCGAAGGCAAGATCGTCTCGCGTCTGGGTGTGGAGCGAAGCTCCGAAGTGTTCACCCCCGCCACCAACTTCGCTGAACTCTATCGCGAGCGCGCCCTGCCCTCGTGCATCCTCATCGACGAAGCGCAATTCATGACCGAAGCGCAAGTCACGCAACTCCACGAGCTCGCGCATACGCGCGGCAC
>JANPBQ010000126.1:0-12045 GCA_031430555.1 Betaproteobacteria bacterium
GCGCAACATGACTCAGGCGAAACTCAACTGGATCGCCAACGAACTCAATCAACGTCCTCGAAAACGCCTTGGCTGGCTCAGCCCCGCCGCGTTACTATCCAACCTGACCTCCGCACCGACATGTTGAACGCGAACCTACCAAAACATCTGGAGAATGCCGTGGATGCTTGATCGACGTTTTCGAACGTGGCATTCAGTCAGGGTGGCTGCCCGCAACGCTTCACTTATGCCGCCACCTTCACCCGAATCTCCCTCAACGCCCCCGCCATCGGATGTCGAAATTTCTCCAACAACTCCGCTTCGCGTTTCTTTGCCTCGACAAGATGCCGATGCTTCACATGGCCGAATCCGCGGATGAATTCGGGAATCGACGCAATATCGACAGCAAGTTCATAGTTATCCGCAGACAATTTTCCCAGTAATTCGGCGAGTGTTTTGTCGTAATCCGTAATCAATTGCCGCTCCATTTTCCGCTCAGTCGAATAACCGAAAATATCGAACGCCGTTCCGCGCAACCCTTTGAATTTCGCCAGTACGGAAAACGCGGTCATCATCCACGGTCCGAACACACTCTTCTTCGCTTCACCCGTGACAGGATCGGGCGGATTCATCAGCGGCGGTGCCAAATGAAAGGTCAACTTGTAGTCGCCTTCAAATTGGTCGGCCACGCGCTTTTTGAAATCACTGTCGGCATACAATCGCGCGACTTCGTACTCGTCCTTGTACGCCATCAGCTTGAAGGCATAACGCGCGACGGCGGCGGACAAGGCCTTCTTGCCGGAGAATTTCTCGGTTTCGATCGCCTGCACTTTGGCCACCATCGCAACGTAGCGATCCGCATACGCCTCGCTCTGATATCCCGTGAGATGAATTTTTCGGCGCGAAACCATTTCCTCGATCGACTCCGACATCCGTTGCGATTCCGGTTTCGCTTCGGGCGGCGTGGCGATTTTCTGCACGGAACGCAAATCAACCGCCGCGCGGCGACCCCAATCGAATGCCTGTTTGTTCTTCTCGACTTGCGTGCCGTTCAACTCGATGGCTCGCACAATCGAGGCGAGCGAAAGTGGGATCAATCCCTTTTGCCAGCCGTAACCCATTACAAACGGATTCGTATAAATCGCGTCACCAAGCAGTGCCGTACACAATTGCGAGGCATCGACAAAATCAACTGAAGTCATCGCATCGCGCAATACTTCTTCCATACCCACCACTGGGATTTGCAGATCGGGTTGCTTGGTGAAATCCCCCGTTGGCGAAACATCGGAATTCACCACACCGGAGGTCACGCCTTTTTGCATCTTAGCGATGGCCTCGTCGGAGGTCGAGACGATCATGTCGCAACCGAGCAGCGCATTCGCCTCGCCGGCGGCGATGCGTACGGCGTGCAGATCTTCCGGCGTTTTGGCGAGGCGCACATGCGTAAACACGCTGCCGCCCTTCTGCGCGAGACCGGCCATATCGAGCACCGCGACACCCTTGCCTTCCAGATGCCCCGCCATGCCCAGCACCGCACCGATGGTCACGACTCCCGTGCCGCCGACGCCGGTAATCATGATTCCCCACGGCTTGTCGAGCGAAGGCAACGTGGGCTCCGGCAATGCACTCAATACTTCCTGCACGACCGCTTTGCGTTTCCGTAGTTGCCCGCCCTCGACGGTGACAAAGCTCGGGCAGAAACCTTTCACGCAGGAGAAATCCTTGTTGCACGACGATTGGTCGATGGCGCGCTTGCGGCCCAGCTCGGTTTCCAGCGGCACAATAGACACGCAATTCGATTTGACGCCACAATCGCCGCAACCCTCGCACACCAGCTCGTTGATGACGACGCGTTTTTGCGGATCGGGGAATGTCCCGCGCTTGCGGCGGCGGCGTTTTTCGGCCGCACAGGTTTGATCGTAAATCATCACCGTCGTGCCTTCGATTTCGCGCAGCATGCGCTGCACTTGGTCGAGCTCGTCGCGGTGATGGATGGTCACGCCGGGCGCGAGGGAATTTTGAATGTCACCCACGTAATATTTGTCGGGCTCATCGGTCACGATTACGACTTTTTTCACGCCTTCCGAGTGCACCTGATGGGTGATCATCGGTACGCTGATCGGACCATCGACCGGCTGGCCGCCTGTCATGGCGACGGCATCGTTGAAAAGTATCTTGTAGGTGATATTCACGCCCGCGCCAATCGCGGCGCGGATCGCGAGCAAGCCCGAGTGATAGTAGGTGCCGTCGCCGAGATTGGCGAAAATGTGTTTGGTCGAGGTGAACGGCTGAATGCCAATCCACGGCGCGCCTTCGCCGCCCATTTGCGTGAATGTCATCGTCACTTCAGGTCGAATCCAGGTCGCCATATAGTGGCAACCGATGCCCGCCAGCGCTTTCGATCCTTCAGGAACTTTGGTCGAAGTATTGTGTGGGCAGCCTGAACAAAACGTCGGAATGCGCGAAATCTTTGCGCGCGGGCGTTCCAGCGCAGCTTCCTTGTCTTCGATGAATTTGAGGCGCGCCTCGACAATCTTGCTGGTGTAGAACTTGGCAATGCGCTTGGCGATCACGCGCGCGATCATCGCCGGCGTGAGTTCGCCGGCCGCCGGCAATAGCCATGCCGAGCGCGACATTTCCCACTCGCCGTGTTCATCGTATTTGCCGATCACGCGCGGGCGCACGTCGTCGCGCCAGTTGTAGAGCTGTTCTTTCATCTGGTATTCGATCAACTGGCGCTTTTCTTCCACCACCAGAATTTCTTCGAGTCCCAGCGAAAATTCGCGCACGGCCGTCGGCTCCAGCGGCCAGGGCATGCCGACTTTCATCAGTCGGATACCAATCTCGGCCGCGTGGCGCTCGTCGATGCCCAGATCTTCCATTGCCTGCAACACATCGAGATAGCTCTTGCCCGAGGCGATGATGCCCAAGCGCGGCTTGTCGGAATTGATCGTGATCTTGTTCAGCTTATTGACGCGGCAATACGCGAGTGCGGCGTAAATCTTGTCGTGCTGCAATCGCAACTCTTGCTCCAACGGCGCATCCGGCCAACGGATCGAGACGCCATTGGCGGGCATCGTGAAATCTTCCGGCAGCAGAATCTTCGGCGAATCGATATCGATGTTGATCGAACCCGATGCATCCACCGTATCGGAAATGCATTTGAACGCCGTGTAGAGCCCCGAATAGCGCGACATCGCGATGCCGTGCAAGCCGAGGTCGATGATTTCCTGCACACCGGTCGGGTACAGCACCGGGATCATGGCGGCATCGAAAATATGTTCGGATTGATGCGGCAAGGTAGAGGATTTGCAGGCATGGTCATCACCCGCGATCAACAAAACGCCGCCGTACTTCGATGTACCCGCCGCATTCGCGTGTTTGAACACATCGCCCGAACGATCCACGCCCGGACCCTTGCCGTACCAGATGCCGAACACGCCGTCGTATTTGGCGCCTTCAAACAGCCCGACTTGCTGCGAACCCCATACGGCTGTTGCCGCCAATTCTTCATTCACACCCGGCGTGAAATGAATGTGGTTTTCCTTGAGGAATTTTTTTGCTTTCCACAACGCCTGATCGTAGCCACCCAATGGCGAGCCACGATAGCCGGAAATGAACCCCGCCGTATTCAGGCCCGCCGCCAGATCGCGTTGACGCTGGATCATCGGCAGGCGCACCAGTGCCTGCGTGCCGGTCACATAGACACGGCCATGCGTGAGCAGATACTTATCGTCGAGGGAGATTGAATCGAAGGGTGAAGTTGACGCGTCGGGCGCGCCGAGTGGGGCGGCATTGGAAACTGCGGACATCGGGTACTCCTCAAAATTGTGTTCTGGGGGGTGCGGGCGCGGCTCATCGAATGATTCGCCATGCCGTAAGCCATTTCTTTCAAGGATTGTGTCCTTGTCTGAAAGCGCGCGCAAGTTTACCGTAAATGGGGAGTCTGAAATCTGATTTTGTTCAGTGGGAAGGCGCAAAAATGCGGACACCAATCGCGCCCCATTTCCGACTCTTGGCTCCTTCTCCCTTGGGACAAGGGCACACTTGAAGCGACGCAGTAGGCTGGGATGAGGGGTTGCTCGATTATGAGACGCCCGTCAAAAAAACAAACCCTAGCACCCACGCGCCTCTCCAGCCGCTTTCCATCCAAACACCGCGCCAGTGCTAGACCTTCATACTTTCTCCACCTTCACCGCATTGTCCTTCGGTCGCCGATCGATCAATTTGTTCAGTGGGTCGATCCCCGCCTTCGCTGGCAGCCGATCGACGACCACCGTAATCTCGTTTTCTTCTTTCTCAAACTTGCGCTTTTCGAGAAAAATCGGCACGCCTTTATCATCCAGCACGCCCACGTCGATCCAATCGGCCAGCGGGGCGTCGTCTTCTTTGCCGAGTTTGTCGGCCTTGCGTTTTTTCGCGGTGATTTTCATCGTCACTTCAAATTTTCCGCCGGGCAATTCCTTGTAGGTCGCCTTGGTGGTGCGGTTATCAAAAAGGATGATGTTTTCGAACATGTCGTCGATCACGTATTGCAGATGTGGCGGCGTCACCGCGCGGATGTGTTTCAGGAACACCGTGGTATTGGGGTATGGCGGCCCTTGGTAGGCGCTTTCGTCGATCAGCGCTTTGAGCGCGAGATTGACTTTGTCCTCGCCGATGTAATCCTGCAAGGCGTACATCACCACGCTGCCTTTGTTGTAGTGGATGTAGGGCTGATTTTCGACGCGCGCGAGCGGCAATTCTTTTTTCTGTTCCACCGCGCGACCGCTCAGATAGCGATCCATTTCATAGGCGAGAAACTTCTGCATCTTCGCCTCGCCGTACTTCTGTTTCATCACCATCAGCGCCGAATACTGCGCGAATGTTTCCGAGAGCATGGTGCCGCCCTGCACGTTGCCGCCCATCACCTGGTGCGCCCACCATTGATGCGCGGCCTCGTGCGCGGTCACGTAGTACGGATAATCGAGATCCTTTTCGTCGCCCTCGCGCACCCGTGCGATGAAGCCGATGCTTTCCGAAAACGGAATCGTGTTCGGGAACGCCTGCGCGAAACTGGCATAGCGCGGGAATTCGAGGATACGAAATTGTTTGTGCTGGTACGGCCCAAACGCGTTGCTGAAATATTCAAGTGAGGCTTTGGTCGCGGCGATCATGCGGTCGATGTTGTACTCGTGGCCGGGTTGGTAGTAGACCTCGATCGGCACCTCGCGCCATTTGTCTTTCTTGATCGAGTAGCGCGCCGATTGCCAAGCGAAGAAATGCAATATCGGCACATCCATCTTGTAGCGGTAGTAACGCCGACCGCCTTCTTTCCATTCCTTTTGCAGGTAGCCGGGTGCCACGGCAATCTGATCTTCCTCGGTGCCTACGACGGTCTCGAAACTGATCCAGTCGGCATCGTTGCCCAAATAACTGCTCTTGAGGCCTTCAGCATCGTCGCGATCGCGCATCCGCTCCTTGGGCGGCAGACCGTGTTTCTTGCGATCCTGATCGCGAGCAACTTCAAAATTTTCCTGATAGCCGATGGACGGCAAGATGCGGCCATTGATGAACGAGCCGTTGTAGACCACCTGCGTATTCGAGCCGCTGTTGGTGAAGCCGCGCGTGAGCATTTCGACGTCAAAGTTGAGCGTCATTTCCGCGCCGGGGGCGAGCGGCGTTTTCAGCCGGTAGTGCCGCACGCCGATTTTCTTGTCGTCTTCCGCCAACTCGGCAGGCACATCGAATTCCATGCGATGAAAAGTCAAGTCATTCTGAACAAACCCAAGCCACACCTGTGAGACCGGCGTGTCATTTTTGTTCTTCAATCGAAATGTGCCGACCATGCGCGCCCGTTGCTCGCTCGGGTACAAGTCGGTTTTGACGCTCACTGCGGTGACGCGCGGCTGCGCAACGGAAGCCGTCGCTTTGTATTTCTTCTCGTAATCTACCTGCCGCTGCTGGCCGTCTTGGGCGGTCTCATATTCATTCAATACGTTGGTGTTGTAGAAAATGAATCCGCCGATTCCGGCGAACGCGATCAATGCCGCCGCCGAGGCGGCAACCACGCCTCCCTGGAATCGGCCGCGCGCCATCACACCGCGTTCGCGCCAACCGCTGACGGTTCCACGCGTCCACATCAAGTAGGCGCCAATTACCAGCAACACGGCTGCCGCGATCCAATACGCCTGAAACGCGAAAATGCGTGGCAGAAAATGACCGAAGCCATTCATGTCCGAGTACGTTGCACCTGGAATCGCGCCGTACTTGTAGAAATTGTGTTCAAAGCCGAGCGGCGTAGAAAACTCAACCGCGATGTAATACACAATCATCACAAAGTGGCCGAGATATTTCTGGTTGACGACACTGTGAATCGCGATCGCCAGCGCGCACAGCAACCAGTATTCGATCAGTTGAAGGCCGAGCAATTCCTTTACATACAAGCCGATTTCAAAATTCGTGTATCCCTTGAATACCTGAATCGTCAACCCGCAAAGTATGAGAAAAATTTGCAGCAGCAATGGCACCAGCATCAGTGCCAACAGCTTTGAAAGCATCGGCAACCAGGTCGGCGTCGGCGTTGCATCGATGATCTGATCGAGTCGATTGTCGCGCTCGCGCCAGACGAGTTCGCCCGCGTAGAAGGCGATGATGATGAGCATGAAGAGCGCGAATGATCCGCTCACCAATCCCGTCATTTGATACGTGACCGGCCAGGTGTTGGTGCCGAAGCGCCCACCGAGCGTGGTGCTCGCGAAGATGAGAAACAGAATGCCTGCGAACACGAGCACGCCGAAATAAATATTCTTGACCGTCTCGCGAAAATTCAGCCAAACCATGTGCGGCAGCATGCCAAGTCCCACCGGCTTGATGGCACTGGGTGCCAATGTGACGGGTGTGATGGCCGCCGTGAAGTGTGTGGGACTATCAGCGTCATCGGCATCGTTAACGAGCTTGTTTTTACTTTTGCCGCCCGCGCGCTCACCCGCAAACCCGGCGAATGAAAATCGCCAGTAACCGAATCCCGCGACCACCATCGCGATGCCCAGCCACAAAAGGCGATTCCACAAAAAAATGCCTTCAAGCGGAATTTGCCGCGTATTGCGTTCCGCCACGGTCCAGTATTCGGTGAGTCGCGCCATCGCCGTCGTGCCAAACGGATCAATCAACGCCGAGATGGTTTTGTTGTCGATATCGCGCAGCAACTGCAACGAAATCAGGTAGCCGATCAACATCAACACACTGCCGATATACACCGGCAACATTTTCTTGCCGAGTGCGGCGGTGGTGAAAAAGATCCCGCCGATCAGCACCGCGTTCGGCAACAAAATCAACGCGTAAGGCCACAGATAAGCCGCAAGAACATTCGGCCCAAGGCGATCAACGTCCATGCCCGGGAACAGGGTCGCGAGCCATGCACCCAGACCGATGCTGACAAAAATCACCAGCAACACGCCGAACGCGCCGATGAAGCGCCCGCCGAGGTAATCCAGTTTTGAAATCGGTGACGTGAAGAAAAAATGGTGCGAGCGATATTCCGCATCCTGCTGCACCGCGCGGCCCATGACTGCCGCCATCACCGTCAGGCCGAACATGCCCAGAAACGCCACCGTCTGCGCTATGGCGTAAGGCGAATTGACGAACACCTTGCCCGACCCGAACGATACATTGGCATCCTTGAAAAGACCACCAGCGGCGGCAATCCACAGCATGGCGAGCGCAAAGAACACCAGAAAATACACCCACGTCGAGAGGCGCGAGACGCGGGTTTTGAATTCAAAAAGTGCAATGTTGATTAGCATGTGGCACCCGCCGCTTGGCTTATCGTGCTATTGGCCAATGCATTTGTCTGCGGGGTCCTTTCCCCGCGAAGGCGGGGACCCAAGTTCACCATTGACGTCTCGCAACGAAACTTGGATCCCCGCCTTCGCGGGGAAAAGCCGGCTCGTTGGGACATGGCTCGCAATATGCGTTGATCGATATTCATATTGCCAGCGCCGCGCCGGGTGTGGCTCGCTCCGATTCGTTTGCACCCAGAAAGCCGCCAATGGCCGCAAAATAGGTGTCCTCCAATTCGGGTGCGACCGCGACGAATGCGTTGTCAGGTTGGATGTCGCCGAGCACATGTATTCGCGTCTGGCCGGAAATGAGCCGCGTGGAAATCACCGGATATTTTCGCTTCGCCTCGGCAAGATCAGTGCGAGCAACCGACGTCGCCCACAATCGTCCGCGCAACGCTTCCGTCAATTCATTCGGCTTGCCGGTGAGCAGAACCTCACCCTTGTTAATGATCGCCATGTTGGGGCACAGATCACTCACGTCGGAGACGATATGCGTGGAGAGCACAACGATGACCTGCTCGCCGATTTCCGCCAGCAGATTGTGAAACCGCACGCGCTCCTCGGGATCGAGCCCCGCCGTGGGTTCATCGACAATGATCAATTTCGGGTTGCCCAGCAGCGCTTGCGCGATGCCGAAGCGTTGGCGCATGCCGCCGGAGTAGCCGCCGAGCGCCTTGTCTTTCACATCGAACAAATTGGTTTGCTTCAGCAAGCCGGCCACCACCTCAAGGCGCTGTTTTTTGTCGCCGATGCCTTTCAATTCCGCCAGATGATTCAGCATGTCCCACGCCGATACTTTTGGATACACGCCGAACTCTTGCGGCAAATACCCCAGTTGGCGTCGCACGGCGTCCTTGTCCTTAAGCACGTCGATATCGCCGAGATGCGCGCTGCCGGCGTCGGCATCCTGCAAGGTCGCGAGTGTGCGCATCAAGGTCGATTTGCCGGCGCCATTCGGCCCGAGCAGGCCGAACATGCCCGTGGGAATTGTCAGCGAGACGTTTTTCAGCGCCTGGACGCCGTTGGGATAGGTCTTTGAGAGGCCGCGAATCGTGAGTTCCATGGGGTGCACCGTTGGAGAGTCGTCGAAGCTGAAAGTATGTCCGGAAGGCGCGCAGTCAACAAGTTGGCGCGGATGAAGTGCCCGAACAACACGCTGGAGTGCGCGAATCACGGCTTGAATCGCAGATAATTGCGCATCCGCAAATTGACTTCAAAATGATTCATTTCGATATGGCTACAAGACAACTGACCGCATTCATCACCTGCGCACTGCTCGCCGGCTGCTCGGTGCTTGACCCCAACAACATCATCGGTCGGCGCATTCCGGAAACTTACGGCGTCAATTCGCCCTCAACCGTCGATGGCCCCGCGGCCGATTGGCGCAAACCGGCCTTCGAGTATGTTTGGAACACCGTCAATGAAAAGTACTACGATCCCTTGCTCCACGGGGTCGATTGGCGTGCCGCCCGTGCGAGGCACGAACCCGGCATCATGGCCGCCGTCAGCGACGACGCCTATTGGGATGCGCTCGACCGAATGACCGGCGAGTTGAAGGACTCACACACGCGCGTTCACGGCCCAAAGCAGGCGGCGCAACAACGCGATCATGAATCGCATTCGCTGGGTGTCGGCATGATGGAATTGGGCGGCGAATTGATTGTCACCGCGGTGAACCCGCTATCCGATGCATGGTGGGTCGGCGTACGACCAGGAATGGCGATCAAGACCATCGACGGCGAAGCGGCGATGGCGCGTTACCGCCGCCTGTTGGCCGAGGCGCGTGACTCCTCGACGCCCTGGTCGCGCACGCGCGGCGCGATCCGCGCGATCTCTGCGGGCGATCTCGATAGCGCCGTGGCGATGACTTTCTCGCGGCACGCGGCCACCGGCGGCAGTGAAGATATCAGCGCCACCATCAAGCGCCGCCGCTTTCGCGCGCCACCTGAAACGGTTTCACGCGTATTGCCCTCGGGCATCGGCTATCTGCGTTTCACCGGGTTTGCCGGAGAATTGCAGAGCGGCGTTGTTGCCGCCATCGAACGCCTGAAAGACACGCCCGGCATGATCGTGGATCTACGCAATAACGGCGGCGGATCGCTCGCCATGTCGAATACGCTGATGTCGAAGTTTCTGCCCGTGAAAACCAAGGGCGCCAAAATTCTGACGCGCACCGGTCAACCGATCAAGGTAGCCTTCATCACGGTCATGAAACTCGAAACGGACATTGGCGGCGAGCCGGGCGCGTATGCGAAACCGCTGGTCATTCTCACCAACGAGAGCAGCGCGTCGGCATCGGAGATTTTTGCCGGAACCTTGCAGGACCTTGGCCGCGCCACCGTCATCGGCAACCGCACCTGCGGATGCCTGCTCGGGTATCTCGGCTATGCCGATTTGCCCGGCGGCGGACAATTGGCCTACAGCGAAGTCGGTTTCGTATTGCCAAAGGGCATGCGCATTGAGGGCAACGGCGTCAAACCGGATATGGACATTCCGCGCACCCGCGAGGATATTCTTTTCAACCGTGATCGCGCGCTGGAAGCGGCCGAGGCGCATCTACGCGCCGCCAATTTACGCAAATAGTCGTTTACATCATTCAATGAAATCGGACCAATCGACATGAAGATTCTGATACTCGGTGCCGGCGGCACGGGGGGATATTTTGGCGGACGCCTGCATCAGGGCGGCGCGGATGTCACGTTTCTGGTGCGTGAAAAACGCGCGCAACACATCGCGGAACATGGCTTGATGATCGAAAGCCCGAAGGACAAAGTCGCGCTAAAAGTAAAGACTGTACTCGCTGCGGATGTCAGGTCCGAATACGACGTCGTCATTCTTTCCTGCAAGTCTTTCGATCTCGATTCCAGTATCACGGCGATTGCGCCGGCGATGGCGGCGCATACCTGTGTGGTGCCGCTACTGAATGGCATCTCGCATCTCGACACGCTCGATGCCGCATTCGGCAAGGAACGCGTGATGGGTGGGACATGCCAAATTGCCGCGACGCTCACCAAAGACGGCATCGTCAAATCGCTGGCGGAAATGCAATTCATTTTGTGGGGCGCGCGCGACCCCGCACAAGTAGATGTGGCGCGCAAATTGGGCGAGGCATTCGCGAACACGACGGCCGACTGGAAAAACTCGGACAACGTCATGCAGGACATGTGGGAAAAGGTCACGTATCTATCGACATTGGCCGGAATGACCTGCCTGATGCGCGCACCGATCGGCGACATTCTCGCGGCACCCGATGGCGGCACCCTGCTGCAGCGCTATGTGGAGGCAAGCGTCGCCGTCGCCACGCACGAAGGCTATGCGCCGCGCCCCGACATCGCCGCGCGATTTGAAAATGTATTGAGCTCCACTGGTTCAACACTCACCGCGTCGATGCTGCGCGACCTTGAGGCCGGAGGCCCGATCGAGGCCGATCATATCGTCGGCTTCATGTTGGAAAAGGCGCGTAAGCATGGTGTTGACGACACGATGCTCATGGTGGCGTACACGCATTTGAAGGCGTATGAGTCGCGGCGCATGAAACAAAACGCCGTTGCCAAAATCGTGTAAACACGAGCATCAGCGCGGTTCTTCAGGCGTTTTACGCCGAAACGCCTCGCCAGTGCTTGTGTTTCATGACTTGTCGGGCGCGCTATTGTTTGAACGCTAGAATCTGCGCCGTCCGATGCATGCCATCGTGATAACGGCCTTCTTTCAATGGCCGCGTTTGATCGCGCGCGATTTGGCATTCAAGGCCGATGAGTTCGCTCTGAAGAATCAAGGCACCCGGGTAGCGGCTCTCGGCGTTGGCACCCACTTCCGCCTTGGTTTCAAGCACAAACGCGCCACCCGGTCGCAGACAACTGCGCAGTCTCGCGTATAGCGCGCGACGAATCGGCGGTTCAGGTTGACCAAAAATCATCGTCACCAGATCCCATCGCGATTCGCCGGGATCGAAGCCATCGAGATCGTGGCACGCCGTTCGCATTGAGACCCCGCGTTCGCTTGCAAGCGCCTCGGCCTTTGCCAGCGCCACCGGCGAAAAATCGACCGCCGTCACATTGAAACCGCGCGCAGCAAGAAACGTGGCGTTGCGGCCCTCACCTTCGCAGAGGCAAAGCGCATCACCCATCGGCAATTGATTCACTACCGACGCCAGAAAGTCATTAGGCAGGGTGCCATAGGCATAACCTGCCTCGGAAAATCGTGCGTCCCAATTGGCGGGCTGGTTTCGACTGAGTTTTTCCGC
>JANPBQ010000127.1:0-3079 GCA_031430555.1 Betaproteobacteria bacterium
AAATATGTTGAAGCGCGCCCTTTCCCCGCGTAGGCGGGGATCCAAGTTTTCTGCATTTCCGCTACGAAACTTGGCCCCCCGCCTACGCGGGGGAAGGAAATAATTGAAGTCAGTTCAACATGTTCAATTGCCGGATCAATAGAAGTACCCGTCAGCACAACGCGCCATTTTGCGCGCTTCTTCAGGGACAAGTGCTCTTAGAGCCGCGCCAATGCTTGTGTTTGTCTGATCGACCCATGCACCTTCGATTGGCTACGCAGTTAACGACTCAGCGCATCGCCCGCAAACGACTCACCCTCGATCTGCCGCCATTCATGCGATACGCGCTCCTCGTCGATCAGCGTCCGCGACACAATCCGCCCCGCGCGGTACCCGTGCCAGACGCGGTGCCGATATTTTCCGCAATCAGACATATGAATCATTTCGTAGAGATACAAATCGTCGTCGCCTTTGCGTTTCCAATACAGCATCACGCTGCGATGGAAGTCGTCGAGTCCGACTGCGGCCGCCCAGCCGGTGATGAGTTCATTGTCGAACCACATGCGGTTGTCGCGGTATTCGGCGGGGAAGTCGCGCACTTCTTTTCGGCCGTCGGCCCAACTGTAGTGGTTGGTTTGATGGTAGGGGTGCGGGCCGTCGTCGGGAAACCGGCACACCAGCCGCGAGCGGTGTTCATCGACTTTGTTGCCGTCGGGATCGTAGTGGCGATACCAACCGTCCCACACGCCTTCGTGTTTGGATAGCAACGGCAATCCGCGCTTGATCTCACTGAGTTTCGGTCGGCAGCAGCGTGCCGACGGCGAACTTGCCGCGCGAAATATTGGCGCGAAGCTCGGTGGCGATTTGCCGGTAACGCGGGTTGGCGGTGGATTTCATTTGTTTAGTACACTGGCTAAATGTCCGGACAAATTTACACTACCCAAATCGAGTCGCGATCACGGTTGTCCCGCATGCGCGCACGCGATTGCGCGCAGGCGGGCGGGATGGGCTTGATCGGAAAATGGTGGTTCGACCGATGCAAGCGCCACGCTGTCGCGCCTCAGGTGGGGGTCGGGCGGGTGACACTTGCGTGGATTGCATCGACGCGTATTAAGCGCGAGATCAAGCCGGTGCCCGCGGCGTGAAATCGGCGCCGACATAGTCCGCCTGACTATCATGCCGCGCACGCTGATCGACAAACTGTGGGATGAGCATCTCGTCGCCGACTTGGGCGATGGGATCAACCTGTTGCATATCGACCGCGTGTTCCTGCATGAACGCTCGGGCGCGGTTGCGTTGCGCACCTTGAAGACATCAGGGATTGCCGTGCGCCGCCCGCAACTCGCGTTCGCCACCATCGATCACATCGTCGATACCGATCCTGGGCGCGGAGACGCGACGAAATTCAAAGGTGGTGACGAATTCATCCGCGCGATGCGTGATGGCGCGCGCGAGGCCGCGATCACGTTCTTCGATATCAACGATCCGCGCCAGGGCATCACGCATGTGATTGCGGCCGAGCAGGGCATTGCACAACCTGGTGCCACAATCGTGTGCGGTGATTCGCACACGTGCACACTGGGCGGCTTGGGTGCGCTCGCGTGGGGTGTGGGTTCAAGCGGCATCGAGCAGGCGTTGGCGACACAAACGGTTGAGGAGTGTCGGCCAAGAACCATGCGGATTCGTTGCGAAGGCCGACTGGCTGAAGGCGTATTTGCGAAAGATCTGGTGCTGTCGCTCATCGGCAAATACGGCGCTTCCGGTGGCGCGGGTTATGCGATCGAATTTTTCGGCAGCGCCATCTCAGCGCTGCCGGTGGAAGCCCGTATGACCCTTTGCAATATGGCCATTGAATTCGCCGCGTTCACCGGTATTATCGCGCCGGATGTAATGACGATCGAATATCTGCGCGGTCGACCGCACGCGCCGACAGGAGAACTGTGGGATCGCGCGGTGGCACATTGGAAAACACTGCGCAGCGATGATGCTGCCGTATTCGACCGCGATGTGCAGATCGATGTTTCGACGTTGTCACCGCAGGTGACCTGGGGGACGAGTCCGCAGCATGTGGTTGGTGTCGAAGGTGTGGTGCCGGATCCGCGAAGTGCGACCGAGCCCCCGCAAGCCCGCGCGATGGAAGGTGCACTTCAGTACATGGACTTGCGCCCGGGCGACCGCTTGAATTCCATTCCGATCGACGCCGCATTTATCGGCTCATGCACCAATGCGCGTCTGTCGGATTTGCGCGAGGCTGCGAGGGTATTGCAGGGCCGGAAAGTGGCGGCGGGCATCAAGGCATTGTGCGTGCCCGGTTCGACCTCGGTGAAGCAGGCCGCCGAGGCCGAGGGTCTTGACCGTATATTCAAGGACGCCGGATTCGAGTGGCGCGAATCGGGTTGCTCGTTGTGCTTTTATGTCGGCGGCGATAGTTTCGGCGGCGCACGCCGGGTGATTTCCACGACCAACCGCAATTTCGAGGGGCGACAAGGCCCAGGTGTCCGCACCCACTTGGCGAGTCCCGCCACGGTAGCGGCTTCGGCGGTGTTGGGGCGCATCGGCAGTGCGAAAGAATTGAAGATATGAAGATGCCAGTCATGATGTTCTGCCGGCGCGCGGAGGGCGAAATGCACGTCGTGCGGGAAAACTCTTTGTGCAATCAAAAGACACCGTTCGCCCTGAGCCTGTCGAAGGGCCGGATGCACGGGGCCCTTCGACAGGCTCAGGGCGAACGCGAAGTAATCGAAAAGTATTTTGTCGGTTGGGTGCCCTGAACATGGAGCCGATCACCGTCATACGCGGCCCCGCAGCGCCTCTATTGCGCGCCAATATCGATACCGACGCGATCATTCCTTCGCGCGAGATGACCACGGTCGGTAAGGCCGGATTGGGAAAGCGTCTGTTCGCGAATTGGCGCTTTAAGGATGGCCCCGTCGAGAGCCGCGCCGAACGCAGCGAGTTTGTGCTCAATCGTGCACCGTATCGCAACGCACGAATCCTGCTCGCAGGTGAAAACTTCGGCTGCGGCAGTTCACGCGAGGGCGCTGCATGGGCGCTGTACGATTTTGGCATCCGTGTCGTGATCGCGCCTTCCTTCGGTGCG
>JANPBQ010000128.1:0-13038 GCA_031430555.1 Betaproteobacteria bacterium
GGATGACTCCATCGAGATCGATATCAACCCGGCCGACCTGCGCGTCGACACCTACCGCGCCTCGGGTGCGGGTGGCCAGCACATCAACAAAACCGACTCAGCCGTGCGCATCACTCACGCGCCGACCGGCGTGGTGGTGCAATGCCAAAGTGACCGCTCGCAACATCGCAACCGCGCCGAAGCGATGTCGATGCTGAAAGCAAAACTGTACGAACTTGAATTGCGCAAGCGCCAGAGCGATCAGCAAAAACTGGAAGATTCGAAAACCGATATCGGCTGGGGACATCAGATTCGCTCGTACGTGCTCGATCAGTCGCGCATCAAGGATTTGCGTACCAATTACGAAACAGGCAATACGCAAAAGGTACTCGATGGGCATCTGGATGAATTCATCGAAGCCAGCCTGAAACAGGGAGTGTGATGAAAGTCGGATTGCTGTTGGCGTTGGTCATTGCCGTCACCGGACAGGTGCTGTATCACGTCACGCAAAAAAGCGTGGCCGCCGGCGCGCACCCGATCATTTCACTGATGGTGTTTTATCTGGTTGCGGCGCTCGCGACGTTGCCGCTGTTCTGGCTGTTTCCGGTTGCCGGCACCTTGACCGAAGAATGGGCCAAGCTCAATTGGGCGGTTTTCGGTGTCGCGATCAGCATCGTGCTGATCGAGATCGGCTTCCTGCTCGCCTACCGCGCAGGCGGTGAACTCTCGACTGCGTTTGTCACGACGGCAGCAGTGGTGGCGATTTCCACGCTGCTGATCGGTGCGCTTTCTTTCGGTGAGTCATTTTCCGTTGCGAAAGTCAGCGGCGTATTGCTTTGCCTCGCGGGCATTGGGCTGATCTCGTACAAGTCAGCGTAACGCCACGTCAACAAATTACCATCGCCAGAAACGAACATCATGTCCGACGACAATCAAACACCCCCGCAAGACGAAAACCATGTCATCGCCGAACGCCGCGAGAAGCTGAAAGCGTTGCGCGCATCCAGCCCAAACGGCATCGCGTTTCCCAACGATTTCCGCCCGGAACATGTGGCGGCCGACTTGCATGCAACGCACGGCGCAAAGACCAAAGAAGAACTCGAAGCAGCCGCACACAACGACGTGAAAGTCGCCGGTCGCGTCATGCTGAAACGAGTGATGGGCAAGGCCGCGTTTGCGACGATTCAGGATGCCTCCGGTCGCATTCAGCTTTACGTGTCGCTGAACGAAATCGGCGAAGCGGCGATGGAATCGTTCAAGCGCCTCGATCTGGGCGATATCGTCGGTGCCGAGGGATACATTTTCAAAACCAAAACCGGCGAGTTATCGATTCATGTGAAATCGGTGCGCCTCATCACCAAATCGATCCGCCCCCTGCCGGAAAAATTCCACGGACTCACCGATACCGAACAGCGTTATCGCATGCGCTATGTCGATTTGATCATGAGCCCGGACGTTCGTGCAACGTTTGTGATGCGCTCGAAGATCGTGCAAACGATGCGCGAGTTCATGGTGCAGCACGGCTACCTTGAGGTCGAGACGCCGATGATGCATCCGATTCCCGGTGGTGCGGCCGCACGACCGTTCAAGACACACCACAACACGCTCGATATGGAATTGTTCCTGCGGATCGCGCCGGAGCTTTACTTGAAGCGGCTCGTGGTCGGAGGATTCGAGCGCGTGTTCGAGATCAACCGGAATTTCCGCAACGAGGGCATGTCGGTGCGCCACAATCCGGAATTCACGATGATGGAGTTCTACATCGCGTGGCGCGATTACGAACACCTCATGCAATTCACCGAAGACATGTTCCGCGATATCGCGACCAAGGTTCTCGGCAAGACGTTGCTGAATTATCAAGGTATGGACATCGATTTCGGCAAGCCGTTCGATCGACTGACGATGGTGGACGCGGTGAAAAAATACGCGCCCGAATTGGCCGGCATCGATTTCAACGACAAGGCGGTGTTGATCGATAGGATCCATGCGCATGGCGAAGGTGCCAAGGAAAGCGACACGGTTGGTACGCTGCAATTGAAATTGTTTGAAGCCGCCGCCGAATCGAAATTGATTCAGCCGACGTTTCTGATTTCGTACCCGGCCGAGACTTCCCCCTTGTCGCGCCGCAACGACAAGAATCCCGCCGTCTGCGATCGCTTTGAGCTATTCATTGCGGGCCGCGAAATCGCCAATGGATTCTCCGAATTGAACGACGCCGAGGATCAGGCCGCGCGCTTCATGGAGCAAGTACAGCAGAAAGACGCCGGCGACGCCGAAGCGATGCACTACGACGCCGATTATGTGCGCGCCTTGGAATACGGCATGCCGCCGACGGCGGGTGAAGGCATCGGCATTGATCGGCTGGTGATGTTGCTCACCGACAGCGCCTCAATACGTGATGTAATTTTGTTTCCGCAGTTACGGGCGGGCGACATTGAGCGATAAGTGAACGGTAAACCATTCGCCGATTGAGCCGTTAAATGCAATGGTGCCCCGCATCCTGCGCTATGATTGTCGCGCTAAGGAATTTCTCTTGAAAGGAATTGACATGAAAACCATCCGCACAATTTTAGTGGTCGCCGGCATGATGATGGCCAATGCCGCATTCGCCGCTTGCAACCATTGCGGCGTCGTGACCGACATGAAGACCATCAACGTGAAAGGCGAAGGTACGGGCCTGGGCGCTGTAACCGGCGGAGTACTCGGCGGTGTGCTGGGTCATCAGGTCGGTGGCGGACGCGGCAAGGACGTGGCCACCGTCGCAGGTGCTGCGGGAGGTGCCTACGCGGGCCATCAGGTCGAAAAAAACGCCAAATCCAAGACGCAATATCAGGTCATCGTCAAGCTGGAAACCGGCGAAACCCGCACTTTCACCTACAACGCGGCAACGGCCTACAAAGTGGGCGACAAGATCAAAATTGTCGATAAGAAGTTGACACGGCAGTAATCAATTTACGGCGGCATTTCGCCTAAACAATGGGCCCGCGTGATGCGGGCTTTTTGTTGCCCCTCGTGGACAAATCCGCGATTTGGAATTTTGATTGCGCACTATGGCAGCACCACCCCCGCCCGCGCCTTCACCATCGACAAATCCTGCGCATTAATGCCACCCGACAGGTTCATGTCGAAGCGCGCGGTAGCGTTGCTCATCGCCTGCCCGCTACGCACTTTCGTCGCACTGATATCGGCCGCGTTCACGGCGCGGCTGCCCGTCACGTCGCCGATCAGGAAGCCGATCGACACCGGGTAACTCGCCACAATGCCGTTCACGTTGCTGAGCGTAACCGTCACGCGCTGTTTGTCCGGTATGCCATTGATCGTCACCGCAACGTCGTTGCTGGCCCCCACAACCCCGGCGACGTTGACCACGTTGCCGATCGGCAGGTTGTTCTGATCGACCACCACGGCGGTACCCGGTTGCGTCACCGGCTGGCTGAACCGAAATACGATTTGATGGCCGCTACCGTTCGTACGCGGTTCCACAGACACCGCCTGCGCGATGGTCTTGTTGATGTCGATCGTCACGTCGTACGGCACCGTGTTGTGCAATTTTCGGGAGAACGCGGCGTTGAGCGCGAGCCCGCCGCCACCGGTGTTGCCGACGCCGGTGCCGGAAAGCGCCACGATCTGGGTGCCGTTGTTGGGCGCGTTGCTGACGATGCTGAGTTGCGCGTTGATGGCGCTCGCCACGGTCGGTGTGAACGTGACCGCCAAGGTGCAGCTCGAATTGACCGCGATGGTGGTGGTGCAATTTCCCGGTACGCCGAATTCGCCCGCGCCGGTGGTGAGGCTCACGCTGCTGATCACCAAGGCGACCGAACCAGTATTGGTGATGACGATGTCGGCGGCCTCACTTACACTGCCGATCGTCTGCGGTGAGAAGGCGAGATAGGTTTCCCCGGCGGTCGCATTGATACTCATGCCGGGCGACATCGGCGCGAGACCCGTACCAAACAAAGAGCGCCGTTCAGGCGAGCCGACCAGATTCGAGGCCACCTGCAATTCACCGACCGCATCGCCCGCGACCGTCGGCATGAAGCCCAGACTGAAGTCGCATTCCGTGCCGGCGGTGAGCGTCATCCCGCAAGTGCTTGATTGCTGACTGAAGCCGGGGCCTGTGACGGTGAGCACGATGTCGGTGATGTCGTCGGTCAACGCCTGATTCTTGAATTTACCCAGCGCCGTTGCAAGCGTATTCAAGGTCACCGTACGGAAATCATAGCCGGTCGCGATTTCGGCGATTTCCAGTACCGCACTGCCCGATGAACTCGATGTCCCGGTGGAACTGCCCGCCGCCTGCGCGACGGTTGAAATCAGCGAGTTCCCCTGCAACACGTTTGCGCCGCTGGTGGCGGGGTTGTAGTTGCCGCTCTTGTTGCCGACCTGGCCGAAAGCGTTGTCGCCCCAGAGGTACAACTTGCCGCGCTTGCTGATCGCTGCACTATGACCCCCACCGGCATCGATGGCGATCACGAACGTCGGCACCACAACAGCGAACGGCACGTTTCGCGACGCACTCGCGCCATCACCCAATTGACCGTTCGCATTGGCACCCCAAGTGTAGAGCGCGCCACCGGAAATCACCGCCATGCTGTGGCTTTCGCCGGCTGCGATCAAACCGACGCTGCTGCCAAGACTGGTGATTTGCACTGGCACACTGCTGTTCGCGTTGCTGCCATTGCCGAGCTGGCCGAAACCATTCGCACCCCATGCCCACGCGGTACCGGTGTTTTTGATCGCGAGGCTGTGCGCACCGCCGGCGGCGATGTTGGTTACGCCGAACAGCCCAGGGATCGCCGTCGGCACGCGCCGCTCGGTGGTGGTGCCGTCGCCCAACTGCCCGGATTCGTTCGCACCCCAGGCCATCACTTGTCCGCTCGCGAGCAGCGCAAGGTTGTGGCGGTCGCCGGCCGCGATGGCGATTACACTGGTGAGGCCGGGAATCTGAATCGGTACCGGCTGCGAACTGGACATTGAACCATCGCCGATTTGCCCCTCGATGTTGAGACCCCACGCCCAGACGGTGCCGTCGGCGCGCAATGCGAGCGAATGATCGCGGCCCGCCGAAATGGATTTCACAAACGTGAGGCCCGATACCGTCACTGCGATCGTCGAGCTGTTGACGCCACTGCCGTCGCCCAGTTGCCCACCCGCATTGAAGCCCCATGCGCGCAACGATCCATCGTTGAGAATTGCCAACGCATGATTGGCGCCGGACGCGACTTGCAACACGTTGGCCACGCCGGAAACCGGTGTCGGCCTGGGCGTGCTGAAGGTGGTGCCGTTGCCGAGTTGGCCGTTGCCGTTGTAGCCGAAGCCGAAGGCGGTGCCTTTCGCGTTGAGCAGAATCGTGTGGCCTTCACCGAGCGATACCGCCGGTGTCGACGCCGGGCGCGCCGGATCGCGGCGGGTGTAGACGAAGAAGGTTGAAGACTGGCCGACTGCGCCGCCGATGGTGACGGTCGCCGAGGTGAGTGTTTCAAAGGCGCTCGCGGACATCACCTGCACGCGCACCAGATCATTGTTGACCACCACGCCGGCGGATGAAGTGAACGTGCCGCCGTTGATCGAATATTCGCCGCCCGTCACGGTGATCGGCGATGGCGTGCCGAGACCGGTGACTTTGATGGCGCTGGAGACAATCGGGCTCATCGTCTGCGCGCCGAATACTGGCAGGAAGCTGAAGGGATCGGGCGTGAGGCCGTTGATAATCAGATCGAAAATGCCGACACCGCCCACGCCGGGTAAGGCGGCCGGTTGCAATTTATTGGAGCCCCATTGAAAGACCAAGCCATCGGCACGCATCGCGTACGAATTGCCGCTCACGTCGCCCGAAGCGACCAGCGCCGCGTCGGCAATGCCGAGCACCCGCACCGGTGTCAAGCGGTCGATCAGTGTGCCGTCGCCCAAGCGGCCATAGGCGTTGCTTCCCCAGGCCCAAACGGTGCCGTCGTTTTTCACCGCGAACGAGGCGTTGTACCCGGCCGCGATCGCCACCACGTTGTTGAGGCCCGCCACTTGCACCGGCGAGGCGCGGTTCGTGAGCGTGCCATCGCCGAGCCGCCCGGCGGTGTTTTGGCCCCAGGCCCACACGGTGCCATCGGCGCGCAGCGCGAGGCCGTGCGCGATGCTTTGCCCCATCGCGATCGCCGTGATGTTGGCAAGCCCGGGCAGCTGCACCGGCGAAACCCGGTTGCCACTGGAGCCGACGCCCAACTGCAAATAGTCGTTGCGGCCCCAAGCCCACAGCGTGCCGTCGGTTTTCAATGCAAAGGCGCTTGATTCGCTCGCCGCAACTTGTGCAACCCCCGAAAGGCCGGGCACTTGTGTTGGTGTCGCGCGGTCGATCGTGCTGCCATCGCCCAATTGGCCGAAAGTGTTATCGCCCCATGCCCACACGCTGCCATCGGTCTTCATCGTCAGCGCGTACTGATTTCCCAGCGCGACCCCCGCGACACCGGTCAATCCCGGCACCGGCTTGGTGGTCGTCGAGGCGGTGAGGGTGCCATCGCCCAATTGGCCTTGGGTGTTGCTGCCCGACGCCCATACCGTGCCATCGGTGCGCACCGCGAGCGCGTTGCTACCCGTCGCCGCCAACTTCACCACGCCGCTGATGTCATTGCGCACCACCGGGTTGGTGCCCCAGGTGAAGACAAGACCATCGGAACGCAGCGCGCTGTGAATGCCACCGACAAAAATTGTCGGCGTGGCAGTGAACCCAGGTGCCGCCGCTGTGATGACGCGGAAGATGGTGCTAAGCGGGCCGACCGAGAGTGTCGCGGTGGTGACGGTGTCGGCGCTAGCCGCTGCGGTGTGGCGCACACACACGGTTTGGTTGTTCGCAATCGTTGCGGCGGTCGGGGTGAAGGTCGCCGTGCAGCCGATCGAATATTCGCCGCCCGCGACACTGATCGCGACCGGCGCGTTGATGCCGGTGACGGTGATCGCGTTCGAGGTACGCGCGCTGCCGATGGCAACGCTCGCCTGCGTCAATAAATCGGCGAGCGGATTCGGCGTGTTGTCGCACGGCAGCGTGGTCACGCTGAATTCGCGCGTTGCACCCGGAAGGCTTGCGATCGTCACCGTCGCAATCGTCGTGGTGCCGCACGTCACCGACGCGGTTTGTTGCAGCGTGAACATCTGGCCATCGTTGATCGTGCCCGCCGTGCCGGTGAATGCGCCCGAGTCAATCTTGTAAAGCCCGCCGGTCACCGATATCGCGCTGCCGTTCGCAATGCCGGTCACGCGGATCGCATTCGATTGCACGACGGCGGCAAGCGCGATATTGACGCGCGGCGTAAACACACCTGCGGTCAAGTCGAGGTTGAGCGTGCCTGCGCTGGCAATTCCGAGCACCAGCACCGGCGCAGTCGAGACATTGGTACCGTACCACTCCAGCACGCTGCCATCGGCCTTGACGGCGATGGTGTAGGTCGATCCCGCGCCAATCGCCTGGATGTTGCTCATCCCGTTCATTTGCACCGGCGTGGATCGGTTGATGGTGGTGCCATCACCCAATCGCTGCGTGGTGTTTTCACCCCAGGCCCAGACCGTGCCGTCGGCTTTCAATGCGAGCGAGTGGGTATTTCCCGCCGCAATGGCGATCACGTTGGTGAGGCCCACGACGGCAACCGGGGTCGAACGACTGACAAATGTGCCATCGCCCAGCGCGCCATAGAAATTGCCGCCCCACGCCGCCACCGTGCCATCGGCTTTCAGCGCCAGCGAATGACCACTGCCTGCAGCCAGCGCCGTGACATTGTTGAGGCCGGTGACCGGCGCGGGCGTGGTTCGGGTGGTGAAGGTGCCATCGCCCAATTGCGCCGAATTGTTCTGGCCCCATGCCCATACGGTGCCGTCGGCTTTGAGTGCCAACGAAAAATTGCCGAGACTGTAGGCTGCCACTTGCGCCACGCCACTGATCCCCGCCAATTGCACCGGCGTCAGGCGATCAACCGAGGTGCCATCGCCCAGCGCGCCATAAAAATTATCGCCCCAGGCCCACACCGTCCCGTTGTCTTTTACCGCGAGCGAGAACAGGTTTCCCGCCGCCACCGAGACCATGCCGCCGAGCCCCGGCACCATTCGCGCCGCGTTTGATCCCGTCGTCGTGCCGTCACCCAATTGACCCGCACCATTCTGACCCCACGCCCATACGCTGCCGTCGGTGCGTAACGCCAACGTGTGTACGGTACCGACCACCAATTTTTTCACGCCGCTGATGTCCGCGCGTTGCACGACCGAATTGGCGCTCGAATTCCACTCGAACACGGTGCCATCCGAGCGCAATCCCTTGCTGGTGGTGTAGGCCGCCACTTGTGGCGGCACCGCGAGCGCAATGGCGGGTGCGGTGATGACATGGAATGGCGTGCTGAGCGGGCCGACCGTCAACGTCGCTGTGGTTAACGTGTCGAGTGAGGCCGAGGCGGTTTGCCGCACGCACACCGACTGATTGTTTTTGATCGTGCCGGAGGTCAAAAAGGTGCCGGTGCAACTGATCGCGAATTCGCCGCCCGCCACACTGATCGGTGTTGGCCCGTTGATGCTGCTTACGGTGATGTTGTTTGACGTGCGCACACTCAGCAATGGCACATTGGCCTGTGTGACCAGATCCCCGAGCGCATCGGGGATATTGTCGCAAGCGATGGTCGTCACGCTGAAACTGCGTGGACCGCCTGGCAGCCCGGCAATCGTGATGGTAGTGAGCGCCGTCGTGCCGCAGGTCGCCGCCGCTGTCTGCCGGAGCGTCAGGAACTGGCCATCGTTGATGGTACCTGCGGTCGTGACAAAGGCGCCGGCATCGATCTTGTACGAGCCTCCTGTCACGCTGATCGCACTACCGTTGGCAATGCCGCTGACAATGATCGCGTTCGATTGAACATTGGGTGTGGAAAGTGCCATGTCGGTGCGCGGCGTGAAAGTCATGGATTGCGCGTTCAAATGCAGCGTGCCTGCCCCGCTTACGCCGAGCACCAAGGCAGGCAGCGAGGTCCATACGCTGCCGCCCCCCCAAATATAGACACTGCCGTCGGTCTTTGTCGCCAGCGATAACGTGTTGCCCGCGCCAATGGCCACGACATTGGCGAGTGCGCTGACCTGTGCCGGCACCAATCTACTCGTCACCGTGCCGTCACCCAATTGACCTTTGTTGTTTAGGCCCCACGCCCAAACGCTGCCGTCGCTCTTTAGTGCCAACGCGTGGAAACCACCTGCTGCCATTGCCACCACGTTGTTGAGGCCAGTCATCAGTACTGGCACCAATCGGTTCGTGGTCGTACCGTCGCCCAATTGCCCGTTGGCGTTATTGCCCCAGGCCCACACGCTGCCATCGGCTTTCAGCGCGAGCGAGAAAGTCGTGCCCGCGACAATCGTCGTCACATTCGTGAGACTACTCACCTGCACAGGCACCAATTGATCGGTGGTTGATCCAACACCCAATTGCCCGTCGCCGTTGTTGCCCCAGGCCCACACCGTGCCATCGGTCTTGAGCGCGAGCGCGTGGTGGGCCTCGCCAGAGCTCGCCACGCTCACCACGCCCGTGAGTGCGGCGACTTGCACCGGCGTCAACCGATCAAGCGAGGTACCGTCACCCAGCTTGCCGCTGGCACCGTCGCCCCATGCCCAGACCGTGCCGTCGGCTTTGACGGCGAGCGAAAACTGGTTCCCCGCAGCGATGGAAACGACATCGTTTAAACCCGGTACTGGTCGCGCGCTCCCCGATGCTCCCGTCGTGCCGTCTCCCAACATGCCGAAAGTGCCACTGCCCCACACCCAGACGTTGCCATCGTTTCGCAGGGCCAAGGTGTGGCTTAAACCCGCCGCGATACGCGTCACGCCGCTGATATCGAGGCGCGGCGTCGAGCTCGTGGCCGTCGTCCAATCGTGGACCGTACCATCGGACCGAAGCCCCGTGCTCGTCGTGTAGGCCGTCAATTGCATCGGCGTGCTGAACCCAGGCGCGGGCGCGGTGATGACGTGATAGCTCGTGCTCAATGGCCCCACGGTCAAGGTCGCGCTGGTGACACTGTTGGCCGTGGCCGCCGCCGTTTGCCGCACACAGACACTTTGATTGAGCGTGACGAAGCCGGCCATGCTGGTAAAACCGGCCGTGCAGGGCGACAAGGCATACTCGCCGCCGCCGACGCTGATCGGTGTCGGGCCGTTGATGCCGGTGATGGTGATAGCGTTTGAGGTTTGCACGCTGCCGGGCGGCACATTGGCCTTTGTTGCGAATATGCCGAGCGCATTCGGTGTGGTATCGCAGGGGATGCTGGTGACGCTAAAACTGCGTGCGCCACCAGTGAGGCCGGCTATGGTGACGGTCGTGGTGGTCGTGGTATTGCAACTGGCTGCCGATGTCTGCCGTAACGTCAGCGTTTGCCCGTTATTGATGGTGCCCGCCACGTTGGTGAAGCTGCCGGAGTCGATCTTGTAGTCGCCGCCGGTCACGCTGATGGCGCTGCCGTTGGCGATACCGGAGACGACGATGATGTTCGATTGCAGCAAGGTGCTGGTCACGATATCGACCCGCGACGCGAAGGCCATCGCATTCAGGTCCAGGTTGAGCGTGCCCACGCCGCCGGTGCCCAGCACGATCACCGGCACGGGTGAACCGACGATCACGGAAACTACCGTCCAGCTTCCCCAGGAATAGACGCTGCCGTCGGTCCGGATGACCATCGACATGGCATTCCCTGCACCAATGGACGCGATACCACTGGGCGCGCCGACCTGCACCGGGGTCAGGCGATCGATGGTGGTGCCGTCGGCTAACTGGTTCGACGTATTGCGGCCCCACCCCCACAGCGTGCCGTCGGCCTTGAGTGCGAGCGAATGGATGCCCCCCGCCGCAATGGCAATCACATTGGTAAGCCCCGCCACTTGCGCCGGTGTCGAGCGATTGGTGGTGGTGCCGTCGCCCAGTTGTCCAGCGTTGTTGTATCCCCACGTCCAGACGGTGCCATCGCGCAGCAGCGCGATGGTGTGAAGCTGGCCGGCCGCGGCCGATACCACGTTATTGAGCCCCGTCACCTGCACCGGCGACAGCCGATCGATGGTCGTGCCATCGCCAAGCTGGCCAGTTTGGTTGTAGCCCCATGCCCACAAAGTGCCATCATGCTTGACCGCCAGCATGTACCCGTTGTTGAGTTGCATCGAACTCGCCACTTTGGCGACGCCAGTCAGGCCCGGCACCTGTATCGGCGACAAGTGTTGCGCCGTGGTGCCGTCCCCCAGGCCATCTCCGTTGGTACCCCAGGCCCATACCGTGCCATCAATCTTCGCGGCCAGTGAAAACAGATGGCCCGCCGCGATCGACGCCACTCCGCTCATGCCGGGCACCGGGATCGCCAGCGTGGAATTGGTCTTGGTGCCGTTGCCCAGTTGGCCGGAATCGTTGCCGTTGCTGGTATTGCCCCAGGCCCAAACCGTTCCATCGGTACGCAGGGCGAGCGTGTGATCGGTGGCGGTCGCCAGTAGGGCGACGTTACTGATATCGCTGCGCTGGGTCGTATTGGTGACGCCGCCGGACCACTCGAATACCTGGCCGTCCGAGCGCAATCCCCGGCTGCGCGCGGAACCCACCACCTGCGGGACATTGCCGGTAAAGGCTTTTGCCGATTGCAACGCTTTGGTGGCTTCCAGAATGCCGGCACCGCAGAGAGAGGTATTGCAATCCGCAGTGCTGCCAAGCGGCACCGCAATGGGAAATGCGCGGCTGGAAAACTTCAAAATGTTCTGCACCTGAATCGGCTTCAGGGTCGCGTTCACGCCGAGCATCAGGCTCGCCACTCCGCTCGCATGCGCGGCCGAGATGCTGGTACCGGTGAGGCCGGTATAGACGGAATCATTCAGCGCAACCATGGTGCCGCCGTCGTGCGTGGTGGCGATCATATTGAGCGCACCGCTGCTGCCACCCGGCGCCGACAACGAAATTTCGGCACCGGTGTTGGCGTAGGTTTGCGGCAGCCCGCCAAACTTGTCCACCGCGCCGACGGTGGTCACACCGTTGCAATTGCCGGGCGAATAGTTGCTCGCGGGCGAGGCGTTGTTGCCGGCCGCGACAATGATCGCGGCACCCTTATTGGTCACGTCGTCGATCGCGCTTTGATACGCGGCACTGCAAGCCCCCACGGCCGCCAAACTCACATTGAGAATTTTCGCCGGGTTGGGATTGTTCGGCACGCTCGGCACCGCAATGCCGACCGCCCAGCGCATACCGTCGATGATGTCGGATTCATAGCCGCCGCATTTGCCGACCACCCGCACCGGCAGAATTTTGGAATTCCAGTTGATGCCGGCGATGCCGCTTGCATTGTTCGCGTTAGCGGCGATGATGCCGGCCATGGCCGTACCGTGCCAGCGGCTGTCGGTGATTGGGCAATTGGCGAGCGGCTGCCCGATTGCCGCTTCGGCTGCCGTCACCCAGTCGCCCGGGTCGGTCGGGTCGGCATCGCGCAAATTGCCGTCGTTGCTGCGCTCGGCAAGATTGACGAAATCGTAGCCGCCGATCCAGCGGGCCGCGAGATCGGTGTGATTCAGGTAACCCGTATCGAGCACCGCGATCACCATGCTCGGCGAGCCGGTGCTGATATCCCACGCGGCGGGCATGTTGATGCCGCTTGCCTGCGTGAGATTCCATTGCAGCGGATAGAGCGTGTCGTTGGGGGTCGCTTGCGGAAAGAACAAACGGTCGGGGACGACATCGAGAACCTCGGGATCTTTGGCGAGAACCGCCGCGATCCGATTCACTTCATGCAAAGGCAAGCGGCGATTGAGTTTGAGGATCTGCGCGCCATCACCCATGGTGCGCAACGGTCGAATGGCTTCCGGCGTCATTGATTGCAACTTGCGGCCGATGCGCTCGCGTGCGGCGGCATGGTCGGCATCGGAAAGAGCATTCTGCGCGACCGTGCGGGACTTCATGCGCACGATAAGGCGATCCGTGTGTGCGTAGGCTGTCGCCGCGTCGTTGATCGCCGCCGCGGAGGCCAGATTCCCGGCGGCAAGGATCAACAGTGCGAGTATCGATGAGGCGAACTTTTGCATGAATATGAGTAA
>JANPBQ010000129.1:0-7522 GCA_031430555.1 Betaproteobacteria bacterium
CCGCTTTTTGCGGCTTTGTTTTGACAGTACTCGTCGGGTGTCATGTCGATATCAGTGCGCGCGGCGCGATTTTGAGCCAATCCCAGCGATTGAGGCGCGGTCGATGGCGGAAGACATCACCACGAACCGAGTCAATTTTATCCAGAATCGCGAGACCGCCCGCAATCATCATTCGCAGCTCCGCCCCCATGCGACCGGGCATCACGCGGCCAAGCGGGCGACCATGCTCCATCATGTCGCGCGCGCGGGCGCATTGGAACGCCATCATTTTTTCCCAGGCGTCATGGTTTGATTGATGCGCGATGTCGTGGTCGGTTAGCCCGAATCTTGCAAGCTCGTCCTGGGGAAGATACACCCGTCCCCCACCGTTCTTTTGCCAGTCTATTCCCACATCCTGCCAATGATTGATGAGCTGCAACGCGGAGCAGATTGAATCGCTCCACGCCAGATTTTGCGGCGTCACGATGCAATTTAGGTGCAGCAGCAACCTGCCGATCGGATTCGCCGAGCGGCGGCAGTAATCCCGCAATTCGGCAAAGTCGACATAGCGCGTTTTCGTGACATCTTGCGTAAACGCATCGAGCAAATCGTGAAATAGCTGATGCGGCAATTCGTATTTCTGGATGATGTCGGCAAGATCGGAAAATAGCGGCAGGGTGGATTCGGTGTTCGCGGCGATGCGATCCAATTCTCGTCGGTATTCATCAAGACGGGCCAATCGATCAGCAACCGGCAGGTCGCCTTCATCCGCGAAATCATCGGCGCTGCGGGCGAAATGGTAGATGATCTCGATAGGCCGCCGAAGATGCCGCGGCAGCAACCAGGACGCGACCGGAAAGTTCTCGTAGTGATCGACGGGCACGTGCGAAAGGAATGAACGCTTAGGGGGTTTGTTGGCGAATTATATTTGTAAAACAAGTACTTTCACTTACCGTACGGGAACAAAAAAGCGCCGTTCCGCGCGCGATGGAGTACCGTTTCAGGTAAAATGCGCGCGGTAAGTAATCAACAATGCGCCTTGCAAATCTGGGCGAAAGTGGCGGAATTGGTAGACGCACTGGATTTAGGTTCCAGCGCCTCACGGCGTGGGGGTTCGAGTCCCTTCTTTCGCACCATCATCAAAATCTTGATCGCTCTTTGGCGGTTGCGTCAATGGCGGTCTGGTGCCGCACGACCCAACCTGCGCCCAAAGCGAAAACACAGCACTAAGGACTTTCATGCAAGCTCAAACCAATCTCCCGACTGCCTCGGCAGCCCCGATTCCCAGCCGCCTCGAACGAAACCTTATATTGTCGTTGCCGGCCGTCGACATCGAATCGCAAATCACCAGTAAGCTGAAGCAGATCGCGCGCACCGCGAAAATGTCCGGTTTCCGGCCAGGGAAAGTACCGTTCAACATTGTCGCCAACCAATACGGTTTCCAGGTCCGTCAGGAAGTCATGTCGGAATCGGTGCAAAAGTGTTTCGCCGAGGCGGTCAAAGGACAAAACTATCGTGTAGCGGGATATCCACGCTTTGCGCCGGCCAATTCCGGAGAGTCCGCCGACAAGTTTGAGTTCAGCGCCACGTTTGAAGTCTACCCGGACGTAAAACTGGGTTCGCTTTCCGGAATGAAACTCGTGCGTCCGACCGCAACGGTACTTGACGCCGACATCGACAACACGCTTGAGACCTTGCGCAAACAGCGCGCGAGCTACGACAAAGTCGAGCGCGCCTCTGTGATGGGCGATTTCATGGTGATCGATTTTCGCGGGACGCAGAACGGTGAGCCGTTCAAAGGCGGCGAGGCCGAGAATTTCGGTGTCGTGCTGGGCGAGGGCCGCATGCTTCCCGATTTCGAGGCCGCACTGCTCGGTATGGAGGGCGGTGCCACCAAGACGTTCGATCTGACATTCCCCGCCGATTATCAGGAAGATTTGGCCGGCAAAACCGCTCAATTTTCAGTGACCGTCAAGGTTGTCAATGCGCCAATATTGCCGCCGGTCGATGCTGAATTCGCCAAGTCGCTCGGTGTGGCGGATGGCGATATCGCAAAAATGCGCGGCGAGATCAAGGCAAATCTTGAGCGGGAGTTGAAAAAACGCATTCAGTCCAAAACTAAGGATCAGGTGATGGAGGCGTTGTCGTCGGTTTCGGAATTGGAATTGCCGCGATCGCTGGTGGATATGGAGATCGGCCGGTTGCAAGAACAAGCGGTCAAAGATCTCGAAGCGCGCGGTATGACCACCAAGGATTTGCAATTGCCGCCTGAGTTGTTTGTTGAGCGCGCCGAGAAACGCGTCAAGCTCGGATTGATATTGAACGAAGTTGTAAAACAGAACGAATTGAGGGCCAAGCCGGAGCAGATTCGCGCAATCGTCGAAGAACACGCGGAGAGTTTCGAGGATCCTAAACAAATGGTTCGCTGGTACTACAGCGATCAATCGCGCCTCGCGGAAGTGGAAGCCATGGTGCTGGAAGAGAACGTCGTGGAATGGGCCGCGAAATCGATGGATGTTTCAGTGGTGGCGCAGTCGTTCGACGAAATAATGGAGATAGTTCGCAAATGAGAAGCACCAGAGGGTTCGGCGATTTTCAATCGCAGGCGTTTGACTTGACCGGGATGGCGGCGGATACCGGTGACCGTCACGGCCACGGTGAATCGGGCTTGGGCTATGTGCCGATGGTGATTGAGCAATCGGGCCGCGGCGAACGTGCGTTCGACATATATTCGCGGTTGCTGAAAGAGCGAGTCATCTTTCTCGTCGGCGAGGTTAACGATGCGACCGCCAACCTGATCGTTGCACAGATGCTGTTCCTTGAGTCGGATAATCCCGATAAAGACATTTCGCTTTACATTAATTCGCCGGGCGGATCGGTTACCGCCGGTTTGGCCATCTACGACACGATGCAGTTCATCAAGCCTGACGTGACGACGCTTTGCACCGGATTTGCCGCAAGCATGGGTGCCTTTCTGCTTGCCGCCGGAACCAAAGGCAAGCGCATTTGTTTGCCAAATTCCCGCGTCATGATCCATCAGGTGTCTGGCGGATTCCGCGGTCAGGCGTCGGATATCGCGATCCACGCGAAAGAAACCTTGTTTCTGAAAAATCGCCTCAACGAGATCATGGCCAAACACACCGGGCAGTCGATCGAAGTGGTCGAGCGCGACACGGATCGCGACAATTTCCTGTCGGCGGAAGATTCGTTGAAATACGGTATCATCGATAAAATTCTCGAAAGCCGTCATCAACTTTGATGGGTGACCGCGCGAAGGAATTCAGCGAGGTGCGGCAGCAGGCAAGTGGCGGACAACGCGGCAAGCAAGTGCCTAATTGCATAAGTCTGCGTCGCACCGAAAACCGCTAGGCGCCCCCAGTGCAAGGCGCAAACCACAGCCATAGCACCGCTATGGCGCGGATTTGCAACGCCGCAATGGGGGATGCAAAGCGGTTTGAATGTCGCAAGACTCATGTAATTGGGCGCTAGGGTTGAAACGGACACATCGATGACCGAAAAAGTAGGCGAGAAACTGCTTTATTGTTCCTTCTGCGGCAAGAGCCAGCACGAAGTGCGGAAACTGATCGCCGGCCCGTCCGTATTCATTTGCGACGAGTGCATCGACCTCTGCAACGACATCATTCGTGAGGAAGCGCAAAGCGACCCCAACACGAAAACGTCCAAGAGCGATTTGCCGACGCCACAAGAAATTTGCGACATCCTCGATCAGTACGTGATCGATCAGGTGCAGGCGAAAAAGATCCTATCCGTCGCGGTTTACAACCACTACAAACGGCTGAAGACGGGTGCCAAGGACGGCGAAGTTGAGCTGGCCAAGTCGAATATTCTGCTAATCGGGCCTACCGGTTCCGGCAAGACCTTGCTCGCGCAAACGCTAGCAAGGCTCCTGAATGTGCCATTCGTGATTGCGGACGCAACGACTTTAACCGAGGCCGGTTATGTCGGCGAAGACGTCGAAAACATTATCCAGAAATTGCTGCAGAAGTGCGACTACGATGTCGAAAAAGCGCAGCGCGGCATTGTCTATATCGACGAAATCGACAAAATTTCCCGCAAGTCCGATAACCCGTCGATCACGCGCGATGTCAGCGGCGAGGGTGTGCAACAGGCATTGTTGAAATTGATCGAAGGCACGATTGCCTCGGTTCCGCCGCAAGGTGGGCGCAAACATCCCAATCAGGAATTCGTGCAGATCGATACGACGAATATTTTGTTTATTTGCGGCGGCGCATTCGGTGGTCTCGAAAAAGTTATTCAGAATCGCACCGACAAAGTCGGTATCGGCTTTGGTGCCGACGTTCGCAGCGGAAAGGATCGCGAAGCCAGCAATCAATTATTGCGCGATGTGGAACCCGAGGATCTGATCAAGTACGGGCTGATTCCCGAGTTTGTGGGGCGGCTGCCCGTGGTCGCGACGTTGGAAGAGTTGGATGTCAAAGCCTTGGTGCGAATTCTCACCGAGCCCAAGAACGCATTGACCAAGCAGTACGAGCGGTTGTTTGCAATGGAAAACGTCAGCCTCGAATTTCGTGAGTCCGCGTTGGGGGCCATTGCGCAACGCGCGCTCGAGCGCAAAACCGGCGCGCGAGGCCTGCGGTCGATCATCGAGCACGCGTTGCTTGATGTCATGTTTGAGTTGCCTTCCTTGAGCAACGTCGAAAAAGTCGTTGTCGATGAAGGTACGATCAAAGGCGAGCAGCAACCCTTGCTGATCTATTCAGATCAGCCAAAAATGGCGGGCGCGCAGTCATAGCGCGCCAATGTGGACGTTCGACCGGTACGCAGTGGCGCGCTGAATGTGCCGATGTTCGGATATGCCCAATCCGTCTTCTATTTCCGTCACATCCCCCTGTGGTGGTGATCATGGCGGGTAAAGGTATTTTCGAGTTTCAAAAATCATCGCTTGAGATTCGCTCCTGTGTCTCCAACTAACTCAATATCGACCATTACCAAGCAATACTAAGGATGCAATCATGAGTACTTCCATCGAGTCAGCCGATACCACCATTCTGCCGTTGCTGCCATTGCGCGACGTGGTGGTTTTTCCGCACATGGTGATTCCCCTGTTTGTTGGTCGCCCCAAGTCGATCAAAGCGCTTGAAGCTGCGATGGAGGAGGGGAAGAATGTCGTGCTTATCGCCCAGAAATCGGCTGCGAACGATGATCCGACGCCGGAGGATCTTTACGGCGTAGGCTCGGTAGCCAGTATTCTGCAAATGCTCAAGCTCCCCGACGGTACTGTGAAGGTTCTGGTCGAGGGCGTTCATCGCGCGCGCATTCTGCGTGTGCTGAACGAAAAGGAAAATTACGAAGCGGAAGTCTCGCCGATTCCGCAGGGCGACGGCGACAACAATGAAGTCGAGGCGATGCGCCGCAGCTTGTTTGCGCAATTTGATCAATACGTCAAATTGAACAAGAAAATTCCGCCGGAAGTGTTGACCTCGCTTTCCGGAATCGAGAGTGCCAGCCGATTGTCGGACACCATCGCCGCACATTTGCCGCTCAAGCTCGAACAAAAACAGCAGATTCTCGAGAATTTTGACGTGCCTTCGCGACTGGAGCAGTTGCTCGGTTTACTGGAAACCGAAATCGATATCTTGCAGGTCGAAAAGCGCATCCGCGGGCGTGTCAAACGCCAGATGGAAAAATCGCAGCGCGAGTACTACCTCAATGAGCAAGTCAAGGCGATCCAGAAAGAACTTGGCGAGACCGAAGAGGGTGCCGAGGTCGACGAGCTCGAAAAGAAAATCAAGGCCGCGCATATGCCCAAAGAAGCGCGCAGCAAGGCCGAAGCAGAACTGAAGAAATTGAAGTTAATGTCGCCGATGTCCGCCGAGGCTACCGTCGTGCGGAACTACATTGACACCGTCGTCGCGTTGCCGTGGAAGAAGAAAACCAAGGTCAGCTCCGATTTGGCGAATGCGGAGAAAGTTCTGGACACCGATCACTACGGGCTCGACAAGGTCAAAGAGCGGATCGTTGAATATCTCGCCGTGCAAAGCCGGGTCGATAAGTTGAAGGCGCCGATACTTTGCCTGGTGGGTCCACCGGGCGTCGGCAAAACGTCGTTGGGTCAGTCGATCGCGAAGGCCACCAATCGGAAATTTGTGCGCATGTCCTTGGGTGGCGTGCGCGACGAGTCCGAAATCCGTGGTCATCGCCGCACCTACATTGGCTCGATGCCCGGGAAAATATTGCAGAACATGAGCAAGGTCGGCGTGAGAAATCCGCTCTTCCTGCTCGATGAAGTCGATAAGATGGGCATGGATTTTCGTGGTGATCCGGCGAGTGCGCTGCTGGAAGTACTCGACCCCGAGCAGAATCACACCTTTCAGGATCATTACGTCGAAGTCGATTTTGATTTGTCTGATGTGATGTTCGTTGCGACCTCAAACTCTTTTAATATCCCGCCGGCGTTGCTCGACCGAATGGAAGTTATCCGATTGTCGGGCTACACGGAGGACGAGAAAGTTCACATCGCGCGCCAATACTTGTTGCCGAAACAAATGAAAGCCAACGGCGTCAAAGTCGATGAGCTGAATGTGGCGGATGCCGCGCTGCGCGACATTGCTCGCTATTTCACACGCGAGGCTGGTGTGCGCGGAATGGATCGCGAGATCGCCAGAATTTGCCGCAAAGTTGTCAAGGCGCAGTTGACGAAGAAAAAAGACGGCAAGGTACAGGTGACGGCGAAGAATCTCGACAAATATCTTGGCGTGCGCCGATACACTTTTGGCATCGCCGAGAAGGCCAATCAGATTGGTCAAGTGACTGGCCTTGCCTGGACCGAAGTTGGCGGCGAGTTGCTGACGGTGGAAGCTGCCAGATTGCCCGGCAAGGGCAAGGTTGATACGACCGGCAAGCTGGGCGAAGTCATGCAAGAATCAATCAAGGCGGCGATTTCAGTGGTTCGTTCAAGAGCAAAGGGTCTTGGAATAGCGGAAGATTTTTACGAGAAAAACGACCTTCATATTCACCTTCCCGAAGGTGCCACTCCCAAGGATGGGCCGAGCGCAGGCATCGCAATCACTACCGCATTGGTGTCGGTGCTGAGCGGGATTCCGGTGCGCTGCGATGTCGCGATGACCGGCGAGATCACGCTTCGCGGCGAAGTGTTGCCGATCGGCGGATTGAAGGAGAAATTGCTGGCTGCGGCGCGCGGCGGCATCAAAACGGTACTGATTCCCGAAGAAAATCAAAAAGACCTTGCGGAGATTCCACACGAGATCACCAAAGATTTGACGATCGTTCCGGTGCGCTGGATCGATAAGGTGCTTGAGATGGCGCTCGAGCGGCTGCCGGTTCCCTTGGTCGATAGTGTCGATGTGCCGGTCGTGCCCACCGGGCCGGCGAAGGATACCAACGTCGTCACGAAACATTAAACGTCAATCTGCGAACAACTATCAGGTGCATAATCATTGGTGAAAAAGTCTGCATCAATTGCCGGGAATTGATTTTCCTGCTTGACACCGGGTTTCTCAAATTGCTATAAAAGATCATTCGGATTGGTCATCCATCTTCG
>JANPBQ010000130.1:0-6442 GCA_031430555.1 Betaproteobacteria bacterium
TGAAACACTGGTTCGATGTGGTGCTCGCGCGTGGCTGGGCGTATGGCGATGGGCCTATGGCGCTTGCCGGCAAGTCTTGTCTATGGGTGCCGACCACCGGCGGCGATACGGCGGCGTATTCGGCCGAAGGCATTCATCAACAGCCGATTGAAAATTTCATCGCACCCATCGAGCAGACCGCGCGATTTTGCGCGATGGTGTGGGAAGCGCCGCTGATCGTGCAGGGCGCGCACAAGATCAGCGATGCGGAGTTGGCGACGGCGGCGGCCTTTTTCCGCACCCGTCTGACCGATTGGGCTGCGGCACGCAACGCGGTGATTGAATCATGATGATCGACGCGCTCATTTATCTTGCCGCCGCTGTGGTGTGCGTGCCGCTGGCGAAACGCTTTGGCTTAGGTTCGGTGCTCGGTTATCTGATCGCCGGCGCGCTGATCGGACCGTGGGGATTTCGCTGGGTGTGGGATGTCGATAGCGCGCTGCATTTGTCCGAATTCGGCGTAGTGCTGATGTTGTTCGTGATCGGCCTCGAACTCGAGCCGAAGCGGCTGATTGCGATGAAGCGCGCCGTGTTCGGTGGCGGCGCGTGGCAATTGGGGCTGTGCGGTGCGGCGCTGGCGGGTGGGGCGATGCTGTTCGGCATCGATTGGAAAGCGGCATTGGTGGTCGGGGCGGCGCTCGCGCTGTCGTCCACCGCAATCGCAGTCGCAACGATGAACGAACGCAATTTTCTGCCGACGCCGACCGGTCAGGCCTCGTTTGCGATTTTGCTGTTTCAGGATATCGCCGCCATCCCCCTGCTGGCGGTGGTTCCCTTGCTCGGTGCACAAACACTCGCCAATGCCGACCCGGGATGGCTGAACGCGTTGAAGGCGTTTGGCGCGATCGCGGCGGTGATCGTGATCGGCCTTTATCTCACGCGCCCGTTGCTCCGCGTCATCGCCGCGACTGATTTGCGCGAAGTGTTCACCGCGTTCACGTTGCTGCTGGTGATCGGCATTTCACAACTGATGGTGATGGCAGGGCTATCGATGGGGCTCGGCGCGTTTTTGGCGGGCGTGTTGCTGGCGAGCTCGGAATACCGGCATGCGCTGGAAACCGATATCGAGCCTTTTAAAGGGTTGTTGCTCGGTCTGTTTTTCATCTCGATTGGCATGACCATCGATTTCGGTTTGCTGAAGAGTCAGCCGGGCTTGGTTGCCGCATTGGTGCTGGGTTTCTTGATCGTCAAGATTTTGACACTGTGGCTGGTGGCCTGGCGGATCGGCGTCAATGCCCGGCAACGCTGGCTGTTTGCGCTGCTGCTCTCGCAAGGCGGCGAATTCGCGTTTGTCGTGTTCGGTGCATCCGGCGCGGCGGGAGTGCTGTCAAAAGAATGGTCGGCGCTGCTGACGATGGCAGTAGCACTGTCAATGACCACAACACCACTGCTGCTAATTGTGCACGATCAATGGATGGCGCGGCTCGAATGCGCGAAAGGTACCGTCAATGAAGCAGATGTGATCGACGAAAAAGACGCGCCGGTGATCATCGCGGGATTCGGGCGCTTTGGCCAGATTGTCGGGCGCCTGTTGATGGCGAATGGCGTGCGCACTGTGGTGCTGGATCACGATCCCGACCAGATCGAGCTGCTGCGCAAATTCGGCAACAAGGTTTTTTACGGCGACGCGACGCGCCTCGATTTGTTGCAGGCGGCTGGCGCGAACACCGCGCGCCTGATCGTGAATGCGATCGACGATGTTGAGGACAATCTGAAACTCGCCGATCTCACGCGCGAACACTTTCCGCAATTGAAAATGATCGCGCGTGCGCGCAACGTCACGCATTACATCGAACTCAGAAAGCGCGGCATCGACATCGTCGAACGCGAAACCTTTGAATCCGCGCTGCTGGCGGGCCGCCACGCGCTGGAAGCGATGGGGTTCGACCCGTTCCGCGCGCGCGACATGGCGAATATTTTCCGGCGCCACAACGTTGTCGTGACGGAGGCCATGATGAAACACATGGGCGATGAGGAACGGCTGGTGTCGGCATCGAAAGCAGGGCGCGATGAGCTGGAGGAGCAGATCGCGAATGACCGGCAGAAGTTCGAGCGTGAACATTCCGGCAAGGGATGGGCCGAGGAAGAGAACCGTGGTTGAGTCCGCGCGGGTGCTGCACGGAGGCCTCGTGCCATTCGTGGCACACTCTTGGCCATGCGCGAGGAAAATGGACAATGACGTGCGGTAGAACATGAAGCCGTTGGTGATCCGCGGCAAAACCCTGAACCGCGTCGGCGAGCCGCTGATTTGCACGTCGCTCGTCGGCCGCAACAAGCGGGCGATCGACGACGAGCTCGCGTCGATCTTGCCGAAGCACCCCGATGTACTGGAATGGCGTGTTGATTTTTTCGACAAAATTCACGAGCCGGATCAAGTTGAAAATGCCGCGCTGGCGATCCGCCGCGCCGCCGGCGATCTGCCGATCATTTTCACGCGCCGCGCGGCCCATGAAGGCGGCGAGGCGATCGGCATCGACGAAGAGAGCGTGGTCGCGCTCTATGAGCGGCTCATCGTCGCCGGGGCCATCGATATCATCGATACCGAATGGTCACAGCCCGCCGCGAGCCGCTCGCGTATGCGAGAGGTCGCGCGCGCGCACGGCGTTGCGATGATCCTGTCGCATCACAATTTCGATGCCACGCCAACGTTCGACGCGATGCTGGAACAATTTGTCGCGGCCGAGCGCGAAGGTGCCGACATCGCCAAAGTGGCGGTAATGCCGCACACCCCTGCCGACGTGTTCACGCTGCTTGAGGCGACACTTGCGGCCAGCGAGCGATTGTCGATTCCACTGATCTCGATTTCGATGGGCGGCCTGGGCGCATTGAGCCGCGTTTGCGGCGCGCTGGTCGGCTCCGCGCTGACGTACGCAGTGGGCGAAAGTCGCTCGGCACCTGGCCAAATTCCGATCGATGCACTGCGCGCAGTGTTGGAGACGCTCGCACGCGCGCGTCTCGGCGGCTAAGGAAGCGCCAATCTATTCCCTTGCGGTACGCGCTTACCTGGCGTGGTTGCGGTACCTTCGCCGCTTACCTTGATATTCGCGGCACTTCGCGGCACGATGCGGGATTACCCGCCACGCACCAGGAACCCAAGCCATGCCGACCCCGCACATCAACGCTGAACCCGGCGACTTCGCCGAAACCGTTCTCATGCCGGGCGATCCGTTGCGCGCGCAATTCATCGCCGAGACCTGGATGAAAAACGTCCGCCAGGTCAATACGGTACGCAATATGTTCGGCTACACCGGCACTTTTCAGGGCAAGGCGGTTTCGGTGATGGCGCACGGTATGGGGATTCCGTCGTGCAGCATTTACGCGACCGAGCTCGTCAAGGATTTCGGCGTGAAAACGCTGATCCGCGTCGGCTCATGCGGCGCGTTGATGGCCGACATCAAGTTGGGCGAAATCATCATCGCGATGGGTGCGTCGACCGACAGCAAAGTCAACCGCCTGCGGGTGATGGATCACGATTTCGCGGCAATCGCCGACTATGGCGTTTTGCAAACGGCGGTCGATGTCGCCAAGGCGCAAAACAAGCCGGTGCGCGTCGGCAACGTATTTTCTGCCGATCTTTTCTACACCCCGCAGCCGGAGCTATTCGACAAACTCGAAAAAATGCAGGTGCTCGCGGTCGAAATGGAATTGGCCGGTCTCTACGGCCTCGCCGCCGAATATGGCGCGCGCGCGCTGGGCATACTCACTGTTTCGGATCAAATCCGCACGCATGAACACATGACGGCGGAGGCGCGGCAGACCAGTTTTGGCGCGATGATTGAGTTGGCGCTGGAGACGGCGGTGCGGTTGTAGGGCTAAATCGAAAAAGAAAACCCCAGTATTGGCCAGGCTCTCCGAGCAAAAAGCCTCCGAAAAGCCCGCCAATAATGGGGTTTCAGTAATTTCTGTCGGCGCTGGGTGAATTTCTAGCGCGCCCCCTGCGCCAGCAATACCACTCGCACCGAGTAAAACAAAATCAGGATGTCGAACATCAGGCGGTGGTTCTTGACGTAGTAGAGGTCGTATTCCAGTTTGTCGGCTGCGTCGCCCACGGACGCGCCGTATTGATGCCGCACTTGCGCCCAGCCGGTCAGGCCGGGTTTGACGCTGTGACGCGCGGCGTAAAACGGCACTTCCTTGACGATCTGCTCGACAAAATAAGCGCGCTCGGGGCGTGGGCCGACGAGGCTCATCTGGCCCGCCAACACGTTGAACAACTGCGGTAGCTCGTCGATCCGCGTCAGGCGCATGAAGCGCCCGGTTTTGGTGACACGCGCGTCGCCGCTTTTCGCCCACTGCGGCTTGCCGTCTTTTTCCGCGTCCGAACACATGCTGCGGAACTTGAGGATATTGAACACGCGACCGCCGAGGCCGACGCGTTCCTGCCGGTAAATGATCGGGCCGGGGCTGCCGAGTTTGATCGCCAGTGCGGCCAGCAGCATCACCGGGAAACCCAGCACCAGCAAAGTGCCGCTGGCCATGATGTCGAAGCTGCGCTTGATGAACCGCCGCATATACCCTTGGCGGAATCCCTCGCCGAAAATGAACCAGGATTCGCGCAACAAGTCGATCTGCACGCGGCTGCGATGGGTTTCGAAGAATGACGACAGGTCGGTGACTTTCACGCCGCGCAGTTTGCAATTGAGCAGCTCCGTCAATGGCAGCGCGCCGCCGCGGCGTTCGCGCATCGCAATCACGATCTCGCTCACGTTGTGCTGGCCGGTGGTCTCACCGATCGTTTTCGAGGCGCACAGGATTTTGTCGGCGGGAATGGCGTCGTGCACCGGAAGTCCGGCGATCGGCGAGTAGTAGCCGACGATTGAGAGGCCGCGGATCGCCGCTTTTTCCAGCGTTTCTTTCACGGCAACGGCGTCATTGCCGGTACCTAAAATCAACACGCGGCGCTGGTTCATCGGGGCGGCGCGGCTGAACAGGAAAATACCGATTTTGCCGGCCAAGCCCAGCAACATGGTGCCGGCGAGACACGGCACACACACGCTGCCATCGGGCAATTGGTAGAAAATCCAGTGCAGCGCCGGCAGCACGACCAGAAACACGAGGGCGACGCGGCTGACGATCGGCCAGAAACGATCCGGTGCATTCTCGCGGTAAAAGCCCAGTGCGGCCGTCAACGCAACCATCGCAAACACGATGAACAATGCGCTCGGTATCGAGCTGAAGAGCGCACTGCTGCCGCTCGGATGCAGGATTGCGTAGCCGACCAGAATCGCCAGAAACAGGCCCACGGCATCCAGCATCACCAGAATCAAGGTGTTTGCGGGGAATAACTTCCGAACAAGGCTGAGAAAGGGGTTTTCGCCGGATTCCGCCGAGGCGGGGGCGAGCTGATCGATCTGAGTGGATTTTTCCATGATGGTTTTTTTCCGATGCCGAAATTTGAACTTGCCGACCGGTGCTTGGCGCCAACCGCTTTTGCTCTCCCAGCGCGCGCTGCAATGAAGGCATGTTCAACGTCTTCGCCGGCGATGACTGTGAAAAGGCGCACAAAGTGCCCGCGTGACACACGATTTAACAAGTTGGGCGGAACGAACGCGGATATCGGGCCGATGTCGACCTGCGGTCATCCAACGGGCGAAACGATTACCATAGGGGCTGATTCGCCCGTTGTTTACGCGTTTTCCGAGCGGCGGGCTTCACCCCTTTCACCGACTTTCGACCCCGACTCATGTTCGCCTACACGCTCCGCCGCCTGACCCAATCCGGCTTTGTGCTGCTGGTGATGGCCATGCTCGTTTTTCTGGGTGTGTACGCGATCGGCAACCCGATCGAATTGCTGATCAATCCGCAGGCCGATGAAGTGGAGCGGCTGCGCGCGACAGTGGCGCTTGGGCTCGATAAACCTTTGTACGTGCAATTCCTCGCGTTTCTCAAGGGCGCGCTTTCCGGTGATTTGGGGCGCTCATTTGTTTATGGCGTACCGGCCCTGGAATTGATTTTGACCAAGATGCCCGCGACCATTGAGTTGGCGCTGGCGGCGATGGTCATCGCCGTGTCGCTCGGCATTCCGCTCGGTTTGATTGCCGGGTTAAAGCCCGATGGCCTTGTCGGCCGCAGCATCATGGCGGGATCCATCGTCGGGTTTTCACTGCCGACGTTCTGGGTGGGGTTGGTGCTGATCATGCTGTTTTCGGTGTCACTCGGCTGGCTGCCCTCAGGCGGGCGCGGCGAGACGTTGGGTTTGCTGGGCGTGCAAATGAGCTTTCTCACGTGGGACGGCATCACCCATTTGTTCATGCCGGCGCTTAATTTGGCGCTGTTCAAGCTCTCGTTGCTGATCCGTCTCACGCGCGCACAAACGCGCGAGGCCTTGTTGCAGGATTACGTGAAATTCGCGCGCGCCAAGGGCTTGTCGCAATCGCGCGTGATCGGCGTGCACGTGTTGAAA
>JANPBQ010000131.1:0-1863 GCA_031430555.1 Betaproteobacteria bacterium
GCCGGGCGCGACCCGACTCGCGCCTCGACCTACGACCTCGGCTTCGTGGTCGGGCCGCGCCTGAATGCCGCCGGTCGCTTGACCGACATGGCGCTCGGTATCGAATGCCTGCTCGCGGATAGCGACAACACGGCGCTGGAACTTGCGACCAAACTCGATCGATTAAATCGCGAACGCCGTGTCATTGAGGCCGACATGAAAGAAGGTGCCATGATTTCGTTGGAAGCGGTCGATGTCGGCAGCCGCTATTCATTGTCTCTCTATGACCGCGCCTGGCATCAAGGCGTGGTCGGTATTCTCGCCTCGCGCGTGCGCGAGAAATACCATCGCCCGGTGATTGCATTCGCGAACGATGGAAGCGGCCATCTCAAAGGATCGGGGCGCTCCATCAAGGGCTTTCACTTGCGCGACGCGCTTGATCTCGTGACCAAACATCATCCGGCATTGATTTCGAAATTCGGCGGCCACGCGATGGCGGCCGGGCTCACCATCGCCGAATCGGCTCTGGACGATTTCACCAACGCGTTTGAAACCGCCGCGCGAACACTGCTCTCGCCCGCCGATCTCGCTGAACGACTGGAGACCGATGGCACGCTGGATGCATCGGAACTCGATTTTTCGTTTGTTGCCGCCATCGACGCGCAAGTGTGGGGGCAGGGTTTTGTGGCGCCCAGTTTCACCGGCAAATTCAAAGTGGTTGAGCAGCGCGTGGTTGGCGAGAAGCACTTGAAATTGAAATTATCCATGGGTGGCGTTACCTTCGACGCGATGCGTTTCGGCAGTGCAAATACCCTGAGCACTAGAATTGACGCGGTGTTCCGGCCGTCGATCAATGAATTCCGGGGCAACAGGACGCTGCAATTGTTGGTGGATCATGTCGCGTAAGGCAAATCGCGTCGCGTATAATTCACCGCTAATTTAGCCACTTTCCCTGACCCCAACCCTCTGCTCCGCTTCAAGTGTTCCCTTGTCCCAACGCAGAGGGTGAGAAATGCGGCACGATGAAAAAGACCATCATGCCGAACAAGACGAAATGCCATGGAAGCCGATCAGCAAAACGCCATCTCCAATTCTCTTTCAGACTTGACCCAGCGCACGGTCGAGTTGCGGAGGTATCTTTGACTTTGACGGCAAAGCGCAACGCCTCGAAGAAGTCAATCGGCTGAACGAAGACCCGACGGTCTGGAACGACAGCAAACGCGCCCAGGAATTGGGCAAAGAGAAGAAGATGCTCGACGAAACCGTCGGCACGCTCACGCTCCTCACCGATAGTCTGAAAGACGCACGCGAACTGTTCGATCTCGCCAAAGGTGAAAGCGACGACGACACGATGCTCGCGGTTAGCGGCGACGCAAAGTCACTCGAAGCGAAAGTGCTGGATCTCGAATTCCGTCGCATGTTCAGCAATCCGATGGATCCGAACAATTGCTTCATCGATATCCAATCCGGCGCGGGTGGCACCGAGGCGCAGGATTGGGCCAACATGTTGATGCGCCAATATTTACGCTATTGCGAACGCAAAGGCTTCAAGACCGAGTTGCTCGAAGAATCGGCGGGCGACGTGGCCGGCATCTAGTCGTGCTCGATCAAGGTGATCGGCGAGTACGCGTACGGATATTTGCGCACTGAAGTCGGCGTGCATCGTTTGGTACGCAAATCCCCCTTTGATTCGGCCGGTGGCCGACACACTTCATTCGCGAGCGTATTCGTCTATCCCGAAGTGGATGACTCCATCGAGATCGATATCAACCCGGCCGACCTGCGCGTCGACACCTACCGCGCCTCGGGTGCGGGTGGCCAGCACATCAACAAAACCGACTCAGCCGTGCGCATCACTCACGCGCCGACCGGCGTGGTGGTGCA
>JANPBQ010000132.1:0-1509 GCA_031430555.1 Betaproteobacteria bacterium
AGTGGTTTCCGGCGTTCGCCTGATTTTCTTAATCGACTTCATTCGGGCGCAGGCCGGTATAATGTCCTTCGTAAACCAGTATGTGCATTCGGTGAATCACGGGTCGTGCAAACAATTGGAGCAAAGATGAACAAACCCCTCAACGGAAAATCCGCCCTTGTCACGGGTTCTACCAGTGGCATCGGCCTTGGCATTGCGCGCGCCTTTGCAGGTGCCGGTGCCAACGTCATGCTGAATGGCTTTGGCGACGCAAAAGAGATTGAAAGCATTCGTGCGGGATTGGCGGCGGAGCACAATATCAGCGTCGCATATTCCTCGGCGGACATGAGCAAGCCGGCAGAAATTACCGCCATGGTCGCCGATGCGCAAAAGGTTTTCGGTAGCCTCGACATCATCGTCAACAATGCCGGCATCCAGCATGTGGCACCTGTCGAAGAATTCCCGCCCGAAAAATGGGACGCGATCATCGCAATCAATTTGTCGTCGGTATTCCACGGCACGCGGGCGGCGATTCCCGGCATGAAAGCGAAAAATTGGGGCCGCATCATCAACATCGCTTCGGCGCACGGCCTTATCGCGTCGCCGAACAAATCCGCCTATGTCGCGGCAAAACATGGCGTGGTCGGTTTTACGAAATCCGTTGCATTGGAGTTGGCCGAAACCGGCATCACCGCGAATTCAATTTGCCCGGGATTCGTGTTGACCCCACTCGTCGAGAAACAAATCGTCGATCTCGCCGCGCAAAAAAATCTGCCGCGCGAAACGGTGATTCGCGATGTATTGCTCGCGCCACAGCCGTCGAAACAGTTCGTCACCATCGAGCAAGTTGCGGCGCTGGCGCTTTTCCTTGCCTCCGACAACGCGCAATCGATGACCGGAAGCGCGTACTCGATCGATGGCGGCTGGACCGCGCGGTAGTCGCGAAAACCGGGCGTCGCAATGCCGCAAAAATCCATTCGCACAGTGCTCGTCACCGGCTTCACGCCATTCGCGGGTGAAGACACGAATCCGTCGTGGGAAATCGTCAAGGAGTTGCCCGATAGCATTGCCGGCTACTGCATCGAAAAACTCAAAGTGCCGACCGAATTCGGCAAGGCCATCGATGTCGCCGCCAAAGCCATCGACAAGATTCAGCCGAAAGTCGTGCTCTGTTTTGGGCAAGCCGGCGGGCGCTCACGCATGAGTGTCGAGCGTGTCGCGATCAATGTCGACGACGCGCGGATTGCGGACAATGCCGGCAAGCAATTGATCGATGAACCGATTCGCCGCAATGCGCCCGCCGCCTATTTTTGCACGGTGCCCGTGAAGGCGATGGTGGCGAACATGGTTCGCGCGGGCGTGCCGACGGAGGTCTCAAACAGCGCCGGCACCTTCGTCTGCAATCATTTGATTTACGGCGTGCTGCATCACATTGCGAGTCAGGGCTACGCGATCCGCGCGGGCTTCGTGCATGTGCCGTATATGGAAGCACAGATTCTTGAGCGCGCCGACACCGCCGCCATGTCGCTC
>JANPBQ010000133.1:0-17947 GCA_031430555.1 Betaproteobacteria bacterium
GTACGTCGAGTCCCACATACTTGATAAACTGTTCCATGACCTGTCCCCTCAATTTCGGCTCTGCGCCTGTGGTTGAAAAACCCCAAGCTTAATCCGCGTCGCTTGAGGTGTGACAGGTCAATACATGATGTCTAGCATTGGCGAGGCGTTCGTGGCATTTATCGTCGGAAAGGCTCACCAGTACTAGAGACCTGAAGATGCGCTGGGCATTTATCCGTGTTAATCCGCCTTTATCCGTGGCAAAAAAAAATGTCCTAAACCGCCACCGCAATAGGAATGAACTGCTTCAAATCCACCCGCGCTTTTTCCGGCTCGTGCCACGGATCGGGTTCGCCATCGAGCGCAAACTGCAATCGCTCCGACAACGCTTTTCGATTGGCCGTATCTTCAACAACTTTCTGTTTGCAGTAATCAAGTCCGACACGATTGACGTAGTGCACCGTGCGCTCGAGATACCAGCCTTCTTCGCGATAGAGCTGCAAAAAAGCGCCTGAATATTCCAGCACTTCTGCGTGCGTTTTGACTTTGCAGAAAAATTGCGCGACTTCGGTTTTGATGCCGCCGTTGCCGGCGACATAAATTTCCCAGCCGGAATCGACACCGATCACACCCACATCCTTGATGCCCGATTCGGCGCAATTGCGTGGGCAACCCGACACCGCGAGTTTCACTTTGTGCGGCGCCTGCATGCGCCACAACGCGCGCTCCAGTTCTTGCCCCATGCGCGTTGAATCCTGCGTGCCGAAGCGGCACCACTCCGACCCCACGCAGGTTTTCACCGTGCGTAACGCCTTCGCATACGCGTGGCCCGAAGGCATGTCGAGGTCTTTCCACACGGCCGGCAAATCTTCTTTTTTGATGCCGAGCAAATCAAGCCGCTGCCCGCCGGTGACTTTCACGCTCGGAATTTTGTACTTGTCGACGACGTCCGCAATGCGCCGCAACTCGGCGCTATTGGTGCCGCCGCCCCACATGCGCGGAATCACCGAGTAGGTGCCGTCTTTCTGTATGTTGGCGTGCGAACGCTCGTTGATGTAGCGCGATTGTGGATCGTCGATCGCTTCTTTCGGCCAAGTGGACAACAAATAGAAGTTGATCGCCGGGCGACAACTCGCGCAACCATTCGGCGTGCGCCATTCCATGAACTGATAGACCGCTGGAATCGACAGCAAGTGTTGCGCGCGAATCGTATCGCGCACTTCCTGATGGGTGCGATCGGTGCAGCCGCACATGGATTTTTTCTTCGGTGCTTCGGAATAATCGCCGCCCGCCGTGAACATCAGAATTTGTTCAACCAGGCCAGTGCAAGAGCCGCAAGAGCTGGAGGCCTTGGTGTGCTTTCTCACATCGTCCAACGTGAATAGTCCCTTGTCCTTGATCGCTTTGACGATCACGCCTTTGCACACGCCATTACAGCCGCAGACTTCCGCGCTATCCAACATGAGTGCTGCCTTGTTCTGCCCCTGATGCCCGGTATCGCCAAGATTCGATTCGCCGAACATCAAGCGGTCGCGCATGGCGGAAATATTGGTGCCGTCGCGCAGCAGTTTGAAAAACCACGTGCCGTCGATGGTGTCGCCGTACATCACCGCGCCGATCAGTTTGTCGTCCTTGATCACCAGGCGCTTGTAGACGCCTGCACCGGGATCGGCGAGAACGATATCTTCACTGCCATCGCCGCCGGTGAAATTGCCGGCGGAAAATAGATCGACGCCGGTCACTTTTAATTTGGTCGAGGTGAGCGAACCGGTGTAACGGCCGATACCGAATTGCGCCAGATGATTCGCGCACACTTTGGCTTGTTCAAACAGTGGTGCGACCAAGCCATACGCGATGCCGCGATGGCTCACGCATTCGCCGACCGCGTAGATGCGTGGATCATAAGTCTGCATGGTGTCGTTGACCACCAGGCCCTTGTTGCAATGCAGGCCCGCCGATTCGGCGAGCGCGGTGTTGGGCCGAATGCCGACCGCCATCACCACCAACTGCGCGGGAATTTCTTCTCCGGTTTTCAGTTTTAACGCTTTGACGCGACCGCCTTTGCCGTCATCCGTGTCACCCATCAGCGATTCGGTATTGGCTTCGAGGCGGAATTTCAAGCCTTTCGCTTCCAGCGTCTTCTGCAACATTCCGGCAGCTGTGCGATCCAGTTGCCGCTCCATCAGCCACGGCATCACATGCACCACCGTCACGTTCATGCCGCGCAGCTTCAAGCCATTGGCGGCTTCGAGTCCCAGCAGGCCGCCGCCGATAACCACCGCATCTTTGTATTCGGCCGACGCCGCGATCATGCTTTCGGTGTCGACAATATCGCGGTAGGAGAGGACACCTTTCAGATCCTTGCCGGGCAGCGGCAGGATGAACGGATTCGAGCCGGTCGCGAGCAGCAATCGATCGTAGGATTCGCGTGTGCCGTCGTCGGCGATCACTTCGCGTGCCTTCCGGTCGATCTTCACCACTTTCTTCGACGTGTGCAGGCGGATTTTGTTTTCGGCGTACCAATCGAGATCGTTCAACACGATGTCTTGCAACGTCTGCTCACCCGCGAGCACGGGCGAGAGCAGGATGCGGTTGTAGTTCGGATGCGGCTCGGCGCCGAAGACCGTGATGTCGTACAAGTCGGGCGTGAGCTTCAGCAACTCTTCGACCGCGCGGATGCCGGCCATGCCATTACCGACCACCACGAGTTTCATTTTTTTCACGCCGCCGCCCGCAATTGCTTCTGATACAAGAATTCCAGCACCTGCCGCCGACAATCCAGATACACGGGATCGGCCAGCAGCTTCAGGCGATCACGTGGACGCGCGAGCGGCACAGTCACGATATCGCCGATCGTCGCCGCCGGGCCATTGGTCATCATCACGATGCGATCCGAGAGCAACACCGCCTCGTCGACATCGTGCGTGACCATCACCACGGTACTCTTCAATTCGGCGACGATGCCCATCAATTCATCTTGCAATTTCGCGCGCGTCAATGCATCGAGCGCGCCGAAGGGTTCATCGAGCAACAGCACTTTTGGCTGCATCGAAATCGCGCGCGCAATGCCGACGCGCTGTTTCATGCCGCCGGAAATTTCGTTGGGATGTTTGTGCTCGGCAGGAGTGAGGCCGACCAATTTCAGCGCGGAATGCGTGCGCTCTTTCATCTGCGCTTTGGATTCAGTCTCGGCAAATACGCGCTCGACCGCGAGATACACATTCTCAAAACACGTCAGCCACGGCAGCAGCGAATGATTCTGAAACACGACCGCGCGATCGGTTCCGGCGCCTTTCACTTCCCGATTCGACAGCAGCACCACGCCACTGGTTGGGTAAAGCAGCCCCGCGATCATGTTGAGCAGGGTCGATTTGCCGCAACCCGAATGGCCGATGAGACTGACAAATTCGCCTTGGTCGATATTCAGATTCACGTCGCGCAGCGCCTCGAAGCGGCCTCCCTTGGTGTCGAATTCCATGCCGACGGTTTCAATCGAGAGAAACTTGTTCATGGTTCGATCCTCACGCCTGATACTCGTAACTGAATTTTTTCGCGATGAACACCAGCAACTGCTCCAGCAGCAAACCGACAATGCCGACGATGAAAATCGCGATGATGATGTGCTCGACGTTCAGGTTGTTCCACTCATCCCAGACCCAGAAACCGAGGCCGACGCCGCCGGTCAGCATTTCGGCCGCAACGATCACCAGCCACGCCACACCGATGGATAAACGAATGCCGGTGAGGATGTAGGGCAGCGTGGCCGGTAGCAGAATTTTGGTGACGACTTTCCACGGCGAGAGATCGAGCACCTTGGCCACGTTCAAATAGTCCTGCGGCACGCGCGAGACGCCGACGGCCGTGTTGATGATGAGCGGCCAGATCGAGGAGATGAAAATTACCCAGATCGCCGCAGGATTCGCCGCCTTGAAAACCAGCAGGCCGATCGGCAACCACGCCAGCGGCGACACCGGCCGCAAAAGACTGATGATCGGCGTGACCATCGCATTGATGAACGCCACGCGACCGATCAGAAAGCCGAGCGGAATGCCAATCAACGCCGCCATACCGAAGCCGATGCCGACGCGCTTAAGCGAACTCAAAATGTTCCAGCCGATACCCTGATCGTTGGGACCTTTTTGATAAAACGGATCGCTGAACACCTGCACCGCCGACATCCAGGTTTTCCCCGGCCCGGGCAAATTGGGGTTGGAGACCGAAATGATCGACCACAGGCCGATGAACAGCAGCACGCCGAGGAGCGGTGGTAGCACCGCCATGAGGCCGCGCATGAGTGCGGGCTTCATGCTGCCGACCGGTTTCGGCACCACCGCGAGCGCCGGTTTTGCCGCCTCGGCTTTTGCCACAACGCCTGGCACTTCGACAACCACTTCATTGGCAACAGCAATCATTGGATTTCTTCCGATCATTTGTCACGCATCCCCCGTCACCCGTCACGATGCACTTGTCACGCGGTACCCGCCCCCGCCATCACGCTCTGATTTTGAAAGACGCGGCGTATTTTTTCGGATCCTTGCCATCCCACACCACGCTGTCGATCAGTTTCGAGGCGCGCATGTCCGATTTCGGCACCGGCACCTTGGCCATCGCGGCGGCTTCTTTGTAAATCGCAATTTGATTAATTTGCTTCGCGACGGCGAGGTAATCCGGCTCCTCTTTCAACAAGCCCCAGCGTTTGTGCTGCGTGAGGAACCACATGCCATCCGACAAGTACGGAAAATTCACCGTGCCTTCGTTGTAGAACTTCATGTAGTCCGGATCCTTCCACTTCTTGCCGATGCCGTTGTCGTAGTCGCCTTCCAGCCGTTGCTCGATCACATCGACCGGGCAATTCACATACGATTTGTCGGCGATGATTTCGGCGACTTTCTTACGGTTGGCCATCACGTCGATAAATTTCGAGGCGTCCAAAATCGCCGCCGTCAGGGCGCGCGCGGTATTGGGATTTTTCTTGACGAATTCGGCTGTGGTGCCGAGCGTTTTTTCCGGGTGATCCTTCCACACACCCTGCGTGGTTTCGACGGTGAAGCCGATCTTGTCGTAGATCGCGCGGTTGTTCCAGGGCTCGCCCACGCAGAAGCCATCCATATTGCCGACCCGCATGTTCGCCACCATCTGCGGCGGTGGCACCACGATATTCTTCACATCCTTGAACGGATCGATCCCGTAGTTCGCGAGCCAGTAGTAGAGCCACATCGCGTGGGTGCCAGTGGGAAACGTCTGCGCGAACGTGTACTCGGCTTTGTTCTTGTCGATGAAGGCTTTCAGCGCGCCGCCGTCCTTCACGCCTTTTTCGGCGAATTTGTTGGCGAGCGTGATGGCCTGACCGTTGTGATTCAGGGTCATCAAAATCGCCATGTCTTTCTTCGGCCCGCCGATACCCATGTGTACGCCATAGATCAGGCCATACAACACATGCGCGGCGTCGAGCTCGCCATTGGTGAGCTTGTCGCGCACGCCGGCCCAGGAGGCCTCCTTCGAGGGCACAATTTTGATGCCGTATTTCTCGTCGAACTTCATCACCGAGGCGAGTACCACCGACGCGCAGTCGGTGAGCGGAATGAAGCCGACTTTCACTTCCTTTTTCTCCGGCGCATCCGAGCCCGCCGCCCAGGCCGCCGATCGGATGCCGGGCGGAACCGCCGCCATGAGCGCGGCACCGCCAAGCACCGCACCGGTCGCACGAATGAAATCCCGGCGGGCCGGTTCAACGGCGAGGTTCAGGGGATCTAATGAGTTGAAACTTTTTTCCCGATGGTCTTGCATGCAGTGGCTCCACGTGGTCGATAAGAGACTCGACACAAACTGTGTCTTCTGCAATGACCATCGCAAGACTGGTGCCAAGTTCGGAAATAACGGTTAATTCATTGATTCAATGGAGGTAGTACGTACTCCTTGCCACAACAGGGCGAATGTCAAGACTCGCGACTCGCACCAATAAAGATGAATGCCCTTGTTGCAATGCACCAAATCGGATCATGGTGCGTCTCTCTTGAGCGCACACGAATTTCATCGAAATCATTTGCGCGGCGCACGAATTGCTATCATCGCCCGATGATTTCCGACACCCACCAATCCGCACTTCTCCTTTTCGCGCACGGTTCATCAGACCCGGGCTGGGCCGCGCCTTTCGTGAAACTTCAAGCAAATATCAGGCGGCGCGATCCGGCGAAAATCGTCGAGCTCGCCTTTCTGGAGCGCATGCAGCCGTCGTTCGATGAAGTGGTCGACGCCCTGCACGCGGGAGGAATCAGGCAAGTCACGATTGCGCCGATTTTTCTCGCCCTCGGCGGCCACATGAAAAAAGATTTGCCGGCATTGATCGACGCCGCGAAAGCGCGCACCGGCATGGAATTCCGCATATTGCCGGCGCTGGGCGAAGTCGATGAATTGATTGACTCGATGGCGAACTGGGTGCATCAGGCCTCGCACATGCCGTGAAGTTTCTACACGTCGCCATCATTTTCGCCACGTTGGCGGGCGCAGGGATTCTCGTCAAATCCGCGTTCAAACCGAAGCCGATCGAGAACCCGTTTCCGCGCGAATCGCGGGCCTATTTGCCGTATCTTGAGTTCGCCAAGCGCGTCGACGCGATTCCCGATTTTGGCCGAAAACTACGTGCCGTCGCTGCCAACAGCGCCGCCCCTACTGACCCTGCGGCGCTGGGTTTCGAAATCGCCCACAACGGATTGAAGCGGGTTGATGATGCCGTGCTAGACCGTCGGCTGGATCTGATGATCAAACTGGTCGAACACGTCGATCTGCCCACCTGTGCCGCGATGGCCCGGGCGGATGCGGCGGGTGCCAAAAAACTCGCGCCGAAAATTTTGCGCGCGCTGGAGAATCTGCCTGCAGAGGATATCCGCGCGTTTTTCGATCTGACCACTAAAGCGGTCGAGGCGGAATTGAACGCAAAACCGGTGCCCTCCATTGCGAGATCGAGTGGCGACGCCGCAATGCGAAATCTGGGCGAACGGTTCAGCGACGACGAGCGCGCACTGTTGATGCGGGTGGTCGGTTACCCCAACACCGTCTCCGACAGCAGTGCCTGCTGGCTGATCAAGACCGTGTTTGCGGAGATAAAGGACATGCCGGCGAAGGAGCGGTATACCGTGTCGCGAATGTTGACGCAGGCGGGCGATGGCGGGGCGAGGTAATTCCGATTTGCATTCTTGGCGTCGACCACCCTCTCCCCAACCCCTCCCCCATCAAGGGGGAGGGGATTTCAAACTATAGGTGATCGGCTGCGGGACACCCAACCCTCAGCTTTCTTCCCTCTCACCTTGCGGGACAAGGGCACACTTGAAACGAAGTAGAAGGATCGAGGCACAAGGGAACACTTGAAACGAAGCAGAGGGGGCGGTTGCAGCGAGGCAAAATTGTCCAAGCAAAGCAGCCCGCACACCCACTGCCGCATCGCCGCGACTCGACATTGGACGAAAAAAAAGCCCGCGAAGCGCGGGCTTTTTTATTCAGCAAAATCTCAGCAATTTACTTGTCCTGCCACGCCGGTTTGCCCGCCGGTTTGCCGAACGGCTTTCCCGCCGGCTTTCCCGTTGCACTTTTGCCGAATCCGCTGAAGCCGCTCGGTTTTTTATCGGCATACACTCGCGGCGCGCTGAATTTTTTGTCGCCGAAGTTGCCGGCGGGGCGTGCGTTGGGGCGGCCGCTGGAAGGACGCGCACCCGGATGCGATGGCTTCGAAAACACGCGTGCTTTCGGCTCCAATCCCGGAATGGTAGTCACCGGAATCAGTTGCGACGTGAAGCGCTCGATCAATTTCACCTGAAAGTGCTCGCGCACGTTGGCGAGTGAAATCGCGATGCCGTTCTTGCCGGCGCGACCGGTGCGGCCGATACGATGCACGTAATCCTCCGCGGCACGCGGCAGATCGTAATTGATGACGTGCGAGATACCCTGCACATCGATGCCGCGCGCGGCGACATCGGTGGCGACCAGTACTTGCACGCTGCCGCGACGCAGATTTTGCAGCGTGCGGGTGCGGGCACCCTGCTTCATGTCACCATGCAACGCGGCGACCGAGAATCCTTTTTCGTTCAGGTTGCTGGCCAAATCATCGGCCGCGCGTTTGGTGGCGGTGAAGACGATGGCCTGATTCATTTCGGCATCGCGCAACAGGTGATCGAGCAGGCGATTCTTGTGGCCCATGTCGTCGGCGAAATGCAAACGCTGTTCGATGTTTTCGTGCTTCGATTGCTGGCTGTCGATGGCGATACGCACCGGGTCTTTCAGCATCGCGGTGGCGAGGCGCACGATGTTTTGCTCGAGTGTGGCCGAGAACAGCAAGGTCTGGCGCGTCTCGGGGGTTTGTTTAACGATCGCTTCCAGATCATCCTTGAAACCCATGTCGAGCATGCGGTCGGCTTCATCGAGCACCAGCAATTGCAGGCGCGATAAATCGACGCGGCCCGATTGCATTTGATCGAGCAGGCGGCCCGGTGTCGCCACCAGAATATCGACGCCGGCTTTCAGCAATCGGTTTTGCACCGGATACGGCATGCCGCCGACCAGTGAAAGCATTTTCACTTTTTTCATCTTGCGGCCATAGGTCTCGGCGGCTTTGGTGACTTGCATCGAGAGTTCGCGCGTCGGCGTCAATACGAGAACGCGTGGACCGCGACCAGCGACCGGATGCGCCTCGATCAGCAATTGCAACGCGGGCAGCATGAAAGCAGCGGTTTTACCGCTACCCGTTTGCGAGGAAACCATCAAATCGCGTCCGGCCAATGCTTCAGGCACGGCGCGCGCTTGCACGGGGGTGGGATCGGTGTAGCCCGCAAGCGCAATCGCTTCGCGGATCGGGGCAGCTAGGCCCAAGGTATCAAAATTCATTTCAAGTTTTTCCCGCACGCCTATTCCGGTAGGCGCGCACAAACACACACAAAAAGGGGCGTCGTTTCGATAGCGGAAACGAAACGGCAACTAAGACCGGAGAATTCTCGACGGAGAATGAATCAGATCAAACGGTGACGCACCAACATCGGCGCCAACCAATTTGCGATCCATGATGGCTTTTGATGAAGCCGGAAGGAAAAGCGGGGGGAGGAGACGATGAACATTTGCGATGCTTTTTAATCAATGCTGCATCGCACAAACGAACTATACGCGAGATGGGTGGAAATGCAAAGTGAATTATTGTTGCACCCGCGAAAATGGGGGAAAGTCTAGTATTGGTGCGGTGTTTGGGATATTTTTGCTTGGAGAGGCGCGCCGACACTTGAGTCTGACTCGCCGCGACGGAGACCCATCCCCAGAGATTGTCCTCCTGAGCGAAGTGAACCTGGAAACGGCAGTTGGCCGGGTGCGAGTGTGCATTTTGCGGGCTTCCAGGCAAGGTCTTAGTTGGCAACCGCGACGACGCAGGCTTCACCCTGCCTGAAGCGACCTATCACAACGCGGTGCCGGGCCCAGTGAGCATTGCGCCCATTTTCTTGCGCCCCAAGATCAGATCAAATTTGTGGCGCGTTGCATTTCAAAATTACGCGACGCGCCGTGCCACCGCGGAATCACCGCGTCGCGAATACCAGATGAAGGCTGCTCCCAGCACGATCATCCAGAGCGGAAGCAGGCTATTGTTGATTTTCGACACGATTTGCACGGCGTTTTCGACGTTTCTAAACGCGCCAACCATGAACAACGTCGAAAAAGCAATTCCCGACCAGCCAAGCCATTTCGGGAAATTTTCTTCGAGGATCATGGAGAAACCCGTGAGCAGGAAAAACGCGCCTAGCGCGATCTCTCCCAGGAACTCGCCGATATAGTTGCCAAGGTAGAGGTTCAACCCATTGAAAACGGCCTCAAGGCTGCTTCGGGTTTCCGCGCCTGCTTGCGAATAAATCTCTGCCAATGCCCAGTGCATGCTCGGCCAGCGCATCAAACCCAGGCACATCGCGAACGTACCGATTGAAACGAGGACGAGTGCCAATGTCATACGGCCGCGGCTCGCCGGGCAGGCAAAGTATGCGCCGACCGCGCCGGGTATCAGTAGCAAGGGTAGGAACGCATAGATCGCCCATACGGCCCTCATGATGGATCCTCCGCCGCGAAGGCGTGGAAGCACGTCCGTCGCACTTCCCTTGAGAATGTTGGGGTAATCGAAGTTCGCGGCCAGATAGCTGAAGACGAATACGAATGCCAACGCGCCGACAATGAAACTGATGCCACCGGCAAGTATGATTTTGCGATATTTCATCGGGAGTCTCCTTCGCCATGGGTTGTACGATGCATCGAGTGCATCAACATCGGCCATGGTCATTGAAATGCACCTTGCGCGTTCAAGTCCTGCATATCGCAAACAATTGAAATGCGATTTTGAAGAGCCCGGCAACGAGACTGTCGGCACATCCTAACGCTTTTTCCGTGACCGCTTGGGCACCTTCTTCACTACCTCTTTCTCTTGTCGCCACATTTCCGGAAAAATCTTCCTGCCAAGATCCGGCCGCGTATCGTACAAAACCAGTATCGCCACATACGCAACCGGCAACGCGTAAAAACCCCATTCTCCGAAGTGGGTCATCACAAAGCTCAGGAAAATAAAGGTAGCGATCAAGGTGACTTGCACGGCGTAGTCGGCCATGGATCGCTTGCGATCCTGCGCGAGGTCGCCCACCACCGGTGCCGCCTGCGGCGACGTACCTTTCTCGCCGACGACCGTCGTCGCTTCAAAGCCGAGTTGCGCGCGCAAGCCCGCGATGAGCGAAATAAAGGCGACCAAGACCCAAAATTTCCTGTGCGACAGCACCTCCCACCAATCGGTGCCTTCGCTCAAACTGATAATTAGCGTCACCCCAAAAATCGGCACCATGATGAAAGCCGCGACCACAGCGAGAAAAATGCTCAGTATTGCGACTGCCGCCAATCGGGCCGGCAGCAATGCGGCGCGCGGATCAACTGTGGTGGGGTCGGTGGACGCGCGCGTCAGGCCGACGATCAGCACCAGCCCCAGCGAGAGATTGAATGCGGTCAACAGCAGGTAGCGGGGAATGCTGCCGTCGAGCAAATATAACGAGACCAGCGGCGTCGCGTGGCGGGCCACGTCGTAAGTGAATTTCTTGAAATTGATCACTGGCAATCCGCTCCGCCTGAATAGACCGATGTGAATTCGACGTAAATGAGTCTACGTCATCGTCGGGCAATCGCGTGAACCAGGCATGCCTTTTCGCGCGCGCAGAAATAAACCCCAGCATTCACGCGCCTTTACAAACACAAATGGCCTGAACGCCGCTACCGTTATTGAGTTTCATGTTTCGATTGCGCTGTGCGCCGGGCTGAATGCCGTAGAGGGCACATCGCCCGCCTATCGTGGCTCACGCAGACTGATCAGTGGTTCGCTCGTTCGAGACCTGCCATTCCGTGACAACGTCAAGCGCGCAGGGCGCGGCCGCGATTTCCCGCAAGACGGAAGCGGAAATTCATCGCCCACCCTGCATTCACAAGCTGAATACAATTTCTCTTCGTCGTCCTCGCCCAAGCGCTCAATGCCCGTTCGTCGAATCGCTTGAATTCAGGTAAGGCGCGTGATCCGGCGAACAGGCGCGAAGACGGCCGCATGGGAAAATTGGCGACCGACCGGTCTGCTCATTTATAGCTGTGGCAACATAGCGGATTCTTGATTATCCCTGCACACAAGGAAACGAATCATGCAGAACCACAAAATTCTCCCGTTGCTTTCGGTATTGGCAATGTCACTCTTCGCCGCCAACGCATTCGCGCAAAAAGCACCGCCGCGCGATCAATTCTTCTGGTTGGGCGAGATCAACAAGGCCACCGCTGTGATCAACACCGACGAGGGTTTGCTGGATAAAACCAAGACGCCCAACATTGCGGCGGGGATCGTCAAGGTGCTGGAAGACGGTGCCAAGCCGGGCGCCAAGAGACCCTTCAGGGTCATCGACTTTGAACCCTTGTTGATCAGTGCGTCGAGCCAGGAGGCTAGTCTGCTGCACGCCGGCCGATCAAGCCAGGATATGTTCGCCACTTACCGTGCGGCGATCATGCGGGAAAACCTGTTGAACCTGGCCGATCAGCTCAACAAGACCTCTGAGTCGCTGGTGAAATTAGCCGATGAGCACAAGCAAACGATCGTGCCCAATTACACCAATGGTGTCGCGGCACAACCGAATAGTCTGGGCCACATGTGGTTGGGCCACGCCGCCGGATTCGAGCGTGATGCGCAGCGCATCCGCGAAGCCTATGCGCGCATCGATCGCTCGCCGATGGGCACCACGGTACTGAACGGCAGCAGTTGGCCCTTGAATCGCACCCGCATGGCGGAGTATCTCGGCTTTGCGGCGGTTGTCGATAACGCTTACGATGCGGCACAAATCTCGTCGAGCGAATATCCGGTGGAAGTGGCTGCGGTTGTGACGAGCATTGGCTTGCACGTAGGTCATTTCATTCAGGACGTGATGACCCAATATGCGCAGACGCGACCGTGGATCCTGCTGCAGGTGAGCGGCCGCAACACGCGAGTTTCCAGCGCCATGCCGCAAAAACAAAATCCGATTCTCCTGACGGAAACGCGGCGCGATGTTTCCTCCGCGCTGGCGTTGGCGATGGGACCCATCATGCGCGCACACAACATCACGCCCGGTATGCAAGACCCCAAGGAGGAAAGTTCCAACACCGAAATGGTGCAAAGCGCCATTCACTTCCTTCGGCAATTTGATCGCGTATTGAACGCATTGGTGATCAACCCCGATCGTGCCCTGGAGGAATTGAACGGCGACTGGACGGCATCGCAAGAGCTCGCGGACGTGTTGATGAGCAAATACAAAGTGCCGTTCCGCGTGGGCCATCACTTCGGCGCTGAAGTCGTGACCTTTGCAAAACTCAACAACATCAAACCGCTGGATTTCCCTTATGTGGAAGCGAAAAAAATATTTCACGAGTCCGTCAAGGAATATAGCGCGACACTGGAGCTGCCGATGAGTGAGCAGGAATTTCGATCCGCCTTGAACCCGGTCGCCATCGTGCAAAATCGCCGTACCGTCGGTGGTCCGCAGAAGGCGGAGATGACGCGGATGCTGGCGCTGGCAAAAATAAAGTTGAAGGAACAAAACGATTGGATCAGTGCAAGACGAAGCGCGATCGACACTGCGCTGGGCAAGTTGAATAAGGATTTTTCCAAGTTGCTGGCACCGTAGCGTCTTGTAACGCGCCGCTAACTCAGCAACGCATACTCCCCGCCCCGCTGGATCGCCCGCCGATACGCGGGCCGCGCGTGAATCCGCGCGAGAAAATCCGCTAGCTGCGGGTAATGTTTGTCGAGCCCGCCACGCGCCGAAGCGGCCTCCAGCGGAAAGCTCATCTGGATATCGGCCGCGCTAAACGCGTCGCCCGCAAACCAGCCCGTCTTGGCGATTTCGGCTTCCATGTATTGCAGTTGCTGCTTCAGTTCGGGGTCGATGAACGATTGCTTCACGTTCGCCGAAATTTTCCGGGCGATCGGTTTCACAAAAAACGGCATCGGCGCAACCTCAACGCGGTTGAAGATCAGTTTCATCAGCAGTGGCGGCATCGCCGAGCCTTCGGCGAAGTGCAGCCAATAGGTGTAGCGCCGCCGCGCGTCCGTCCCGGCGGCGGGCATGAAGCGGCCCGCCCCAAAGCGCTCCATCAGGTACTCGATGATGGCACCGGACTCCGCGACCGTCACATCGCCATCGGTCACCACAGGCGATTTGCCCAGAGGATGCACTGCGCGCAAGGATGCCGGCGCGCGCATCGTTATCGGATCGCGCTGGTAACGCTTGATTTCATATTCGACACCCAGTTCTTCAAGCAGCCAAAGAATGCGTTGCGAACGGGAGTTGTTCAGATGATGGACGGTAAGCATGATGTTCTCTTGTGAGGGTCATTGGAATGCGGCGGGCACATCACCATACGCGGCATTTTGGAGATTGGATCGGGCGGATCGGGAACACCGCCAGCCAGCACTAAATACCGATGGATTAACAGTCGCGCGGCGGACGCGTTTGGACACAAATTGGCGACGCCGGACATGGCAAGTTCCGCGGGCGGCTTTAGTTACCGGCGCGAACGGCGCGACGATCCGGTGATCGACGCACTATTGTCAGTGCAGGAAAAACTGTGGGATTTGCGGCGGGAAGTTCCGGCGGAAAGTTGCGTGATCGAAAAATAGCGCAACACATTGGGCCGCGTTTCGCGCGGCCCACAATGTGCGCCAGGAAACTACGCGGCCCGCTGCATCGGCGCCTTCAGCGCTTCGGTGAGGAAATCCAGGCTCTCCGACAAATGCGCCCGGGTTTCCTTGTTGGCCAGCTTACCCATCGCGGAGCGGATTTGCGTTTGCAGTTGCTGCGCGTTCAGGCGTTGCAGGCTGCGCGCATCGGCGGGCGTGGTGGGCGCAGGACGAATCAGCGCGTTCACGACACGGCGCAAATGCTCGCGCTGCAAATTGCGGCGCAGCGGATTGATGTCGCCCCCGGTCTTGAGTTCGCTCCAGATAGCGCCCTGCAGCGTGTCATAGAGTTCCGACAACGCCAATGCCTGCTTCGCATCGGTCATCTTGCTGGGTGCGTCGATGATGCGTGCCGCCACGCCATCCGCCATCAGTTGATCGAGCGCGCCACGCTGCAACGCCAGCACGGCGCCGCTGATGCTGACGTCGGGATTGGTAATGGCTGCCGGATTGCCGCTACCTGTAACCATTCCCATCCAGCGGTCGAACTGATCCGGCACCAGACGCGCGACGAACTCGGGCTTGAATCTGAAGCTCTCGGCGCGGAACAGGCCATCGGTAATCAGCTTCAGCGCCTGGCGTTGTTTCGCCGCCGGTACCGGATTCAGCGCCGCACGGCCGCTATCCGAATGATCGCGCAAGTGCACGACGCCGCCGACATATTTCGCGGCAACGGTCGAGGCCAGCGCGACCTGCGCGCTCGCGCTGAGGAAATTGCGGCGCAGCAGATCGAATTGTTCGCCAGGTTTCAGCTTCCGTTCCTGCAGGCGATCCCAGAGTTCGCGCGATAGCAGCATGCGACGCTCGGCGAATGCCAGCGGATCGCTGCCCAAGTCGCGGCGGGTTACTTCCGGGTCCATGCCTTCCACCGGTCCAAACCCCGCGTCAACGTCGGTCGCGAAGGCGAGCTGCGGCTCCTTCGAACGCGAGGCAATCTTTAACAAGTCGTTTTTTTCCGTGGCCGGATCGAGTGGCTTGTATGCGTATTCGATTGCCCAGAAGTCATAGGGGCCGATCGTGGTCATGGTGTACTGGCCCTGTTTCCTGCCCTTTGGCGCGATATTCAGTGCGGAGTAATCCATTATCGAGCCGGCAATACCGTTCACTTTGGTGAATTCAGCATTTTCCAGTTGGCCGAGCGTGTAAATGGTGGATGCGCGGAAATTGTGCGCCAGTCCCAACGTATGACCGACTTCATGCGTCACCACATCTTTCAACTGGTCCATTACGATCGCTTCGGCTTCCGGGCTTTCCGGATCGATATCGCCGCGTGCTGCCAGCAAGTCCAACGCAAAGCCGACCTCATTCATCGCGTGGCCTTCATATTCACACTGGCGGGCAAGTTGCCCGCGCGCTTGCGATTGCATCGTCTGCGCCTCGGCTTGCCTTTTTTCGTGGTCGTGCTCGTGATGATTGCCCTGCGCGACACTCGTCAATTGCTCCACCGCCCAGCGGCGCGGCAGGCGCGTCCAGCCATCCGAGAAAGTGATGTCGGCATCGAGAATCTCCCCGGTACGCGGGTCGGTCTGGACGGGGCCGCTTGCCAGTGCGCCGTCGCTGGTATCCAGGTACCAGCGGATCGAGGCGTGACGAGTATCGTTGTTGTCAAATTCGGCGTTGTCTTCCTGCTGCTTCGCCACAATCGCATTCTTGAAGCCAATCTTTTCGAAAGCCTTGTTCCATTCCAGTATGCCTTCCATTACCTTGGCGCGATATTTGACCGGGATATTCTTGTCGAGCCAATAGGTGATGGGCTGAACCGGTTCCGACAACGCAGCCGCCGGGTCTTTCTTTTCGAGACGCCAGCGATTGATGACGTACTGACGCGGGAACGGTGCAATGTCATCGGAATAGTTCCACTGCTGGTCGACCCAGTGGCCGACGCGGCTGTCGGCCACTCGCGGTGCCATCGCCTTTTCCGGCAATTTGGCCAACGAGTAGTAGTAACCCAGGAACATGCTGCGGTTATCTTCCAGATTCGCGGGGGGGCGCGGCATCGGCGTTGGCGGCGGGGTCAGCGGCGGCGCCGGCAGTTTCGGGATCGCGTAGTGCGCCGTGACGTTGAATGTCGTCATGTCGTCCGTGGAACGTACGTTGACAAAACCTGAGTTGCGGGCGTCGTAGGCATAGGGTATGCGGAAGGCAGTTTCCAGCCGGGTCGCCATGCCAGGAATATCAGCCAGCAATAGTGCGTTGGCATCGATCAGGATCGATTTGCGCTCAGGGTGCGGTGCGCTCGCCGCCGTGGTGACCGCAAGCAGGCTGTCGGTAAAACTCTCTTTCAAGGCGCGTTCGATCGCTGAGCCCGGCTTGGCGATGAATCGCTGGTTCTTGGCGATGAGCTGGACGTTATTGCCGAGTTTGTTGAACTCGACAATATGGCTGCCAAGCATGCTGTTGGATCGAAACCGGACTTCGCCCAGGCCGCGGGTGGAATTCATCTGGAAGAAAAACGGTGAATTGAATTGTTCCGGCTTGATTTCCACCCAGACTTTTTCATCTTTCTGGTACAGGGTGAAATAGCCTGGAATCTGCTTCGCATCCTTGATGATGTCGGCAAACGGTTTCGGCGCTGTCAGGTCGGCGGGCGGGCGGGCGGCGGGCACAGCACCGGGTGGCGTGCCTGCGGCAGCAGCAGCGGGGGCTTGCGCGAATGCGGCGGTGGTCGCAGAAGAAAGTGCGCCAGATGCAAGCACCAATGCGATCGCGAGCGAAATGGGGGACTTCCGGAATATAGCGAGAGTGGCCATGAAATGCCTTTCGTGATGACTAAAGTCGGTGTGCACTGCAGCGGTCTTTGCGTCTAAACCGCTACGCGCGGGATGAATTATGACGAGCGCGCCATTTTCAGGCAATTCGCCCGCTCGAAATGTGCCAATTTGTGGCGGCGGGCTTTGAATAGAAATCGCGACAATGCATTTATCGTTTGTTTTTGCATTGCGAACATTCAAGTCAAACCATGAGTGTCAACCTCTCGTCGAAATCAAACGCCGCCGCACCTTCGCGATCATCTCCCACCCGGACGCGGGCAAGACTACGCTCACTGAAAAATTGCTGCTGTTCGCCGCCCATCCGCCTGCCGCCGCTGCGCCAGTCATCGCGTTGCCGGAGGATGCCCGCAAACTCGCGCAGCCCGATGTGGTCGCGCAATACTTCGGCACCCCGCCGGCGACCGTGTCCGGCAACCGTGACCGGCAATTTGGCCGCGCGACCCGCACGCGAGCGTGAGAAAAAACGCATGACCACGCAACGCGAAACACTGGCAAAAATTGAGCGCTTGAAGGCCGACGTGTTGCGCGCGATCGGGCGGTGGGATGCGGCATGGAAAGCGTTCGCCGAGATCCGGCGCATGGACGCGGAGCCTGCCGAAAAGCCTACGCCGGCGCAACTTCAGACGCGCGGCATTGAAGCGGCGATGCTGGAGCAAAACGGCCATCTTGGCCTTGCCTTGGACGCACTCAACGCGCGATTGAAAGACGAGCCCGACGAGCAGAAATTGCTGTCGCAGCGATTAGCGCTCTACGAAAAATTCGGCTGGACGGAAATTGCCGCGCGCGAGAAAATGCGCCTTGCACTGTTCGTGCAACAGAAAAAGACCGCCGGCAAACTCTGATGGGTTGAAACGATAAGGTTCGGTTTGCCAGGAAAGGAACCGTTGGCCCAGTGCTTGTGGAATCGCCGCCTGCCTCAAGCCCATCGACAAGCGGAGGGGGCACCGCCCCCAAC
>JANPBQ010000134.1:0-15623 GCA_031430555.1 Betaproteobacteria bacterium
GGTGGAGCGCAGCGATACCCATCATGGCCGCACGCAAGGACGATGGGTATCGCTGCGCTCCACCCATCCTACAACCCGCTTTCCGGGGCGCAAGGGGCTTAACCGAGTGCCATGACAGCCTGACCTATTAACAGCAGCCATTGCCGTGGGTAACTCTTCCACGCGTACTAATGGGTAATTTCAAACGCGCGCCGACAGGCGTCGTATTCCACAATAATTCAGTCCGGATGGACGCCCACATTTTGACGGAGGGTTCGTAAATGTCCACAAATGCAATTGCAAAATTTGGCCTGCTGCTGGTCATATTATGTGTGATCGGCAAAGTGGGAATTGAGTACGTTTATCCGCCAACGCCTCACGCGCCTGCCGCACCGCGCATCGATCATGCCAAGTCGATCTCGCCGGTAACCTTGACCCCATTGCCCGCCCCTTTGCAGGTTTTTTCCGCCACGGTAACGGAGCATCCGGGCAAATCATCGACGCATATCGCAAAGACACGTCGAGCAGACTCAAATTTCACTCCCACACGCCGCAATGTTTCTCCTGCGACAAGTTGCGATTCACTTACGAGCGGCGGGTGCGCGCCTTCCGATTGCGCCAATCGCAACGATTGCGATTCTGCCTACATCACCTCCCTTTGCGCGGGGCGGGACGCTGAATTCACCGACAAACTTGCGACGTATCTCGGCACCCACCCACTCAATGTGCGCAAGGGCCTTGGCCGCTACAACGCACTTAATTTGCAAACCCACGAGCACTGGTGCGAGTTGTCGCCGAGCGCGCGCCTGCAAGCCATCGCCATCGCCCGCACACCAAAAAAGTCGCCCGGGCCACAGGGTGCGGAATCCAACCGTGAGTGGATGTTGTACACGATGAGCGACGCGGGCCGCCTCGATGCGGGTGGCTATTCGACCGCCGTGGCACAACGCCGGTTGCTGTTGCCGGAGACTGAGCGGCAAGCCAACAAGCGTGCGACGGAGAAATCGACGTCACTGTCAGTGGCGATCGGCAGTACGCAAACGGCAATACCACAGTTGGCGGGACTACCGGCGTCGCCCGCAGGCTGGACCAATCTCAGTGGCTATTCGCATCCGGTGGGACGCATCAACGATCTGCTGATCGACAATGTCGGCACCACCACCACCCGAACCATGTGGGCCGGCACCGATGGCGGTGGCATTTGGAAAACCACCGATGGAGGCACGACATGGGTACCGGTCAATGATTTCAATGGATCACTCGCCATTGGGAGAATATTGCGCAGCCCGCGCAATGGATTGGAGATGTACGCATCTACCAATCCCGCCGGCAGCCACACCTATTCGCCCTTCGGCATCATGAAATCGAATGACGGCGGCGTGACGTGGACGCAACTCGCGCAAACCAATCCGGGGACGAATCCGGATTTCCAATACGTCACGCATTTGGCGATTCATCCTGCCGGCGTGGGCGGATTCGATGTGCTACTGGCGGCAACTATCGGCGGTGCCTATCAATCGCTTGATAGTGGCGCAACATGGTCCAAACTCGCGGGCACCAGTCGCGCGAACTTTGTCGGATTTCATCCCCTCGATGGCAACCGCCGCGCCTATGCCTTGCATGACGGCAACATCACCATCACCACCAATGGCAATTGGGCATCCGCATCGACGTACACGGTACTGGCTGGTACGACATCAGCGTACACAAAGTTTGCGTTCGCCACCTCGGATGTGAATGTCATGTACGCACTGGTGAATGGCCCAGGAAGTGTGACAAGTGTGCTCCGCTCGGCCACGGCTGGTTCGATTTGGACGCCGTTGGCCCAGCCTTCTGGTGTCTTTGCGAACAACTATTTAAGTTACACCGGTGGGCTTTGGGTTGATCCAAATAACGCCAACCGCATTGCAATGGTTCAGGCTTGGCACGCGACCACAACCGACGCCACAACCGTTACAGCCTTAACGGGTTGGACGCAATCCAATATCGGCTGGACGGATTTTCATGCCGTCGTAGCTGATCCACAATATAACGGCACAACCAACAAGATTCTCTACATGATGGATGACGGTGGCCTGTATCGATTCACGGATTCCGATGCACTGACCGGCGGCCAATATCTGGCATTGGGGATGACGATCACCGAAGCCTACACCGCCGCAGGTCGAGGAGGAAACGTGGTGTTGGGCGCGCAGGATGTGGGTGCGCGTCACTATCGACCGGCCGGCCCGACATCCAAGTGGCAATTGCCCAATGGCCCTGGCGTAGGAGATGGCGCAGGCACAGCAGCTGACCCGACCAACCCGAATATCCTCTACGGCGCGAATCAATTTCAACGTCTCAACCGCAGCACCGATGGGGGCGTGAACACGGTCGCGATATGCCAGGGCATCACCGAGGCACAATGCGGCGGAATGACACCGGTGAACGCTGCTTTCATTGCACCGTTCATTTTGGATCCAAATACGCCCAGCACCATGCTTGCGGGAGCCGGTTCCCTGTGGCGTTCGAACGATGTTTCTACGGGAAACCCGCCGACGTGGGCAACGATACATTCGGGGGTGGGATCCGTGATCGTGGCGATTGCGGCTGCGAAAACGGATTCCAACATTATCTGGGTCGCATATGCGAATGGCGCGGTATACAAGACCGCCAACGGACTCGCCGCAATGCCCACGTGGACGTTGGTCGCCAACGCTCCGGCGGGGAGCAAACTCAGAATCTTTATCGACCCCACCAATGCATCGCGAATTTTCATCGGCCTGACGGGCTTCACCACCAACCGATTGCACGTCACCACAAATGGCGGAACTTCATGGTCACCCGTGCCGGGATTGCCTTCGGCCAGTGTATTCGCCGTCACCCAACATCCCGCCAACCCTGCATGGCTGTACGCGGGCACAGCGGTCGGCATATTCGCCAGCCAGGATGGCGGCACTTCATGGAGCGCCAGCAATGAAGGTCCCGCCAATGTGCAGGTGCGCGATCTCAACTGGTATTCCGAACTAGGCAACAGCGCCGATTTGCTGGTCGCAACGTTTGGCCGCGGAATTTGGCGGGCCGCGATACAGGCTGGGAGCGGCTTTGCGCTCAACATCGCAAAGGCGGGCGCAGGCTCGGGAATCGTGACGAGCAATCCAGTCGGCATTAACTGCGGATCGGGTTGCAGCAATATTTTCACCGCGGCCTCGATGGTGACTCTCACAGCCACACCTGATACGGGCGCATTATTCGTCGGGTGGTCCGGGGGCGGTTGCAGCGGCACCGGTACGTGCACGGTGACGATGTCATCGGCTCAAACGGTCACGGCAACCTTCGACTTGTTGCCCGAGGTATTTCCGGCAGGATGTACGATGCCGTCTGGCTGGAGTACGCCCGCCGGCGCCACCGCAGGATGGTCTGTCGCCAATGATCGCAGGCGCAGCGGTGCATGCAGCCTGAAATCGAACTTCATTGGCAACAGCAGCGGGCCGGGCAATTACACCAAAGCGCAACTTCAGGTGACCGGAAATTTCGCCGCCGGCAATGTAAGTTTTTATTACAACTTGTTGAGCGAGCCCTCATACGACTGCCTTCGTTTTATTGTCGACAATGTGCCGCAAAACCTAGGTGCCTGCTTCTATGGGGGCAATGGGGCGTCCGGCGATATTCAGACCTGGACGCAAGTGACTGTCCCCTTGTCTGCGGGAACGCACACCTTGGTCTGGTCCTATGAGAAAGACTACATCGACTTTCCCATTGGCGACGCCGCCTGGATCGACGATGTAGTCCTGCCGCCCTTCGCCAATTCCGGAACAATGCAATTCACGGCCGCAACGCAATCCGTCGCTGAATCGGTCGGCAATGCCATCGTCAACGTATCGCGCACGGGCGGCTCGACCGGCGCGGTCTCGGTGAGCTATGCGACGTCCAACGGCAGCGCCATCGCCGGCAGCGACTTCACGGGTCAAGCCGGATCACTCAGTTGGGGAGACGGCGACAGCACAAACAAGCCGATTACGATACCGATCAATGATGACGCACTCATCGAGGCCAACGAAACATTTACCGTCACGTTGTCCTCACCCGTCGGCGCAACGCTGGGTATGCCTTCAGTCGCAACGATAACGATTTTGGACAATGATGCCCTCTCGGCCCCGGGTGCGCCGACGCTGAATGCCGCGATTGCCGGAAACGGCCAGGCGACACTTAATTTCTCACCGCCCATGTCGAACGGTGGCTCGCCGATCACCAGCTACACCGCCAATTGCGGCGGTGTTTTGGGCACGGGCGCATTTTCCCCCATCACCGTTAGTCCACTCATTAACAACATGAGCTATTCGTGCAGCGTGACCGCGACCAATGCGATCGGCACCAGCGTGCCCTCCGGGTCACTGATGGTCATGCCGGTTCCCGGCGCCGCCTTGGCGCTTGCGGGTGTGTTCTCACGCAAGAACCATCCCGGCCTGGGCGATCAGGATATTCCCATCGATACCAATCAATCGATTGGTCAATTGGTGAGCGTCGAGCCGCGGATGATCGGCGCGGGTCATCGGATCGTGTTCCGCTTCAACAATGCCGTCACATCCATTACATCAAGTGCAAGCACCTTCGGCAGTGCTTCGCACGCCTATTCCGGCAATGAGGTCACGGTAACCCTGACCGGCGTGCCGGACAATCGGCGCACAACCGTGTCGCTCATCGGCGTCAACGGCGTGTTGAATCCATTCGCGTCGATGGGATTTCTGGTCGGCGACGTGAGCAGCTCGCGCTCGGTGGGTGCCAACGATATCAGCGCCGTCAAGGCACGCAATGGGCAACCCCTCAACGGCAGCAATTTCCGCTATGACCTCAATGTGAGCGGGGGGATCAATTCGGGCGATGTTTCGGCGGTCAAAGCGCGGTCAGGGCTGATATTGCCGTGACCGGGCAACGCAGCCAATTCGCGTTGACGCCGCATCAGTTGCCGTTGGCCACCGGAAAGGCCGCTGCCGCGTTCGCCGAATTCAGTTTGATACCCTTGCGGCAACTGCTCGATCACGACGGCGGAAAACGCAATTGCGAAAAGTTACGGCCATTTTGAATGGCCTTGCGTTCTACATCTGCCGCCGACTCCAGCCAGCCCTTTTGTTCCAAAAAAATCAGGAAGGCCCGCGTACTCACTTTGCGGCAATTGGCCGGCAACAAAAAGCTGGCACGGGCGATCTTGTGATCTTCAAACAGAAATACGCCGATAGGCGACGGGTCCATCAGCGCGAAATCGTTCATCGCTTCTTGTATGGCGAGTTCACCAAGGTTGGACGTTCTCGGGGTACCACCGCCGGAGTTCGGCGCGTGCTGGACGCGTTTGAGTGTTTTGGTGGGCAGAACAGGCAACATGTTCGCCTTGACCCATGCCGCGATAGCTTGGCTGGTAGGAGTTTTGTTGCGTGTGACTTCATGCAGCACCATGTCCACGACTTGCACTGACCATCCGGGTTTGAACAGCACATCGAGCGCATCCGCGTAGGCCAACGTAATAAGCGGCCCCGAATCCGGCAATAGGACGATTGTCGTGTCGGCCTTCATGCGCCGGCGCGCTTACGGCACCAATCCGTGAAGGCTGTCCACCATGTTTTGCGTCGTGGATTCCGGCAAGCGTGGCATGGGGAGGTGCGCTTGTACCATCAACAAAAACAAATCTTCCTGGCTGTCGATCCCCAGAGAGGCCATTGCGATACGGTCGTCCACGCGTCCCAACGAGAAATCCAGCAACGTTTTGAAATTTTGATTATCCGACGCCTCTGCCGCTTCAAATGTTTCCACGAAATACCGCAGTTCGGCGTTGAATAGCGCATTGACCGAAGTATCCGACTTGGCTGCAATGACCTTGGCACGTTTGAGCAATTCGCGGTCCACTGCGCCCGTAAAATTAACCGTTCCTGCCATGACGCCCTCCAAAAATAGAAATACATAAATTCGTGTAACACATAAATAAGTGTAACACACAATTATGTGTCCTTTGTGGCGCGCAGCGATCACGCCGGTCGGAAGGCATTCAAAATAGCGCGTCGGCAGGCGGAACAGCCGGCTGAACACGGCGACACCGAGCGCCGCATCGACACGATTGCCGGTATGAATCACCAGGTACTGCCGCACCCAGGAAAGAATGGCGGTGAACGACATGAACACCACCAGCGCAAACGCGATGACGTAGAGCGTATTGGGCACGGGCGCATTTTCACCGATCACAATCAGTCCGCTCAAGAACAACATGAGCTATTCGTGCAGCGTGACCGCGACCAATGCGATCGGCACCAGCACGCCCTCCGGGTCACTGATGGTCACGCCGGTTCCCGGTGCCGCCTTGGCGCTTGCGGCTGTGTTTTCGCGCAAGAACCATCCCGGCCTGGGCGATCAGGATATTCCCATCGACACCAATCAATCGATTGGTCAATTGGTGAGCGTCGAGCCGCGGATGATCGGCGCGGGCCATCGGATCGTGTTCCGCTTCAACAATACCGTCACATCCGTGGCCATGAGCGCCAGCACCGTCGGCAATGTTTCGCATGCTTTTACGGGAAACGAAGTCACCGTGACACTGACGGGTGTGCCAGACAATCAGCGCGCAACGGTTTCGCTCGGTGGCGTCAACGGCGCGTTGAATCCATCCGCGTCGATCGGTTTCCTGGTGGGCGATGTCAGCAATTCTCGCTCCGTGGTTGCCAACGACGTTGCGGCGGTGAAAGCGCGCAACGGCCAGACAGCGAACGCCGGCAACTTCCGTTTTGACCTCAATGTTTCCGGAGGAATCAACAATCTCGATGTGTCGGCAGTCAAAGCACGATCGGGAATGGTGTTGCCTTGATCAAGGTATCCGACAGCGCCTCCCGACGCCGCATCACATCAACTGCTGCCCTCCCGTTTGTAGACTCGCAACCGCCTGCAAGGCCTGTGGATTGACATTCAGTTGCGCATTGGCAAGCAAGGCTTGCGCAACCCCGACACTTACATTGGCGAGCGAGCCGTCGTGGCCGAACCGATATGCCAGATCACCCCCAAGGGCGGCAATATCACTTTCGCCAAGATGGGCCCCCAACAACGAATTCATCATGCGCCACCGAGTCATGTTCGGGTTCGCCTCGCGGGCAGCATCGAACCGCGCCACCACGGATTGAAAGTCAAACCTCTCAACACGATTATCCTTGAGTGAGTTGTTGCCTGCCGCATTGAATTCTCCAAGGCTGTCGGCGATCACTTGCAGGTTGACCAGGCTGCGATTCGCGCTGCTTGTGTACCAGTCGTCGAACGTGATGGTGTCGCCATTGCCGAGTGTCATCCGCAAGTCGGCACCTTGCTTGCTGAGGGTGAGGTCTTCATATCGAATACCGCCGCCCAAAGAGAGCGCGTCGCTGCCGCCTCCCAAGCGGATGTGATCATCACCATCGCCTGCGTTGAAGGCAAATAGATCGTTGCCGGCTCCGGACGCGATCGTATCGTTGCCGACGCCACCGACAAACACATTGTTGCCACTTCCTCCGGTCATTTGATCGGCTCCCGCGCCCCCTGCAAGTAGGTTGTTCCCAGCCGTGTCGATGATGGTGTCCCGGCCCTGCCCTCCCTCGAGGATGTCATTGTCCAGACCGCCATCAAGCATATCCGCGCCGATCCCGCCATTGAGATAATCGCTTCCGCTGCCACCGAACAGTATGTCGAGACCTTCGTCGCCGAATACCAGATCGTTGCCGTCTCCGCCGTTGAGCGTATCCGCGCCAGAGCCACCGTGCAGCAAGTCGTCGCCCGCGTCGCCGTTCAATATGTCATTGCCGGCGTTGCCATCGAGCGTGTCATCGCCGTCACCACCGTTCAACTTGTCGGCACCGCTGTCGCCAATCAACGCATCGTTGCCGCCCATTCCATTGAGCGTGTCATTGCCCCGCAGGCCGGTCAGCGTGTCGTTGCCGCTGCCACCGGTCAAAATGTCATCGTGGCGTGTTCCGGTAAGCGTCTGATTCGAATCTGTCGGTGCGTCTGCGATGCCAAACGAAAACGTTGACTTTGTTGAGGCACCCGCGCGATCAGTCGCCGTCAGCGCAATATCAAGCGTTGCCGGCGCGCCGCGCGGCGGCGTTCCACTAAAAGTCGGCGCACCTTGAGCGTTGGTTTGGAACGAAAGCCAACTTGGGAGGGCACCGCCACTCGTGAGTGTTGCGGTGTAGGTCAGGACGTCACCCACATCTGCATCACTAAAAGCGTTCGCAGGCACAACGAAGCTGAATGCCGCCGCCTCCGCAATGGCCGGCGCGATGATCGGCGCGACCACGATCGGCGCGTCATTGACATTGGCAATCGTGAAATCGACGAGTTGCGCCGCGGTCGCGCCCGCGGCATCTGTCGCGGTTACTTTCAGTTTGAAGTTTCCGACCTCCGCGTCATCGGGCGTTCCCGTGAGCACGCCCGTTGTTGCGTTATAGCTGAGCCATGCCGGCAGGTCGCCGCCATCTTCGCGGGTCAATGTGTATTTGAGCAAATCGCCGACGTCCGCATCGACGAAGGCATCCGCCGGCACAGTCCACGCGATCGCCTGACCTTCTGTGAAGTGCGGCGCGACGATGCCACTCGCGCTCGGCGCGTCATTGACATTGGCGACGTTGACCGAGAACACATGCGACACGGACGCGCCGTCGCGATCTGTCGCGACAATCTTGATGTCCAGTTGCCCGACATCGCCGTTCCGCGGCGTGCCAGAAAAGGTTTGTGTTTCCGCATTGAAACTGAGCCATGCCGGTAACGCGTCGCCGTTCGGGCGTACCGCGCTCAACACAATCGTATCGCCGGCATCGGCATCCCGGAACATGTCATGCGGAAGTGAGAAGGTTAGTGATTGGCCTTCAACCGCGGTTCGGTTTGCCGCCGCAAACGCCAATTCCGGCGCGTCGTTGCTGTTTCCGACATCGATTTGGAAGGCCGCAGCAATGCTCGCCCCCGCGCGATCGGTAGCCGTAACTTGAACCGCAAGGGCGCCGACATCGGCGTTGGCCGGGGTTCCTGTGAAAGTTCCCGTCGTGGAATTGAACGCCAGCCAGTCCGGCAAGGGATCGCCGTTCGCCAATGTTGCGGAATAGCTCAATGCATCGCCAACATCCGGGTCGGCAAAAGTGCCCGCCGGAATCGCGAAGACGAACACAGCGTCTTCCGTGGCGTTGACATTTGCAATTGCATTCACGACAATCGGCGCATCGTTGCTGTTGCCCACTTGCAGATTGAGTGATTGCGACGCGGTAATGCCGGCCGCATCGGTCGCCGTCAATCGGATTTCCAGCGACCCCACGTCGGTATTTTGCGCCGTGCCGCGAAAGGTTTTGGACGTGGCATCAAACAAAAGCCACGCGGGAAGCGGATCGCCGTTTGCCATGGTTGCCGTCAACGCGAGACTATCGCCAAGATCGATATCGCTAAACGCATTTGCGGGCACCGAATAGGTGAAAGCTGCGCCTTGAAGCGCAAATGCGTCGGCGATCTTGGCACCGGCTGTCGGCGCGTCGTTGGTGTTGCCGATCGCGAGATTGAATACGCTGCGCGCGCTCGCGCCCGAGGCATCGGTTGCACTCACCGCGACATCAAGCCTTCCGACATCGCCATTGGCTGGCGTACCCGCAAATCGCCTTGTCGCCGCGTCGAACGACAGCCAGGTCGGCAATGCGTCGCCGTTGGCAAGTGTCGCGGAATAGGTCAACAGGTCGTTCGTGTCAACGTCGCGGAAGGCGTTCACCGGCACCGCGAACTCGAAAGGCGCATCCTCGGTCGCCAATTGCGCGTCCAGCGCCAAATCGATTTCCGGTGCGTGATTCAATGGTTTCGCCAAATCGATGAGTTCGGCCGCGTTCCAGGTCGAGCCGTCAGCAAAGCGCACATCAACCCGCGCGTTCTCGCCGAGGAAAAACCCCGACAGTCGTGCCGAATCGTCGGCCCCGCCAATGGCGATGACAAGATCGTCGCCAACACGGGACACGGTCAGATCCGACTTCGCGATCGAGGTGGCGATATCGATTCGATTCAGCTCACCTGCGCGCGACCAATCCTCGCCGATCGTATCCCGCCCCATACCGCGCGAGATCGCGTAGCGGTCGTCGCCTTCGCCTCCTGACATGCTATCGTCACCGGTCGTTGAAACGAAACGATCACGCACGTTGGTGCCGGTGGTCGTATCGTTCCCAGCCGTGCCATCCAAATCAAACCCGCGCTGAAGCAACTGGGCGTAAGTCAGGCTCGTGCCGTCGGCAAAGACAAAGTTGTCAATACTGTGTACACCGGCGACATTATTTGGATCGAAGTCATCAAGATGAATCGCGTCGCCACCGGTTCCGACGCGCAGCAGCAGTGAACCAAGACCCAGCGAAATGTCGGCCGGATCAATACCCTCGCCAAATCGCAGCGTATTGTTTCCTGCACGATCCGTGATTCTGTCAACGCCTTCGCCCACGTTGAACACATAGGTGTCGTCGCCCGCGCCGCCCGCAAGTAGATCGTTGCCAAGGCCCCCTGACAGGATGTCGTTACCGGTACCGCCGTTCAATGTGTCGTCAGCCGCCGTGCCGGCGAGATTGCGATCAACGATGGTCAACAGTTGGCCGCTGGTGGCAAACTCACTTGAATTCAACACATCGCGTATCGCGCTCGTGTCCAATACATCCGTGCTTCCGCGGGTGGCATAGAGGTACGCGAGGTCGCCGCCAATGGCGCGGTCCGTCCACACGTTTTCCGGCTGCTCGCTCAGTAAATCGCTGAGCACGACGGCATCGCTGTCGCCCAGTGCGGCGATCGCAGAGTTGAGTGAATAGCTGCGAATATCGCTGCCGATGACTTGCAACGTCAGCGCGGGCCAATCCGAGAAAGAATTGACGTCAAGCACCAGACGCAAGGAATCGCCAGTGCTCGATGTCAGTACCAAATCATCGCCATCTCTGACCAGTACCAATGCATCAAGTCCAATGCCACCGCCCAGTGAGAACGTCAACGATGTGGCAACGACAATCGTATCGTTGCCGTCTCCCGCATTGAAGCTGTAAACACTCGCCGGTCCAAACGCGTCGAAGTGGTCGTCGCCTTTGCCACCGGTTACCAATGAGGCATCGGTGTCGGTATAGACGTAATCGTCGCCTTCGCCGCCATCGACAAAGCTGCGGCCGCCCTCCCAATCCTGCAACGAGTCGTTGCCTGCGCCACCTCGCAAGATATCGACGCCGGCGTTTCCATCGAGATCGTCGGCACCACTTCCACCCGAGAGCACGTCATCGCCGCTGCCGCCTCGAATGATGTCCGCGCCGAGTCCACCTTCAAGCTGATCGTCAAATTCGCCACCGAAAATTGCATCGTCACCGCCCAAGGCATCCAGCACAACAGGTGCCGATGCATCCGCGTTGAACAATATGTCCGCGTCCTCGCTCGGCTCAGCCTGAACGACGCGAGACACGAGCGAATCACCGGACCACGTGGTTCCATCCGCAAACCGGACTTCACTGATGAGTGGCGCGTCAGACGCAAACCAACCAGGAATCGAAATGACACTTTTAGCCTCGCCCGCGGAACCGGCAACCTCCAAATAGAGCGAGTACTGATCTCGAATGACTCTTACGTCCGACTGGAGAATGCCCGCTTCGAAATGAATCTTGTTTTGATCACCGAGCGCAACTGATTCGCCTGACTCGGTAATATAATCGCGTCCACTGTCCCGGCCAAACACATACGTATCGTTGCCGGTACCGCCCACCAGGAAATCATTGCCGGTGCCGCCGTTGAGAATGCTGTCGCCACCGCCTTCCCATTCGTAGAGCGTGTCGCTGCCGCTCCCGCCGATCAATGTATCGTTGCCCGCGTAGGAATAGAGGGTGTCGTTGCCGGCCCCACCATCGAGGACATCATTACCTTCGTTGGACTGAAGGAAGTCGTCACCGTTGCCGCCGAAGAGTTGATCGTTTTCCGCGCCATCATTGAGTCGGTCATTGCCGGCGTCGCCGTGCAATATATCCACCCCACTCGCACCAACGATGACATCGTTACCCGCACCGCCGTGAATGGTTTCGCCAGCGTCTGTGCTGGTGAAATAGTCGTCGTCGCTCGAACCGCGTTTCCACCACTCCTGCACTTCCGCAAGTGAAAAGCGTGACCCGTCGCTGAACTCAAACCACTCCACGCCGAAAGATTCGCCGGCATAGTTGGTCAGCGCTTCCGCAACATAGGGGTCGTTCAAATTCGGCAGCAGGATTTCGAGATTTTGGCCGCCTACTCTTATAGACATGGATTGTCCGCGCGGCTGCAACACGACAACATCTTCCGCGCGAATGCCACCGGTAAACTCGATCACGTCCGTGCTGTAGCGTCCGCCCGCTTGTGAACTGCTCGAGACTTCATCGATGAAGGTTATACCGGTCGAGTAGGGAGTGACAATGTAGCGGTCGTTGCCCTCAGAACCGCCCAGCCCGTCGATCCCATCGCCGACCACCAACGTGTCGTCGCTGTAACTTCCGAGCACGTTGTCGTTGCCAGCGCCCCCAAACAGGAATGAGCCGACGGGATGGACACCGGAAGCACCAAAGGCCGAAATAAAATCATCGCCCGCACCGCCCATCACAGCGGCGGCACCCCACACTAAGGCCGAGTTTCCGCTGGGCCCCAAGTTGATGCGCTCGACCGGTACGTGGGAGACGAAATTGCCGGGAATTACTCTACGCACTTCCGTATCCGTTTCGGTCACTTTGACTTCTTTGTCGCCGTCACCTTTAAGAGTAATCGAGAATCCCTCCTCGCCGCTCGCATTGCGCGTCTTGATCCATTTGGCAATCCCGAAACCATTCCCGCGCATGGTGTACTCGCGGGTGCGGGTGGTGGTGGTGGTGGTCTCGGGTTCCTGAGTCGTTTCTTGATCGCCATGTTGGTTGCTAGTGCGTTCGACGTATCCACCATCGGTGTAGCGCGCTGGAAGCGGATCGATCACCCATTGAACGTTGGGATTGTCTCTTGTTGATTCCTCCAGCTTCGTTCTCGCCTGCACCAGATACTGCGCGTAGAGCGCCTCTACAGCGGCCTCCTGCGAGGTCTGTTGACTCATTGCTTCGACATCGGCCAGGGCAATCGTCCCGCCTCCGCTTGCGACCGACCAATCCTGGCCACCGGCGTAGTAGCCGGTCAAGACGAGCGAATCGTTGGTGCCGCGGATGCCGACGACGGCGTCCTGATTTTCGCGCCGGACGAACAATTGGCTGGCCGAAATTCCCGCCGCCAACTCGATCACATTGCTGCCAGTATCGGTTACCCGATCAACCCCCCGGTCCAAGCCGAGCACATACCGATCCATGCCGCCGCCGCCATTCATTTGGTCATTGCCGCGGCCGCCATCGATGCGGTTCGCGCGCTCGTCGCCGACGAGCACGTCGGCCAGCGCGGTGCCCGTGACGTTGCCGAACGCATCCGCCTGCATCGCGGTTTGCGGCATCGCATGAAGCGTTGCCAGATTGGCGGACGAGCCGTCGCCAAAACGGATTTCCGAAACGCGCGACTGATCCTTGTAAAAGCCTTCAACCGTCACCGATCCGCCGCCGTCAACGGTCATCGACAGATCGCCGTTGGCCAAATGCGCGAACGAAACATCGCTGGCGCCGATGTCGGCGGCGAATTCGATCCGATCCTGCGCGCTGGTACTTTGCGTGCGAACGATATCGTTGCCGTCGCGGCGGGCAATGCGTATCACATTGTTGCCGTCGCCACCATTGAGCACATCGTCACCCAGGCCGCCGGTGAGGATGTCGTTTCCACCGTTGCCCTCGATCGTGTCGTTGTCGTCGCCACCATCCAGCGTATCGTTGCCGCTGCCGCCGATGATATGGTCGTTGCCTGCCATGCCGTAGGCCGACGCATTGACGCCGGTGGCGACGCTGATGGTTTCAGCGGCGTTGGAGCCGAACAGCATTGAACCGCTCGTGTCGGCGCTCGCCCCCGCCGCCGCGCTATTCAAGGCGAGCATGCTGCCATCGGCGAATTGAAACTTCGCGGTTGCGCTAGCCTGGCCGCCATTTTGAATCGTTACATGCGCGCCATTTGCGAGAGCAACTTCCAGGTCGGTGCGCAATTCCGACACATTTCGCAGCGAAAACCCAAGATTCCCCGCCGAAACGCCGTCGCCAAATTTGAAGGTGCCACCCCGATCCGCATCGTTGATGAAAACATCGCGCGCCACGAAAGAAAGGTCGTAGGTGTTGTTGCCCGACCCACCGAACAGGCTGGTATTGCCGCTTCCCGCGATCAGTGTGTCATCGCCCGTACCGCCGGAGAGTTGCAAGGTGCCCTCGCCGCCCACCAGCGTATCGTTACCGGTGCCGCCGAAGAGATAATCGCGGCCCTCGCCACCATCGAGGTAGTCGTCGCCGTCGCCACCGGAAAGCAAGTCGTCGCCGGCCTCGCCATAGAGAAAGTCGTCGCCGTCATCGCCGAGCAGCATGTCATCGCCGTCGCCGCTGCGAATGGTGTCGCCCTCGTTGCCGCCCTTGGCAAAATCATCGCCGCTGCCGCCGGAGATCGTATCGGCACCGGCATCGCCGAACAGCGCGTCGTTGCCATAGTTGCCATCGAGTGTGTCGTTGCCGTCGCCGCCGGCCATCGAATCCGCACCGGCACCGCCGGACAGCGTGTCGGCACCACCTTGACCGAATAAGGTGTCGTCACCCTCGCCGCCGTCAAGCGTATCCGCCTCACCCGCCAGGTCGTCGCTATTGTTGCTATCGCCCAGGAGAGTGTCATCGCCCGCGCCGCCCGCGAGTGTATCGAGTCCGTTGCCGCCGACCAGCGTATCTTTATCGCCGCCGCCATCAAGGATGTCATTGCCGGCACCGCCGAACAATTTATCCTCGCCATCGCCGCCGTTCAACTTGTCCGCGCCGCCTGCTTCGCTCGCGATATCCTCAACGTCGCCGATCAGGATGTCATTGCCCGCCTCGCCAAACAGCGTGTCGTTACCCGTGCCGCCGACCAACATGTCAACCGCGCCGCCGCCGACCAGCATGTCATTGCCACCGCCGCCATAGAGGTGGCCAATGCCCTCTCCGCCGAAAAGCGAATCGCTGCCCTCATCCGCAGCCGCCACGTCGGCGACCTCGGCGTCGCCATAAAGCCAATCCTCTCCGTCACCGCCGACCAGTTGATCGTTGCCCGCCATGCCGACCAGGGTGTCATTGCCGTTTTCACCGTTGAGATAGTCATCGCCTCGCGTCGAGCTGGCGTCGCCTTTCAGATAGTCGTTGCCGTCGCCGCCGAAGAGTACGTCGTTGCCGCCATCGCCGAAGACCACGTCGTTGCCGTCGCCGCCATCCAGAAAATCATTGCCCGTCGCCGTGCTGCCGACGCCTTCGTCGCCGAACAATGTATCGTTGCCCGCACCGCCGAGCACCGTGTCGTTGCCTGCGCCGCCGGCCATCACATCCGCGCCGGTCTCGCCATACAACGTATCGTTGCCCGCACCACCATTGACGTAGTCCGCGCCGGCACCGGCGCGGATCGTATCGGCACCCGAAAGGGTCGACTCTTCCCCACCCAGCACGCCCGTAAATGACACTTCGAGCACGCCATCGGGCCCGCTGGCCTTGTTCACTGTCCAATCGCGCGTGGGTGCGGCAACGTAATCGCCCAGCAGCACA
>JANPBQ010000135.1:0-2259 GCA_031430555.1 Betaproteobacteria bacterium
ACTCATCGAAAAATTCTCGGCGATCATTTTCAACAACCGCAAGATGTGGCTGATCATCTTCGCGGCCCTCACGGTGGGCTTTACGATTTCTGCGAGCCAGCTGAAAGTCGATGCGGGCTTCAACAAGATGGTGCCGCTGAAGCACCCGTACATGAAGGTGTACAAGGAATACGAAACCGTGTTCGGCGGCGCCAATCGCGTGGCGATCGCGCTGGTGCAAAAAGATGGCGACCTCTACAACAAAGAGTTCATGGCCAAGCTGAAAGCCTTGACCAATGACATCCTTGTTCTCGAAGGCGTCGATAAGCCGAGCGTGCGTTCGCTGTTTACGCCCAACACGCGCTTCATTGAAGTCGTCGAAGAAGGTTTTGCCGGCGGCAACGTCATCCCCGCGACCTTTCAAGGTACCGATGAGGACATGGTGGTGGTGCGCGGCAACGTGCAGAAATCGAGCGAGATCGGTCGAACCGTGGCGACCGATTTTTCCGGCGCGCTGGTGATCGCGGGGCTGCTCGAATCGATCCCGAAGGACGGTGGAAAAGTCGAGAAGCTTAATTACTTCGAACTATCCAACAAGCTCGATGAATTGCGCGCGAAATACGAGGGGCCGAAGCACACGATCCACATCATTGGTTTCGCCAAAGCGGTCGGCGATATCTCCAACGGTGCGCGCGGCGTGATCATGTTCTTCCTGATCGCCTTCATCATTACGGCCGTGTTGATGTGGTGGTTTGTGAAGGACTTGAAACTGACCATGGTGGCGTTGGTGGTCGCGATGATGCCGGTGCTCTGGTTGCTCGGCACTTTGCCGATCATCGGCTTCGGCATCGATCCACTCTCGATCCTGGTGCCGTTCCTGATATTTTCCATTGGTGTTTCGCACGCAGTGCAAATGACCAAATCCTGGGAGCGCGAAGTGATCGGCGGTGCCGATAGTCTGGCCGCCGCAAAGCATTCATTCGCCACCATTTTCATTCCTGGCACGCTCGCACTCGTGACCAACGTACTCGGCTTCGCCGTGATCATGCTGATCCCGATCGATATCGTGCGCGAGCTCGGCATCACCGCTTCGCTCGGTGTCGCGTGGATGATTGTTACCAACAAAATGCTGTTGCCGATTTTGCTGTCATACCTGAGCATGTCGAAGGATGCCGCCGGCAAGGAAGCATCACAGGAACATCGCGTCGAGCAAATCTGGAAGACAGCATCGAGTTGCGTGGACAAGAAGCGTGCCGCCATCATTGTCGGCATTTCAGCGCTGGTGTTGGCGCTCGGCCTGTGGAAAGCGCACGACTTGAAGGTTGGCGATTACGGGTCAGGCGTACCCGAATTGCGTTCGACTTCGCGCTACAACATGGACAACGACGTCATCGTTCAGAAATTCGCGGTCGGCGTGAATACGCTCGGCGTGGTCGCGCAAACCAAAGGTGTGCAGGGTGCCTGCACCAATTACGACATCATGTCCTCGATCGAGAAATTCGATTGGTACATGCAAAACGTCGAAGGCACACAATCGGTGATGTCGCTGCCCGGCCTCGCGCGCAACATCAACGCCGGATTCAATGAAGGCAATCTCAAGTGGCGTCAGTTGCCGCGCGAATCGACGAGTCTCGCGCAAAGCGTGACGCCGATCGATACCGCTACCGGCTTGCTGAATCCGGATTGCTCGGCGATGCAAGTATTGGTGAACACTACCGATCAACAAGGCGAAACCTTGAAACGGCTGGTCGCCGAGGTAAAGAATTTCGGCAAGGAAGGCAACAGCGACAAACTCGAATTCAAACTCGCGACCGGCAACATGGGTGTCGCCGCCGCGACCAATGAAGCGGTCGATGCCGCGCGCTACGAAATGCACGCGGCCATTTTCGGCGCACTGCTGCTGATGTGCTGGGCCACCTTCAGGAGCCTGCGTGCAACCCTCTGCATCCTCATTCCCCTTGCGCTTGTTTCGGTGCTGTGTGAGGCGCTGATGCCGATGCTGGGGATTGGTTTGAAAGTATCCACGTTGCCGGTGATCGCGCTCGGCGTGGGTGTCGGTGTGGATTACGGCATCTATTTGTTTGATCGCCTTGAAGTGCATCTGGAAGAAGGCATGGAACTCGGTGCCGCATTTTTCGAGGCATTGAAAGAGCGCGGTGCCGCGATGATATTCACGGCCGTCACCATGACGCTGGGCGTGGGCACATGGGCGATGTCGGCTTTGAAATTTCAAGCCGACATGGGCGTGCTGCTCGCATTTATGTTCTTCCTGAACATGCT
>JANPBQ010000136.1:0-4175 GCA_031430555.1 Betaproteobacteria bacterium
CAATGTCGGCCACGCTATGCCGCCGAATCTCCCGCCCCACCGCGCCCGTCGAATAACCTATCCCCTGTGCAATGATTCCCTGCTTCACACCCGCCGCCAGACCGCGACTGATCTCTTCGCGCACCGCCAACGTCATCTGTGAATATGTATAACTCTGCTTCCCGCTTTCCATCGCAACTCCCTTTCGTGAACATAATACTAAGGTGTTGCACTAATACTTAGAGACCGCCTACCCGTTTGACAAACACTAGCACCCGCGGGGCTTACGGAGCACTTTCGTCCGGAAAGCCGCACCAGCGCTTGTGTTTCTTTTGCCGGGCTACAAATTCCCCGCAAACAATTTCCGCACAAACATATCGCGAAAACTCTTCGCGTCGGCCAGACCGAGCCGTTCCAGATACGCGCGTGGCGCTTCCTTGCCTTCCCACAAACTCTTCACCGCAAGCGCGACCAACTCCGTTGGGTGTTCTGTCGCATGTTTCAGGCGTTTCAACGCCCGCACGATATGCAGTTCATCCTCCGTGAGATCGGTGCCGAATGGAAAATCCGGCAGCAATCCGGCGCGGCTCCACGGGTGCAATTTGTCGTCGAGCATTTGCGGTAAATTGGCGCGGTAGCGTTCGGGAATTTCATATTCGCGCGCGAGCTTGCCCTGCGCTTTGGCGTCTTTCAACAACTGCGGCTGAAAGCGCGAATCGGCGATCGCCAGCAGGCGCTTGATGACTTCGCTATCCGATTGGCCGCGCAATTGGGCCACGCCATATTCGGTGATGACCACGTCGCGCAGATGGCGCGGAATGGTCACATGGCCATAGTTCCAGACGATGCTGCTGTCGAGCCGATCCTTGTGTTGATGCGTGGCGCGCAACATCATCAACAATCGTGCATCCGGCAGCGCGTGCGACATCGCCACAAAATTGTACTGGCCGCCGACACCGCTCACCACCTGGCCCGAATCCAGCGCGTCGCTCACGGCGGCACCCAGCAGGGTGACCATCATCGTCGTGTTCATGAATCGCGCCTTGATGCGTTGCGCGCGTTTCAATTCACCGCTGCCGTAGAGCTGGTTGATGAAATCGATCCGCGTCATGTCGATTTTGGCGAGTTCTTGCGGCGGCATGCTGCGCAGTCGTTGATAGAAATCGCGCGGCCCGAGAAAGAATCCGCCGCTCATGAAAATGCCGCCCGTGAGGTGCGTACCGAGTAGCGACGCCGCGACTTGCTCCCGTACGGCCGGAACGGCGAGATTGTTTTCGATCCGCGTCTCATTCAAAGCAAGTTGCCCGCTTTCGATACCGACTTCCGCGCGGAAGATGCCGAATCGTTTGAGAAAAGCGATATCGGCATCACGCAAACGCGGGTGAATTCGCCCCGTCTCCAGCAACGCCTGCAATGTCTCGGCACGGACCAGCGAGCCGCCAATGCGCCCGCTGTTGATCAGTTTTTGCAGCGAGGCATCGGCGTACACCTCGCGGCGGATGATGCCGGCCTCGATCAATTTCATAAAACCGTTGACGAACATTTCGGAGCAGCCATAGAGACCGACATCGAAGCGCCCCAGATCTCGGCCCTGGAGTCCGTCGGGACAGAGCGATGTCAGAATACGGCGATATTGCTCGCCATGCTGATCCCGAACAATCAGCGAGCGCGCAATCGCGTCGCCCAGCGCGCCGATGCCGATTTGCAACGTACCGCCGTCGACAACCAGACTGGAGGCGTGCAACCCGATCGCATAATCGGCGGTGCTGACTTTGCCATTCGGCGGCGCGAACAGAGTGTGGGTCGCAGCGGGATCGGTGACGACGACATCGAAAAAATCCGGCGCGACTTCGGCGGTATTGGGCATGAACGGCATCTCGCTATTGACCACGCCAATCGTCAGCAACGGTCGCCCCGACGCGCGGACTTTTTCCACGACTTCAAACGTCACATCGGTGTTGCTGGAGAGCGAAAACCGCAACGCATCGCCCGCACCGCGCGCGGCCACCGCCTGCGCGATCACGTTCATGCCTTGCACCGCCATATCGCGCGCGACAAACGTGTAGTTGGTGGAGATGTAGTTTTGTTGCGCAACGTCGTTACCGAGATAGTCGCCGGTCTTCATGAAAAATTCATGTACGTCGATATTGGCTGGCAGCGTGCCCGCGCGTGAATCCTTCACGTAGGCCAGATCAGGATAGTCAGCAAACACGCGCGCCACCAACGGCTCGAGAAAATGCCGTTCGAGTTCACTTTTGCCGACTGGTTTTTCCAGCGATAGCGCGGTGATGATCTTGAGTCGCCGCGCCGGGTGGGCCTTGATGCGGCGGTACAGCGCGTTGACGAAATGATTGGGCTTGCCGATCCCCAGCGGAATGCCCAGCACGATGTCGCCGGGAATGTGATCCAGCACGAAGTCGACGCTGGCGTCGATGGAATCGATGAACTGCGGCGCGTTCACAGCGGCCTCCGAGTTTGGAAGAGTCGGGCAACCATTATGCGGTAGGCGAAATGATATTTTTTGATGACGCGCAATTGAGGGGCGGCCCGCACGCCCAACTTGTATGGCGGAATTCCGCAAGTGGGCTCAGTTACGGGTGACGAACGCGACAGGTCGTGCTCGCGTATCATCGACAGACGCAACGCCAGTGTCTGCGATCAGGACATCAACAGTCAGCCTTTGCGGTGCGCTTCCAGGGAACTCAAACGGAGCGTTGCATTGATGACTAAGTTGCTTTTGACGAACGCGCGCATCTTTGACGGCGCGAGTGAAAACTGCGCCGAGGGCATGAACATTCTTGTCTCCGATGGATTCATTCAGGAAGTTTCCGCAAAACCGATTCGTTCGAATGACACGCAGGTAATCAATCTCGGCGGTCGCACCTTGATGCCGGGCCTGATCGACGCGCATGTGCACGCCTTTGCAAGCGATGTCGATGTGCAAAAGATCGAGGCGTTCGGCGAATCCTATCGCACGGCGCATGCGGTGCGCATGCTGTCGCACGCACTTTCATGCGGTTTCACGACAGTGCGCGATATCGGTGGCGGCAACTACGGGCTTTCGCGCGCGATGACCGATGGCTTGATGGCGGGGCCACGGTATTTTTATGCGGGCAAGATACTTTCCATGACCGGCGGCCACGGCGACATGCGGCAGATTTCGGAGCGCTCGCGTTACGAATCCGTCTGCGGATGTAGCAATGGTTCGATCTTCAATACATTCTCCGTCCTCGCCGATGGCGTGGACGCCTGCATTCATGCCGCGCGCGAAGAACTCCGGCAGGGCGCGCATTGCATCAAGATCATGGGTTCGGGCGGCGTCGCGTCGCCGACCGATCCGATCTGGATGAACCAATACCGCGAAGACGAAATCCGCGCCATCGTCAACGAATGCACCGAACGCCGTACGTATGTTTCGGCGCATTGCCATCCGGCGAGCGCGGTGCGACGCTGTGTGGAATTCGGCGTGCGCGCCATCGAGCACGGCACGTTGATCGACGATGACACTGCACGTTTTGTTGCCGAGAAAGGTGCCTACATCGTGCCGACCATGTCAGTGATTTTCGCGCTCGCCGAGCAAGGCAGGAAACTCGGCTTCCCCGCACAGAGCCAGGAGAAAATGGATTTCGCCTTCAAGTCCGCGTTGAGCGGGCTCGATTCGATGCGCCGCGCCGGCGTCAAAGTCTGCTACGGCACCGATTTGCTCGGCAGCACCTACACGCAGCAGTGCCGCGAATTCACATTGCGCAGCGAAGTCTTCACCCCACTGGAAATATTGCGGCAGGCGACATCGGTCGCGGCCGAAATGATGATGATGGCCGGGCAGATCGGCTGCATCGCCATTGGTGCGCACGCCGATATGCTGGTCGTAGACGGAGATCCGCTTAAGGATATTTCCCTGATGGCCGCCGATGGCCGCAATTTGCGGGCGATTTTGCGGGCGGGTGAGTTAGTCAAGAACGAACTGAATTGAAAGATAAACCCGAGTATTGACGGGCGTCGCAGACCGAAAGTGTTCCGAAAGCCGCACCAGTGCTAGTCTTTCAATACGGGGAACTTCTATTGAACCGGCAATTAAATATGTTGAAGCGCGCCCTTTCCCCGCGTAGGCGGGGATCCAAGTTTTCTGCATTTCCGCTACGAAACTTGGCCCCCCGCCTACGCGGGGGAAGGAAATAATTGAAGTCAGTTCAACA
>JANPBQ010000137.1:0-17045 GCA_031430555.1 Betaproteobacteria bacterium
CATGGCGTGATGAATACCGACAACATGTCGATACTCGGACTCACGATCGACTACGGTCCGTATGGCTGGCTCGAAGGTTTCGATCCGGTGTGGACACCCAACACCACCGACGCGCAGGGAAAGCGCTATCGTTATGGCGGCCAGCCGCAAGTCGCGCATTGGAATCTGCTGCGCTTGGCCAACGCACTGTACAAATTAGTCGAAGACGAAGCGGCGTTGCGCCGTGGCCTGGCACTATTTGAAGAGACGTTCGATCATTCGGCTCGGCGCATGCTCGCGGAGAAATTGGGCTGGCGGGAAATCGATGTTTCGGACGAGGCTTTGATTGCAGAATTGCCGGATGTTTTGCAAATCGAAGAGACCGACATGACGCTGTTTTTCCGCGGCCTCGCCGATGTGCCGGTGGAAGCCGCAGTAGACGATGCCGCGTTGATTGCGCCGATTGCGCAAGCGTTTTATGCCGATGCGAACGCGGCGACGCGCGCCGAATTGGCCGGATGGTTGCGGCGATATGGCGAAAAAATTCGTCGCGACGCGGAGCACGCCGACGCGAGGCGAGCGCGCATGAACGCGGTCAATCCGAAATACGTGTTGCGCAACTATCTTGCGCAGCAAGCGATCGATGCGCTTGCGGGTGGCGATGCCGGCGTGCTGAATCGATTGATGAAGGTATTGAAGCGACCGTATGACGCGCAGCCGGAACACGACGCTCTGGCGTCCCGCCGTCCCGAATGGGCACGCCACAAAGCAGGGTGTTCGGCGTTGTCCTGCAGCTCCTGATTGTTACTTTTCCTTGGTGGCTGACGCGCCGCGTGATTGACTTCCCGCGACCAGTTTGAATACCTGCTCACCCGCAGGGGCCGGTTTACAGGTTTTCTGCCCGGGCTTGTTCATCACCACGCTCTTCGCCTGCTTGCCGGCGATATCCAGTGAAAGCGTGCGGCTCGCGCAGGGTTGGTTGTCGGGCTTGGTGACGATCTCCTTGTCGGTCCACGATTCGATATCGAACATCGTTTGCACGGTTTCCAGAAAGCCGCCTTCGTTGACCGCGACCACGGCGGAAGACTCCATGCATTGCATTTTGGCTTTGACGCATTCGATGGTGGTGGTGTGCAGGAACTCCGGCGACGAATCTTTCGAGACCCAGCTGCCGCGCGCCTGAACGCGCTGCACGTCGTCGGCGACGGCGGCCACATAGAACCAATAGGCGGGCAATATCACCGGTGCGGCACGCAGGTTCTTCAATTCCCGATAAGTGAGTACGGCATACGTGCCGAGAATCAACACGATCACAATCTCCGCCGCGCGAACGATGCGCCGCAACCCTGGCCGGTGTTCGAGGAAGTTATTTTTCATCTGTTGGCAACATACACGCTTTTCGCAAATGCTGCTTCAATGTACCGCCGAGACAAAAACGGGTGGGCCGGTTAACCGGCCCACCCGTTTGTTTTTCCACGCCACGTGCAACGTCACACGGCGGATGAGTCGAAGTTTAAAACTTGGCCTTAAATTGCACGCCAAAAATGCGCGGCTCATTGACGAAACCGGTCAGATTGTTGAAGTCGATGCCGCCGACAATGCGAACCTGATTGGTGATGTTGCGGCCATATAGCGCGGCTTCGTAATTGCCGTTGCCCCAGATGTAGCCCACGCGTGCGCCGCCTTCGGTGAGCGTTTTGCCGGTGAATTCGACCGACTCATACAGGAAGAAATTTACCTTGCTGCGGATCACCCAGTCGGTGTAGGCGTACCACTCGCCATCCTTCGTCGGCACGCTGTAGCGTAGCGTGAAGTTGGTGGTCTGCTTGGGTGCCTGCGGCAGCGGGTTGCCGTCGATGAAGGCCAGTGTCTTCGACGCATTCATGCGGTTCGTCACCGTGCAGGAAGCACACACGGCGACGGCAAGCGTCGGATCCTTGATCTTGGTGTCGTTGTAGCCAATGCCCAGCGTAGCGAGCAGGTTGGGTGAAAGGTACGCCTGCAAATCCATCTCGAAACCCTGGCCCTCGGTTTTCTTCGCGTTCAGCAAAATGTTCGCGTTCGCCGCACCGCCGACCGCCGTCAATTGCTGATCCTTGATTTCGTATTTGAAGACACCGAAACTCACGCGCGCCTTGCGATCCATCAAATCCGCTTTCACACCGGCTTCAAACGAGGTGCTGGTTTCCGGTTTCGCGACCGATTGGTTGTTGAAGGCGCTGGCGCCCTGCACGCTGGAGGCGCGGAAGCCATTGGCGATGCGCGCGAACAGTTTCATGTCGCGATCCACCGCATACGTGGCGCTCATGTCCCAGCTCAGTTTGTTGTCGCTCGGCGAGGAACTCAAGGGGCCGAGCGCGCGCAGTTGCGCGAGCGTGCATTTCGGCGGCACCGGAATCGCGCCAATCGTCGGCCCGATGCAAGGCGCGAAACCGCTGGCGTTGTAGTCCTCGACGTTGAAAGTTTTCTTGTCGCGCGTATAGCGCAGGCCGCCGCGAAGGTCGAGCGCCGGGCTCACCGAATAAGTGAACGCGCCGAATATGGCGGTCGCATCATTCTTTTGCCGCACGCGCTCGTATCCATCCTGCGCATTCCGGGCCAGCGAGTCATAGCTGAAACTCTCGACCGTGTAATCTTCGTTGAAGTAGTAGAGCCCGCCCTGCCATTTCATCGGCCCCTTGCCGTTCGATTCAAGACGAAGCTCTTGCGTGAATTGCTTGTGTTTGGGAATGCCGTCGGCCGTCTCGGAGGCGAATGGAATGAAGCCGGGGCCTGACGGTGGCGCGAAGACGGCGCTGAAGCCGCCATCGATGTCGCCGCGATTTAACGTATCCAGCGATTCATAGCCGGTGATCGAGTGCAGCGTGTAATCGTTCATCGCCCAGCGCAAGCGCACGCTGCCGCCGTTGGTCTTCAGCGTCGATTCGTTCTTGCCGTCGATGGAAATTTTGTTGATATCGAAACCGGCGACGAAATCACTGGTTTTCGGCTGAATGATATTGGCGCGGAACAGGCGCGCGCTGCCTTTGAGGTCGCGCGCATGAAGGTTGAAGAGGGCGCTGAAATTCTTGTCCGGTTCGTAGAGGAATTGTAGGCGCGCGGCATTGTCGTCGTAGCCTTCCATTTCCTTGGTTTGCGGGTTCGCGACCGTGTTCGTCACGAAGTCATCGCGATGTTGCGCCTGCACTGAAAACCGCATTGCCCATTCCTTGCTCATCGGCACGTTGACGGCACCTTCGAGTGCGGTCGTGGTGTATTTGGCGGCGGAAATATTCAGGTAGGCTTCCTGTTGCTGCTTGGGTTTGGCGGAGTCGAACTTCACCACACCGGCGGGTGAATTGCGGCCGAACAGGGTGCCTTGCGGGCCACGCAAGACTTCGATCTGATCGAGATCGAACATCGGGAAGCCTTTGAGAATCGGGTTTTCCTGCACCACGTCGTCGTACACGAGCGAGACTGGCTGGGAGGCATTCAGCCGGAAATCGGTATTGCCGTAACCGCGCAAATAGAAACGCGGGAAGGCGCGACCGAATGAGGACTCGATATTCAAGCTCGGCACCCGCCCCGCCAACGCGCGCACGTCCTGCCCGCCGGAATTGATGATGTCCAGATTCTCGCCACTCAAGGTGCTGATCGAGATCGGCACGTCCTTGATGTTTTCTTCGCGGCGCTCGGCCGTCACGGTGATGGTTTCCAGTTTGCCATCGATTTTTGCGGCGGCTTTGCCATCGGCGGCGGTCTGGGCAAACGCCGATGGCATGGTGAGCAGGGCGGCGAGCGTGAGACTAAGGCCACTGGCGAGGGATGCCGGCGCGCAGGCTTGGGCAAGAATCTTCTTTTTCATAGACAATCTCCGTTGAAAATTACCGTGACAATTGTTGTTTAAATTAGGCGCATCGGCGATTTACATCGCCCGGTGCGGTGCACAAATTCTAAGCCCTGTGGAGGAATTGGGTTGCGTGTTTGGCGCGATTGTCGCGAAAATGCAACAGGCTGTCACAATTGATGATTCAGAAGGTTTTGCGATTGCCACGAATACTGTTGATCGCGTTATAGTTGTGCCGCAGGATCGAGCGTCGCGTGCGGCACGCCGCAGGGCTTAAGCGCGCAGACTTTACCCCTTTGTCGATGGAGATCAAGCCATGAGCAAGAGCAAAGACACGAAGAAGCAGACCAAAAAAGAGCCTTCCAAGACGCCCAAAGAAAAAAAGGAAGCGAAAAAAACGAAGAAGGAAGAGCGTAAGCGCGTCTAGCGTTTCCGCTGTTTCAATTGCCGCACGAATCCCGTTTGTCCCCGGAATGTTTCAAGCCGGAGGTGAGCGGGATGACGGTCATGGGTTAGCCGCCGCGCTGTGTGCTGCCCTATAGGCCGCCATCAACGCCAACGCCGCGCACGACGCCAGCGCAAACACCACTAACAATGCGGCGTGCGGATTGCCGAAAGAGTCCCAGAAACTGGCGATCAATATCGGCCCCGACGCGCGCGCAATTGCCATCGGCATGGCGAGCACGCCGTTCAGCATCGCCACGTGTTCGCGGCTGATCAAATCGGCCGCCGCAGTGCCTTTCACGATCGTCATCATGCCGTTGCCGCTGCCGAACAGAAACGCGTAGAGAAACGCGAACCACGGACTCACTGCCGCCGCGAGCAGCGTGACAATCGCGGCCGGCAGCAGCCACGCGACGATGCCGGCGATCATGGCCGGTTTCATGCGCGCCCCCAGCATCAGCAATACGATGCGGCCCGCGACTTGCATCACACCGATCGACGATGCCGCCAGCAAGCCGATCGCGGCACCTACGCCCGCCGCCGAGAACAGCGCAATGATGTGCGCCGCAAGGCCGGCCAGCACCATTGATTGCAGCGTGAAGGAAATCGCCAGCAACACGAAGGGACGCGAACGTATCAATGCGCCGACCGGTCTGTTTTTGTCGCGTGACCTGATTGGTGCCAACGCGCCGCGCGGCAAGTAGGCGACGTATAAAAACAGACAGCCAGTCATCTGCAGCAGTGCCAAACCAATGCAGGCACCGCGCCAGCCAAAATGACTAAGCATCAACGACGTCAGCGGCCAGAACACGGTGCTGGCCAATCCGCCGAGCAGGGTGACGAAAGTAATGCGCCGGCGATAGTCATCCGGGTAGCTGCGGATCAGAAACGCGAACACTGATTCGTACAACGTACACGCCATCCCCGCGCCGATCAGCACCCACACGGCATAGAGTTGCCAAACCGTTTCGACACCCGCGTGCAATAGCATGCCGATGATCGTGACGATGCTGCCGCCCACCAGCACCTTGAAGTGGTGACCGCGATCGATAAGCAGGCCGACTCCAATCGCGCTGAATCCCATGGCCAACAAGCCCAAGCTGTAAGCGCCTGCGGCGGTGCTGCGCGATATGCCCAGCGACTCCTGGATCGGCTCCATCAACACCGCGTAGGCGTAATAGCAGCTTCCCCACGCGACCAATTGCGCGAATGACAAGGCCAGCAATAACTTTTCGTCGGGGGCGAGCGTGCGAATTTTCATTGGATTCTTTGCGTACCGACAGGAATTTTAGCCTGCCCCCATGCATGTCTTCCGCGCGCGTCTTATCCAATTCTGGCGCTACACTGGCGCATGATCATCAATCACACCAACAACAAGCGGATAAGGATCGCAGCGGCACTATTCGCCACAACGATTTTCGTACACGATGCGTCCGCTGCCGCCACACTCACCGTCGGCTCCAAACGCTTCACCGAATCCTATGTGTTGGCCGAAATTGTTAGCCAAACGGCCGACGCGACGGGGGAAGCAACGGTCACGCACCGCCAGGGTCTCGGCAATACCGCCATCCTGCTGGGCGCGTTGAAGGCCGGTGCCATCGATATTTATCCCGAATACACCGGCACCATTGCGCGCGAAATTCTCAAATTGGAGAGCGTGCCATCGCTGGCGGAGTTGAATGCAAAGCTCGCGCCGCTCGGGCTGGCGGCCTCGGTGCCGCTGGGCTTCAACAATACTTACGCGCTGGCAATACCGAGTGAACTCTCGCGCGTCAAAAAAATCACTCAGCTCGCCGATCTTAAATCGCACCCCGAATTGCGGCTGGGACTCTCGCAGGAATTCATTGGTCGCGCCGATGGCTGGCCGGGTTTGAAAAAAACCTACGCGCTGCCGTTTGATTCGTTGCGTGGTCTGGATCATGGACTCGCCTACGATGCCATCGCTCAGGGCCAGGTCGATGTCATCGATATTTATTCAACCGACGCCAAAATCGGCAAATACCGGATGACGGTGCTCACCGACGATGCGCAATATTTTCCGCGCTATGACGCAGTGTTGTTGCACCAATCCGGTCTGCCGGCGCGCTTGCCGACATCATGGGCAGCGTTGCTGAAACTCGACGGGCGCATCAATGACGACGCGATGCGGCGCATGAATGCGGCGGCCGAATTGGAGCAGAAATCATTCGAGCAGGTGGCGCGTGAATTTTTGAGTGTTGCGCCGACGATGGTGTCGAATGGCAAATCGATCGCGGCGGAAAACGTGCCGGAAACAAAGCTGACAAACGCCGGCCACTTCTGGAATAAATTATTCGGCGAGGACTTGTGGCGCTTGACGCTCGAACATCTGGCGCTGGTATTTTTCTCGCTCGCCGCGAGTGTGCTCATCGGCGTGCCGCTCGGCATTCTCGCCGCGCGAAAACGTGCGGCGGAAACGTTGATTCTCGGCGTCACCGGCGTGATGCAAACCATTCCGTCGCTCGCGTTGCTCGCGATCCTGATTCCGTTAACGGGAAAAATCGGCATCGTTCCGGCGTTCATCGCGCTTGCGGTCTACGCGCTGCTGCCGATTGTGCGCAACACCCATAGCGGCCTCACGCAGATTTCGCATGGCATGAAACAAGCCGCCGCATCGCTCGGCATGACGCCGCGCATGGTGCTGAAAAATATCGAATTGCCGCTGGCGCGCCCCACCATCATGGCGGGTATCAAGACTTCGGCCGTGATCAATGTCGGCACCGCAACCATCGCCGCGTTCATCGGGGCGGGCGGCTTTGGCGAGCGCATCGTGACGGGATTGGCCTTGAATGACAACGCAACGTTGTTGGCCGGGGCGATTCCTGTTGCGGCGATGGCGTTGATGATTGAAGCGGCATTCAATTGGGGTGAGCGGCGAATGGTTCCCGAGGGACTGCGAAATTTCCAGCGCCTCCACTAGCACTGGCGAGGCCTTTCAGGCAAAAAGTGCTGTAAAGCCGCGCCAATGCTAGGGTTTGTCATTGGGAAATGAAGAATTTCAAAAAATTGCCCAGTATTTTCCAATGCGCTGCAACGCGTCGCATCACATCCGGCACCCACAACCCGACACATTGATTGTAGGAAATATCCGGCACAAACGGCGGATTTGTCCTACATGCGATTCACAACATTTTTGATACGCTCAATCGGCAGTGTTTCAACCCATGAACGCCGTTTGAATCAGATACACGGACAATATGGTGGGCGACGGATTCATTCGATGGCAGCGTTCTTTGAATCATGAATCATGAAACATGAAACCTGAAACCTGTCACACTGGGCGCGAAGTCGTGCATTTTCATTTTGAATGCCGCTTTCGCTCAACCGTCGACCGGGGAAGTCGAATGAAAATTGAACATCGCAAATCGACAATCCCGACGGGTGCCTGTCGCACGCGTGTGGATGATCCGGTTTCTGAAATGCCGATCACTTGCACACCATGGCGTGACGGCGCAATCGACAAAATCGCATGAGCCCCGCCACCCCATCGTTGCGGAGTTTCGCGGCGCATTTGATTGCGCAGGACGTGAAGTTGAAAAACGGATCCCGGTCGAGCCCGGCCACGCCGTTTTCGGTTATCGAAAAACTTCGCCCGCCACTGATGAATCTCATGGGAAGCACCGGCTTCAACGCGCTCCTGTCCCGTTCGCTGGTGCTGGCGACGACCGAAATCCCCTCGCTTCGCGACATAGGTCTGAATGCCGAAGGCATGTGGGAGGGGCTTGCCGCGCTTGAGGTGAAACTCGATGCCGATCGATTTCTTGAGGCACGCGTGGTGGTACTCGCCCAGTTGTTGGGGCTATTGGTGGCATTCGTGGGTGAAGCGTTGACGCTTCGATTGATGGCCGAGATCTGGCCGAACCTGCCGCCCACTCTTTCGCCAGACCTTTCTTCCAACCGTCAGGATTTTCGTAAAAGAGATCGAAAATGAAAAAGCCAAGTGACGCCGACAAACGCAGTGCTTCGAAAAAAATCGTGAGCGTTCCCGCGAAAGTCGCCATCCGCAAACTCGCGACCGGCGTGCGCGGCCTCGACGACATCATGGGTGGCGGCATCCCGGAATTTTCGTTCAACATCATCGCTGGGACACCCGGCTGCGGCAAAACCACGATGGCGCATCAAATTGTATTCGCCAATGCGACCGTGAAAAAACCGGCGCTGTACTTCACGGTGCTTGGTGAACCCGCCATCAAAATGCTGCGCTACCAGCAACAATTCTCATTTTTTGACGAATCCAAATTGGGCAAGGCGGTCCGCTTCATCAATCTCAGCGACGTGCTGTTGTCGCGCGATTTGAATGCGGTGCTTGAAGAAATCATCAAGCAGGTCACATTGGTTCAACCCGGTGTGGTGGTGGTGGATTCATTTCGTACCGTGGTGCGCACTGCAATGGGCGGCTCCGGTCAGGTTGAGATGCAATCATTCATCCAGCGTCTTGCACAATTTCTGGCCAGTTGGCAAGCGACAACGTTTCTGGTCGGCGAATACGCGCAGGAAGAAATTCGCGATAACCCGCTGTTCACCGTCGTCGATGGGTTGTTCTGGCTGTCGCAGGTGGCCGAGCGAAATTCGGTGGTGCGGAAATTGCAAATCATCAAATTGCGCGGGCTGGCATCAGTGCCCGGATTGCACACCGTGCGCATCACCGATGGCGGCTTGCAGGCGTTCTCGCGCACGCTGGGCCTGGTAGGCGTCAAGCGCAAAGCACCGCGCAATCGGCGGCTCTCGACGGGTATTGCCGAGCTGGACAAGATGATGGGTGGCGGCATTCGCGAAGGCGATAGCCTGCTGGTGGCGGGGCCATCGGGCACCGGAAAATCGGCACTGGCGACACAATTCATTGCGGCTGGATTGAAGCTGGGCGAGCCGGGCATCATGGCGATCTTTGAAGAGCGCCCGGTGGGCTATACGGATCGCGCCGACAGTTTTGGCTTGAATCTGAAAACGCCGCAGGAAAAAGGTAAGCTCGAAATCCTCTACCTGCGTCCGCTCGATTTGTCGGTGGATGAAACCATGCAGGAAATACTGGACGCCATCCAGCGGGTCGGCGCAAAACGGCTGGTGATCGATTCGCTCGTGGGTTTCGAGATGGCGCTGGCGCCCGGTTTCCGCGCTGATTTTCGCGAGTCGTTGTACCGCATGATCGGTGCCTTGACCGGTGCCGGCGTCACCATTCTGAGTACCGTCGAAGTCGAGGATACCTTCACGGCGCTATCGTTCAGCCACTACACGATTTCGTTTCTCACCGATGACATTATCCGCATGCGCTATGTGGAAATCGATGGCCAGCTCAGAAAAGTGATGATGATTATCAAAATGCGCGGCGGCAATCACAGCAAGGACATTCGCGAGTATGTGATTACTGATAAAGGGGTGGTCGTGATCAGCCCGCGCACCACCGACTATCAGGGCCTGACCACCGGCATCCCGAAACGCACCGGCTCGCGTACCACGCAGGGTGACGAACGCGCGCCGGAACCGAAAGCCAAAAAATAGTGCGAAATTGATGAGCGCCGAACTCCATCTCGTGCCGCCGCGCTCCGATCTGCCCAGTCTTTGCCGGGCAGTGACGGAGCATGCGTCGATGCCGATGGCCACGCTGGAAGGGGCCACGCATATCGTGCGCTATGTGAACCCCGCCTTCTGCAAATTGATGAACAAGGCGACCGCGCAAATGGTTGGCATGCCCTGCGCGGAAGTTCTGCCGGACAAAACCGCTTGCCTCGCACTGCTTGATCGCGTCTATCGCACGGGCGTGTCCGAAAGTCATAACGAAGCGCAATATGCGTCATCGCACTCGGTCTTTTGGACATACACGATGTGGCCGCTGCTCGCGGGCGAACACCCGGTCGGGGTGATGCTGCAAGTGACCGAATCCCCAGCCATCCATGCCGATTTGCTGGCGGTCAACGAAGCGCTGTTGCTGGGTGCGCTCAAACAGCATGTATTGGCCGAGAAGGCCGACACGTTGAATGCGCAACTGCGCACCGAAATCGGCGTGCGCAAACTGGCTGAAGCCGCCGCCCACGAGGCCGAGGCCCGCTACCGCAATTTATTCAATTCGATGGACGAGGGTTTTTGCATCATCGACGTGATGTTTGATGAGCATGAACAGCCGATCGACTGGCGCTATGTGGAGGTGAATCCGGCATTTGCCGCACAGACTGGCCTTGGCAATGTTGTCGGCAAACGGATACGCGAACTGACAATGGATATTGAAGACTATTGGCTCGAGTCCTATGGAAAAGTTGCGTTGACGGGCCAGTCGGTACGCGTTGAGAATCGCGCCAAAGGGATCGGCGATAGCTGGTTTGATGTCAATGCATTTCGTATCGGTTTACCCGAACAACGCCGCGTTGCCGCCATCTTTACCAATATCACCGAACGCAAAAACGCCGATGCCGCGTTAACCGCGCTCGACCACCGCAAGGATGAATTTTTGGCAATGTTGAGCCATGAACTGCGCAACCCGCTCGCACCGATCGTCAACGCTGTGCATCTGTTACGGCTTCAGCAAAACGAAGACCCGGTGCAGCGTCGGGCGCGCGACATTATTGAGCGTCAGGTCGGACAAATGATTCGGCTCATCGACGATCTGATGGAAGTCTCGCGCCTGACCAGCGGTCGAATCAATCTGCATGAAGAACGGCTGGCATTGAATCGCGTCGTCGAAAATGCCATCGAAACAGTGCGCCCGCTAATCGACGCGCAGCAACACACCTTTGAGTTCGCGCTCTCGCCTGAGCCCATCTGGCTGCATGCCGACGCCGCGCGCATCGAACAGGTGGTTGTGAATCTGCTGACCAACGCAGCCAAATATACCCTTGAAGGCGGCGGGATCTGGCTCACCGTTGAACAAGTCGGCGATCTGGCGATATTGAAAGTACGCGATACCGGTGTCGGCATCCTCCCGGAATTACTGCCGCATGTGTTCGATCTTTTCACGCAGGGAGAACGGTCACTGGATCGTTCTCAGGGCGGCTTGGGTATCGGGCTTTGTCTCGTGCAGAGGCTGGTGGAAATGCACCATGGATCAGTGGACGTGAAAAGTACCCTTGGCGTGGGCAGCGAATTCGTGGTTCGCCTGCCGGTGGCACCGATTTCCGCGTTTGACGTTGCTGATTCTGTGGCACCCACCGTACCAATACACGCCGTCGCAATGTCGGCAGACCGGTCTTTCCGCATATTGGTCGTTGAAGACAACATCGATGCCGCCGAGACCTTGACGATGGTACTGGCCGCATTCGGCCATGAAATACGCATTGCCAATGACGGCCATGCGGCCATGAAAGCGGCGCGTGAGTTCCGACCGCAAGTGGTGCTGCTGGATATCGGCCTGCCGGGGCTGAATGGATTTGAGGTGGCGACATTGGTGCGCGCCGAACCCGGCCTGGGCGATGCCGTGCTGATCGCCATGACTGGCTATGGTGAAACGTCCGCGCGCGAGCGATCAAAGGAAGTCGGCTTCGATCATCACTTGGTCAAGCCGGTGGATATTGATCAAATACTGGCGATTCTGGCGGGCATCCCCGTTGGGGCGCATGAGTCACGTTTGGCGTGAGCGCACTTTTGCCTGCAGGATTTCAACGATTTTGTCGTGGTCGTTCGATTTATCCAGAAAGTAGTCCGCACCCAGCGCCAGCGCGTGTTCATGTAACGCCGGCGAGGCGTGATTGGTGAAGATGATGGTGATGATGTCTTTGGCGCGGGGCAGAAGACGAATTCCTTTAACGACATCGAAGCCGTTGCCGCCTTTCAACTGCAGGTCAATGATGACGACATCGACGTTCAATAATTGCACTTCCGCGACGGCGGTCAGCGCCGATTCTCCGGTGCCGACAATGTCGATCGTGCCGGGATCGCTAATCAGCTCGCAGAGCATTTCCCGGAGATAGGGTGAATCGTCGACAATGAATACACGAACCGGATGCTCCAGCATGATCCCACCCCTTTCTTCAACCCGATTGCGGTTCGGCGAACCGGTGCCGCGACCTTGGCAGCATACGGCATGCGACCCTTTTCCACCAATTGGCTTGTGCGCGCGAGATGGTGATCGTCTGCATGCGGCGGCACCGCGCACGGGGATACACGCTGCGAGAGCAACTCAATGACCACGGAAAAGTCATCACGTTCGCCGGCGAGTGATTTGCGCCCGGTGATGAACGGGCTTCTGACGACGCTTTCACATGATTTAAGGACGCCGCTGTCCACCATTTCCGGCTGGCTTTTCATGCTGGAATCCGACAAGCTCGATGCTGCCGGCAAGAAGCGCGCACTGGAAAAAATACGCGCCAATATTCAATCACAGGTACGGCTCATCGACGACGTTCTGCTGCTGTCGCGCTGCATGACCGGCCGTTTGGAGATCGCGGCTGCGCCGATTTTGTTGCATGAACCGTTGAATGCGGCCATTGAAAGTCTTCGCGCGACCGCCGTCGCCGGTTTGGTCGGCCTACCGACTGTCGTGTCCGGTGACGCGGTCACGGTGATGGCGGACGAGACGTTGCTGCGCCGCGTATTTGAAATATTGCTCAAGCATGCGCTCGATGCCACACCGAAAGGCAAATCGATTGCGATTGCATTTGAATCGAAAGGCGGGCAATTCACCGTCGCCATTGCCGATCAGGGCAACGCACTGTCAGTTGATGCGCTGGCGACATTGTTCGACGCGTTTAGCGAAGACGAAGGTACATCAGGCCGCGTTCATGCCGATGATGCACGCAACCTGATGCTGGCAAAAATGCTCGTCGAGCGACAAGGCGGCGAATTGCGGGCCACCGGCGGCGAGAAACTTGATAAGGGAACGGGAACCACGTTTACGCTGCGTTTGCCGGGTATCGATGCGGATGCGGTGCTGGTACCAGTAATTCCACAACCAAATCAGTATTGAGATTTAGACAAATGTGTGACAAAAACTCAAACTGGTTCATCCTGAGCCCGTCGAAGGGCCGGGACGACGGCATATGCAAGTAATTCTCAACATTGCACTTTTGAAAAGCAATTGGAATGAGCTAGCCGCCCTGCATGCGCATTTTCCGCGCCGCCTCTTCCAGTTGCGTGTCTTCAATCTCACGCAGCACACTATCCATATCGACCGCTTTCTGTTTGCGATCAAATCGTCCGGTCAACGCAACATCCGGCGTTAGCGTGCCTTTTTCGTAGTGCGCCCAAATCTCGCGCCCGTATTGGCTTTGCAGCAATTCCGCCGCGAATCGCCCGAAAAAATTACGCAGATTGTCGACATCTCGCGCGAGCATCGCCTCGGCGTGATTGTTGCCGGCCGCATCCACTGCCTGCGGCAAATCGATGATCACCGGGCCATCCGCGCCGACGAGGATATTGAATTCCGATAAATCGCCGTGAATCACGCCCGCGCACAGCATGCGAACCACTTCGCGGATCAACGCATCGTGATATTTGTGCGCGAGTTCCGCGGTGAATTCGACGTCGTTCAAGCGCGGCGCGGCATTGCCCTCGGCATCGACGACCAGCTCCATCAGCAACACGCCTTCGTGAAAATTGTACGGCTTCGGCACGCGCACACCAGCGCCGGCGAGGCGGTAGAGCGCATCGACTTCGGCGTTCTGCCAAGCCGCTTCCTGCGATTCGCGGCCGAATTTCGTGCCTTTCGCCATCGCCCGCGCCTGACGGGTGTTCTTGGTTTTGCGGTTCTCGGTGTAATCCACCGCCTGGCGGAACGCGCGCTTGTTCGCTTCCTTGTAGACCTTTGCGCAACGCGTCTCGCCGTCGCAATTGACGACGAACACCATCGCCTCTTTGCCACTCATGAGTTGCCGCACCACGCCGTCGATCAGGCCGTCTTCCAGCAGCGGTTGCAGCCGTTTGGGTATTTTCATGCCGACAGTGTAGTGGGATGCGCGGTTTTTCACCAAAACCGCGGATAAACCGCTACGGCGATAGTGGGTGGAGATCTCCCAACATTGTCGGGATCAGCTCCGACACAGTGGGATGAATGTGCATCGCCCGCTGAATTACGGTGTACGGTGCATCCGCGTACATGATGTCGAGCAGGCAATGGATCGCTTCGTCGCCTTCGATGCCCAAGAGTGTTGCGCCAAGAATTTTCTTCGATTCCGCATCGATCAGCACACTCATGAATCCCGCCGTTTCGCCGCGTTCACGCGCGCGACCCACCCTCGCCATGGGCATCTTGCCGATCAAGGCCTTGCCGCCGGATTCCTTCATCCACGCGCGCGCCGCCGTTTCGTTCATGCCGATGCGCGCCAGTGGCGGGTCGGTAAACAGCGCGTAACAGGCGATGCGGTCGCGCACCGACCGCGATTCGCCGTCGAGCAGATTGGCGGCGACGATTTCAAAATCGTTGTACGAGGTATGCGTGAAGGCACCGCGACCGTTGGCGTCGCCCAGCGCAAAAATGCCTTCAACGTTCGTGCGCAATTGATCATCGACAATGATGAATCCGCGCGCATCGGATTTCACGCCAGCTTGTTCGAGACCCAGATCGTGCGTGTTGGGTAGCCTGCCCACCGCCAGTAACAGATGTGTGCCGGCCACTTCGCGGGCGGTCGAACCTTCGCCCATCGATACCGTGAGGCCGCCTTCGCGCCGCGCAACGCGGAGTTGTTGCGCGTTCAGGCAAAACTCGACGCCTTCGTGTTCGAGGATTTGTTGCAGTCTGGCGGAAACGTCGGCATCTTCGCGGCTGACGATGCGCGGTCCGTTTTCCAGCACCGTCACGCGGCTGCCGAAGCGGCGATACATCTGCGCGAATTCGAGACCGATATAGCTGCCGCCGACGATGATCAGGTGCGGCGGCAGGAAATCGACCTCCATCATGCTGGAGTTAGTCAGGTACTCGACCTCACTGAGACCCGGAATATCGGGAATCAGCGCGCGCCCGCCGACATTGATGAAGATGCGATCCGCTTCGAGCACCTCATCATTGACGCGCACCGTGCGCGGCCCTTCAAAGCGGCCATGGCCTTCGATCACCGTGAGATTCGCGGTACCTTTGAGCCAGGTCTCGACATTGCGATTCGATTGGCCGGAGACCGCGTCTTTCCGCGCCTTGACTTTCGCCATGTCGACACGCACTTCACCATCGATCACTACGCCGTAATCGGCCGCATGCCGCGCCACATGCGCGGCGCGGGCGCTGGCGATCAGCGTTTTAGTGGGAATGCAACCGACATTCACGCAGGTGCCGCCGAACAATTTCCGCTCGATGATCGCCGTTTGTTTGCCGGCCGCAGCGAGCTTGGCCGCAAGAGCGGGGCCGGATTGCCCGGTGCCAATCACAATTGCGTCGAATTTTCGGTTCATGCCGCCCCCAATCGATGACTTCAATGCCAATTTGGTCGCAATGACCAAGGTCTTGCTTACGCCCGCGGCGGCATTTCGCTTTTTTCACCGCAGTCAAACTTAAAAACCGCCCGCAGTCGCGTAAAATGTCACCTTTGCCGCAATCCCTGCAATACCTGCGGCGATCGCGTCGCCTCTCAACGGCGATCGCCGCGTCGCCCCGAAATTCACCACACTCCGCAAGGCAGTAAAAACCATGGCCCAGTACGTCTACACCATGAATCGCGTGGGCAAGATAGTTCCGCCCAAACGCCAGATTCTCAAGAATATTTCGCTGTCATTTTTCCCCGGCGCCAAGATCGGCGTGCTGGGCGTGAACGGCTCCGGCAAGTCTACGCTGCTTAAAATCATGGCGGGGCTCGACAAGGAAATCGAAGGCGAAGCCGTACCGATGCCCGGCATCAAGATCGGCTACCTGCCGCAGGAACCGCAATTGAACCCCGACCAAACAGTGCGCCAATCGGTCGAGGAGGGTATTGGCGGGGTGTTGCAGGCGAAAGCCCGGCTCGATGAGGTCTACGCCGCCTACGCCGATGAAAACGCCGATTTCGATGCGCTTGCCACCGAACAAGCCAAGTTAGAGGCAATCATCGCGGCCGAAGGTGGCGACAACACCGATACGCAACTCGAAATTGCCGCCGATGCGCTGCGTCTGCCGCCGTGGGACGCGGTCGTCGGCAAGTTATCCGGCGGCGAAAAGCGCCGCGTAGCACTCTGTCGTTTGCTGCTGTCGAAACCCGACATGTTGTTGCTCGACGAGCCCACCAACCACTTGGACGCCGAGAGTGTGGAATGGCTGGAACAATTCCTGCAAAAATTTCCCGGCACCGTGGTCGGCATTACCCATGACCGCTACTTTCTCGATAACGCCGTGCAATGGATTCTGGAATTGGATCGCGGCACCGGCATTCCCTACGAAGGCAATTACAGCTCGTGGCTGGAGCAAAAATCGGATCGCCTGAAGAAAGAAGAATCGAGCGAATCCGCCCGCCAGCGCACGTTGAAAAAAGAACTGGATTGGGTGCGCCAGAATCCGAAAGGACGGCAGGCGAAATCCAAAGCGCGCATGACGCGCTTCGAGGAACTCTCCAGCTACGAATACCAGAAGCGCAACGAGACCCAGGAGATTTTCATTCCGGTCGCCGAGCGCCTCGGCAATGAAGTGATCGAATTCGTCGGCGTCACCAAGTCATTCGGCGAACGGGTGTTGATCGATAACCTGTCGTTCCGCGTGCCGCCGGGTGCCATCGTCGGTGTGATCGGCCCCAACGGCGCCGGCAAATCGACCTTGTTTAAGTTGATACAAGGCATTGAGAAACCGGATAGCGGCGAAGTAAAAATCGGCCCGACCGTGAACCTCGCCTTCGTCGATCAATCGCGCGATTCATTACCCAACGACAAGACGGTGTGGGAAGCGATTTCCGGCGGTGCCGAT
>JANPBQ010000138.1:0-13977 GCA_031430555.1 Betaproteobacteria bacterium
TCGCGGTCTAAACATCAAATGCCGACAGGCGGTGGGCAGTCAAATGCTACCTCAAAAGGAGTCCAATAGCCGAGCGCCTTTCGTGGCGTGTGGTTGTGTTTGTGGGCGATGCGTTGGAGTTTGGCGGCGCTGAAGTTATCCACACTGACGCCCTTTGGCAAGTCCAAGCGAAGCCGGCCGATCTGGTTTTCATTGGTGCCCCGCTGGTTCGGCGCATGGGGGTCGCAGACATAAACCTTGCCCGGCAGATAGTCGTTCAATGCGGTGAACTCCCAGCCGCGATCGCTGGTGACGCTCAGAAAGGGCAAGCCGCAGGCGGCCAGAGCGCGCCTGAGCTGTCGTGCAACCGATTTGGCGCTCAGATGCCTGACGCGCAGCAAAAGCGTATACAACGACTGGCGCTCCACGACCACCACGACCCGCTTCTTGTCGGTGCGCTTGCCGACCATGCTGTCGACTTCAAAGTGACCGAACTCGATGCGTAAAGCGGCATCGTGCGAGCGCGCTTGAATCGGTTGTGCGCTGCCATTCCAGAGGCGTCGGGCCGGACGTTTCAAGTGTTTGCGACGCCTGACCGACTTGATCCAGCGTTGCCATTGATGTCGCCAGATGTGTTTGTAGATGCCCTGCTCACTGACGCCACCAGACGCGTGAAGGAGTTTAAGGCGACCCGCGATCTCGTCAGGCGTCTTGCCCGCCTTGAGTTCTTTCTTGACCTCTTGCCAGAGCGCCATCGGCTTGCCCTGCCCATTGCCCCCACAGCGAAGCCGTGCGCGATCATGACGTCGCTGGGCGCGGTGCGGACAGTACTGTCCGCGTCGGTGACGACAGCCTCGCTTGATTTCGTCATATATCGTTGAGCGATGCCGCCGTATCACGGTCGCGATCTCGTCCGGCATGAGGCCGCCCAACAACGCGTTCTGAATAAGGTATCTTTCGTCCAGGGTAAGGTCCGAACGTTTCATGGCAGTTTCCTTTCGTCTTGAGAAACAAAAGGGTACCGCTGTTCGTTACCTTACCCCATTCGTCAGGCCCTAAAAGTTGTCGGTATTTGGTGTTTAGTTCTCGGTTTTGCTCCAAACGCCGCGCCAGTGCTGGTGTTTTGCATTGAGGTGCTTCTATTGATCCGGCAATGAAACATGTTGAACGTGACTCGATAACTTCCCTCCCCCGCGAAGGCGGGGGCCTAAGTTCTATAGTGGAATTGCAGAGATTCTTGGATCCCCGCCTTCGCGGGGAAAGGAATGGCTTCAACACGATTATTCGCCGAATCAATATTACGTTCTCCCTGTACTCGTCGAAGGGCCTTGCGGCTTTTATGGAAACAGGCAGTAAGCGTGAATGTGGTTCGACAGGCTCACCACGAACGGAGGTAAATTGAAATACGTTTTGTAACGGCGAGATTCAACGTGAATGGGCAACTAAAAACCCCTGTTACGCGACTGCCAGCGAAAACTTTAAGGCCACCGGCCACCGATATTCGCTGACGCGCACGCCGACAGTCGCGACCATCGTGGGCCTCGCCGATGATTTGTATGCCAACCAGACCTTCGACCAATGCGCGTATTCCTGCCAGCACCAGCGCATGATCGTCGGCCAGCAAGACGCGAATCGCGGTCATGGCATCGAATGGAATTTCGCGGCGATTGGTTCAATCGCAACCTGTCTGATCGGGTTCCGTTGCCTGTTGTTGACATTCGGTGTGGGCGTTTTGTCCATATCGAATCGTAATCTATCGTCACCGCGAAGTCAGCAAGGAGAGGCAAGTGAATCCTTCATTCAATCAAACTGCTGCTTGAACTTGGCCAGTTCCTCGGTTAGCCACGTCACTTCACGCCGTAACGACACGACCTCCGCCTCAAGGCGCGTAACACGATCATCGCCCGCACCTTCCACCACGCCGCCGCCGTTCATTCCCGATGCGATTTCCTGCCGCTCGACCGCCATTTCGCCGGAAAGGAGATGAGCCCAGCGCGATTCCTTGGTGCCGGGCGCGCGCGGGAGTTGCATCACGAGCAGCGGTTCGTTGGATGCGAGGTCGTGGAGCGAACGCTCGACACTATCGATCGAAGCAAACGGATACATGCGTGCCGTGCGGCCCCGCAATTCGCCGCAAGTTTGCGGGCCGCGCAACAACAACAGCGTGATCAACGAAAGCTTCGCATCATCGAGCGAAAACACTTCACGCATCATGTGCTGATACTTCGCGACGCGGCTACCCGCCGGATAGTAGGCCTGCGCGACGTGATTTTCCTGCAATCGTTTCAGGCACGTTTCCACCGTTTCTTCGCCGAGACTCATCACCGGTTCGCGGTTGCTCAATTGATTGCAGGCGTTGACGATGCCGTTGAGCGAGAGCGGATAAACATCGGGCGTGAGAAATTGTTTTTCGGCCAGCACGCCGAGGATGCGGGCTTCGAAAGCGGAGAGGTTGAATTCGATCATCGGGCGATTCCGGTTGGGTGACGGGTGTTGCGGATGTCATTATCTCACTGCGGATTTTCGGGAAACAGATGCGGGTCGAATGATAGAGTGCGCTCAGTGAACAAAAAACTCCTGTCATCCTGAGCGAAGCGAAGGATCTTCCTGCGACAAGATCCTTCGCTTCGCTCAGGATGACAAAGTAGTGTTGGCGAGTGCAAAAAAAATGGCGCACATGTGATATCGCGGAAACCACAAAATCAAACAGAAATAACAGCGTACCAATGAAAATCGTTTTTTACTCACCCGGAAAAAAGCTTCAGCCTTGGCTCGATACTCTCGCCGCCAATCTACCCACCGCCGAAATCTGGGCTTGGTCGCTTGATTCCGCCAATCGGCAAGCCGACTATGCGGTTGTCTGGGCGCCGCCAGCGGAATTGTTCGCAAACCAGCGGAGCCTGAAAGCGGTATTCAATATTGGTGCGGGTGCGGATCGCGTATTGCGGATTCCTGATGTCGAGCGTCTGTTGAAAAATATCCCCGTCATCCGATTGAACGACGCCGGTATGGCGGTGCAGATGGCGGAATACGTTTGCCATGCGCTTTTCCGCCAGACCCGCGAATTCGCCGCTTACGAGGCGCAACAACGCGATAAGAAATGGAAAACATTGCCCGCACTCGACCGCGCGAATTGGCCCGTCGGTGTGATGGGCCTGGGAGCCATCGGCGCGCGCGTGGCCGAAGCGATTGCGGGATTTGAATTCCCAGTGAAGGGATGGTCGCGGTCGCCGAAAAATTTGGCGCGCGTCACCACCTATGCCGGGGCAGAGCAGTTCGATGCATTTCTCAGCGCAACACGCGTGCTGGTGTGCGTGTTGCCCTTGACGCCTGCGACGGAAGGTATTCTCAATATCGGCACGTTGAGTAAATTGCAACCGAACAGCGTTTTGATCAACGTTGCGCGCGGCGAACACTTGGTGGAAGCTGATTTGCTCGCGCTGCTGGCAAACGGGCATCTGAAGGGTGCCACGCTGGATGTATTTCGCGATGAGCCACTGCCGCCCAGCCACGCATTTTGGATTCACCCCAACATCGTTGTCACGCCTCACATCGCGGCGATCACCGTGGTCGAAGAAAGTGCCGCGCAAATCGCGCAAAAAATCTGCGCGATGGAAAGTGGTCAGCCAATTGACGGTGTCGTTGATCGCAATCGCGGCTACTGATCCAGATTCGCTAATACGTAATCGTCAACGTCCGCGTACTGGTGGCACCGACGCACGACGCGGTTGCGCAGGTGCCCGCCTGCGAGGCCGGCATGGTACCGTTGACATAAAACGTTTGCGCGGCACCGGTGCCGTTGCTGGCGAGCGGACTTGAGCCGCCAGTGTTGACAGTGTTCAGCGCGAGGTTGTACTGAAGCCCATTCACCACGCCGACGCTCGCATCGAGCGCCATCGAATACGGCAGGTAAATCGTGCAGGTCGGATTGAAAGAAACACTCGCCGTTGCCGCCGGGCCGAACGCGGTATAGGTGAATGATAGTGTGGGCGGGGCGGCAAAAGCACAGGTGGAGGGTGTGGCGATATTCACCGGGAAAGTATTGCCGATCGAGCCGCCCGGGTAGGTGAGGGTCATGGTCACGGTATCGGTGTAGGTGCCCGCGGGCACAACCGCTGACAAGACGATGCAGCCCCAGTATGATGAGTTTTTCTGCGTGGCAACAAGGCCGCTTAAGGTCATCGTGTCCGTGATGCGGTTGCCACCGGCGCTCTTCCACAAGGTGCCGGCGCAGGCGCTGTCTTTATAGGGCTCGTATCTGACGAAGTTTCCGGCCAAGACGGCCCGGTTGGCGCCACCGGCCGGATTCAGACCGTTGTTTACGCCGACGTTGTAAGTCACGGTCAATGGATCGCCTACCAAATTGCGATTGCACGTCACCGTAAAAAACGCCGGCGTGATGTTATTCGGCGGTACGGTGCCGCTGAACGCAGTGGAAAAACCGGTCGAGGTGATCGACGTGCAGGTGATCGCCGCTTGCGCGCCCGACGCGGAGGTGAGCAGCGCAGCGGTCATCAGCGCGCGGCCAAAAATTCGTTTCATCGTTTGACTCCTTTGCACAGGATCGGCCCCATGCGAATAATTTCATCGGGCGCGTCCGCGCCCAGTTTTACGTCGAACGTACACTTTTGGTTTTCCCAATGCAAAATCAGCCGATTGACGGGCTTTAATCCGGTGACGAACGCTTCACCGCGCCGCGCGACATAGAATTCCTGCTTGTCGCCATCGATGCGCACGGTGGCACCGGGTGGCGCAGGCTGACCGTCGTCGAAGTTGATTTTGATTAGCGCGCCACGCCCCGTGCGCACGGGGAACACCACTTTGACCGCGCTACGCCAGGCAGGCACCGCAATTTGCTCGATTGATTCGATTTCCGCGTTCAACGGCAATTCGCGCGGATCCAGCCGGATCGAATTGTTCTGGTAGGGATTCAACCGCGGCACCAGGGCGATGCCATTCGCATCCGTACGTGCGAGCACATTGCTGCCAATGCCGATGCCCACACCGCCGTAGCCGGCGACTTCGACCACGGCGAAACTCTCATCGACACGGCGTGTCGGAAAGAATCGCCCGTCAGTGAATACGAGTCCGCCCATGGCGCCGAGGCGAATGGCCTTTTGGTCGCGCGTCGCACTCACGTCGCCCATGACAGCGCCGAAGCGCCCGGCGTAATAGCTTCCCGCCTCGGCGCGCGCATTGGCGGTTTGTGCGCCGGCGAGGAGCCGCCAGCCGAGCGAATTTTCCGGGCCTGGATTTTGCAGGTAGGAAGCGAACGCGTCAGTGCCGCCGTTGTGATGGCTGACCGAGCTGTTCAGCAAGCGCGAACCGCTCAATGGCATTGTGAAGGTGAGGCCCAACGCGCTGCCGGTGGCACCGGCAATGGCGCGGCTCGCCGTCATGTTGAGATTATTGCGCTCGCCGACGCGCATTGAGTAATTGCCCGACAACGTGGTCACGCGGGTGTTGTCGAATTGCGAAATGCTGGCGACGCCGACGCCAAATGTTTGCCCGTTGTCGAGCGCGGCGGACCAATTGGCCGCAATCTGAAACTTGTAGGGCTTGATACCGGATTCCAAACCGAGCTGCCGAAAATTTTGCGTGGCACCGCGTATTTCAAAGGATGCGCTGTTGCGTAATCCCTGGCGATCGAAGCCCAACAGCCAATGGCCGCCGCGACCGAGACTGGCTTCATCGCTCGCGGCCAGCGCCGCCTTGCCCAGGAATTGAGCCGGCAGCGCGACCACCGCGCCAAGGCCGACACTACGCAGGCGACGCGTAAGCTCTGCGCGCCCTTCAAGCGTGAGCGCGCTGCTGACGCCGCGGCTCCAGGTGCCCGAGAGAAAGCCATGGCCATAGCGGTTGCTGGCATTTCCGAGTTCCTTTCGCAGCACACCACCCTCGAGACTCCAATCGTTCAAGCCTTTCGCGAGCAACTGCGCGCTGGTTAGGAACGATTGGCTGATGACCGTCTCGCGACCGAGAATATCGCGCACCACCAGTCGCGCCTCGCCGCCTCCCGACATGACCGGAAAATTGTCGAGTGCAAACGGGCCGGTCGGCACGGATGAGGTTTGGCGCAACACGTCGTTGACATAGAGCTCCACGGTAGACGGCGCTGCCGAGACGCCGCTCAACACCGGCAGAGGCTGGCGTATGAAACCCGGTGTCAGCGAAAAATTGCTGCCGAACTGAATTCCGCCGAAGTAGGAATTGCGCCCCCACATGCCGGCGCGGGTGGTGGTATCACCGAGGCGCAACGTTCGATTCTGGTCGGGAAAATCGCGGGTGAAAGTGGTTTCAAGACGAAGCCATGAATTGGAATTGCCCAAGGTTTTGTTGTTGAGCAAATTTCGCCCGACATGGCTGCTGGTGAGGATGCCGAGCGTTGTCGACAAGCCGGCTTCGGTCAACAAACCCAGATCATTGGTCGACGAGGCGCCACGAAAAGCGGACGCCGCGTAATTCAAATCGTAATTGAGAAAAACGCTGGTCAATACCGGGCTCACGACTGGGCGTTTGACCAGTTCCTTGGTCATGCGCAATGTCGAAAACGATTCAGGCGAGAAAAACAATTCCACCGTCAGGGTTGAAAAATTAATCTTGGATCGAAAGCCCGGCACCGCGGACAGCGGCGAGTAGGGCTGACCTTTGAATTCAACCGTCGGTACGGCGGGGTTCAATTCCACCCGCCATTCATCAAACGCTTCGCGCGGAGCGTAGAGTACGCCCGCCCGCTCGAGAAAAAGCCATGTGCCGCTTTTCGCGCCGTTGACGATGACTTCCATCGGCAGCAGGCGGTCGGTGGTCGGGCCGGGCGACGTACTTGTCGCAATGGGCAGCGCAGGCGTTGCATTGGATGTCGGTTTTGGCATGGCGGGCATTACCGGCGATGCGACCGGTTTTGGTGTCGTCGCTTGAACGGATGCCGCACTTAAGCCGGATTTCTTGACGGCAACCGGTGCTGTCACAGCCGGGACGACCGTCGTGATGAGCGGCGCGAAATTTGATATGGGTAATGCCGGCGGGGTGGGGGAAGCGCTCGCGGATCGGGCAGAAACGCTTTCCGGTACGGCCGCATTGGTAGGTTGCCAGGATACCAACACGCCATTCGTCCATTGTCGCCGCACGGCTTTATCAGCGGTATTTGTGCTCGCCGGTGTTTGTCCCGCGCAATTATCTGCCCACGTCGCTGCGACCAACGCGCAGAGGACCGCTGCGGTCAGCGATTGGGTGTATTGGCGGCCCACAATGCATCTAGTTTGAAATACTGACGTCGTACGTTTGGCTTTGCCCATCGTCGAACCGGGCCACCAGCTTGGCTTTGCCGCCCGGAATATTACCGTCTGATCGCTTCAACTCGAAACTGCGCTTGATGCCGGGCAGGATGTATCCGCCCGAATCGCGGCTGGCCAGTTTTTCGTCTTTCGCGCCGGTGAGCACAAACTCGCGCGGATGAGCATACGCGTTGCCGGTGTTTTCGCACACCACGCGCGTCGTGTCCGCGGCGACCCGCTCAACCACGCAGCCAAGCTCGCGTTTTGCGTTGGGCGGGGTGATGAAAACAGGCAAAGAGAACGCCAGGGCAATCTGCACCTGCACCGTTTTGTCGACCGGTTTCGCGACCGGAACCTCGCGCACGATCATGCGATAGGTCAGTTGCGGCCCGGACTTGGGTGGCTTCAACATCGCGAGGCGCACCACCTGGCGGGCCTTGGGTGCCAATTTGATGATCGGCGGCGACAGGAATACGTCTTCGGTCAGCGTGAGGTCGTCGTCGCCGTCCGGTTTTTGTTTCCACAGGAAAACGTCGGCTTGCAGCACCATCTCTTCGTCGCCCTCATTGGTGAGGGTGATCGCGGTCGCGCGATCCCGCGGTTCCATGTAAATCCGCACGGGGCTCACCGCGAACTGGCCTGCGACCGCCGGAAAGCCAATCGCCGACAGCGCTAAAACGCTGCCGGCGATTGTCATTTTTGGAGAGCGAAAGTACGACAATTCGAGTGGTTTCAAAGCCTCACCAGCCAACGGTTATTTCAAGATATTCACGGTTCGCGAGATTCACCCGACGCCACGAAGTGACGGTGCCGGATCCCGGTGAATCGTCGATGCTGTCTATCCAGTCACCATTCCAGAACACTTGTGTGACATAGCGAAAGGCACCGCCGTGCATCGGAATCCACGGATTGTTGCCGCGACCGGGGGAAAGATCGACCAGCGCGCCGGTCGAACAAACGACGGTGGCGCGGGCACCGAAATTGTCCGCACTCGTCGTATTCAGGCAAAGGCCGTTGCCGATGCCCGCGTTGCCGCCACCACCTGGGCCGGGAGGCACAGGTACAGGGGGAGGATTCGGAATCGGACCGGGTGGGACGGGAGGCGGCGTCGGAATGGGCGGAGGAACGGTTGCGGTCTGTTGAAGACTGACGCGAACCTCGAAAGTATTGCTGACTTGCGCAGCGAATCCGTCCATCGTCCATAAGCCTGGCGCTAGCGCGAGGCCGATCCCAAGCGCAAACGCGCCGCCTTTCGACGGCGCGCTGGCGCGGGAACGATGGGGATGCTGCGTTTGCATCGTCGCCGATTTAGAACGTGAGGATGTAGGTGCGAAGCTGAGCTGTCGGGCCGCAGGTTGCGGCGGCGCAGGCACCAGCCTGAAGGGCGGGCATGGTGCCAGACACCACGTAAGTCTTCGTGTCGCCCGTGCCGATGGTTGCCGACGATGCGGCGGTACCGGCGACGTTGACCGGCGCGGCGGCAGTCAGGGCATATTGAAGGCCCTGAACCACACCTACGCCTGCTGCCGTACTGTCAGCAAGTACGGTGTCGAATGCAGTCGAGACGGGGGAAAAGCCGCGGGTACATTCAAAGGCCAAGCTTGCGCTCGCTACGGTGGCTTGTGCGCCCGCTTGGAACGCCGTGTAAGTGCCAAAATCGACGGTTTGAGTGCCGCTATTGGTTTGGCGGCATTGCGACGACAACGTGACCGACACGTTGAAATTATTGGACGCCGTGGCGGCCATCACCGGTGAGACCATCGCGCCGAACATTGCTGCCATGGCGACCGAGATAAGTAGTTTTTTCATTTGTAACTCCTAGCTGGAAAGAAATTTATTGGGGAAACCCCGGAGGGTCGAGTGGCTAGAAGGTCGTCGCCCACTCGCCGCACGGTTGCAATATAGCTCAATTGCAATATGCAATGTGTGAACCAAGTCACTGATATGTCGCGTTTTTGTCAATACTTGTAACGGAAACCGTTCGTCGTCCAGATGAGCGGCTACATTATTGACGAGAACCATTCATTTGCCCGATAAACAATGCAAGTATTTTATAAGATTACTGCTGTAACTATTTAATTACAAGTATTTTTTATGGGTCTTGTTAAGGTGAAAGGTGATTGGGGCGATTTTCCGCCGCGTACGCGCTAAATACAGGCCCCGCCGCCACCCCTTCAGCCCCACGATACAGCCCGCCATTTTGTGTGGCCAGAAACTTATCGAACGGAATCTCTTCCTGCTTGATAAAACCGCTATTGGGCAACGAGCCCGCCGCCACCATTTCCACGACGGCGCAAATGCTCGCCGCCGTCGTCCACGAAATGGCGCGCCAACTGCGTCCATCGAGCATCATGGCCGGATAAGCGCGCACGTACTCGTCGCGGCACAAACGCCCCTCCTTCTGCCCTTCGACCGCCGCGTGTACGAACACCACATCTTCATCGACGGCGGGCAGCGCGTTTCGCAATAATTTATTGGCGAGATCACGATCGTCGCGTAGGTAAAGTTCGTTCAATAGAAACCGCATCAATTCGCAATGCCCCGGATAGCGCATGGTCTTGTAGTTCAATTCCTGCACTTTGCCGAAATAGGTTTCGCACATCGTCCCCAAGCCGCCGGAGGTGGTGAACGCTTCCAGCACCAGGCCGTGAACCAGAATGATTTCCAGGCCTTCCAGCGCCGGCACCATTTGCGGATGCCCATTGCGGATCACTTCGCAGTCGTTGATGTATTCATTGATCACGCCTTCGGGCGACCAATTGAGCGCGTAGCCGAGTTTGCCGCGCGGATGCTGCGGCAATGCGCCGACGCGAAGCTCGATTGAGCGCAATATATCGAACTGCCGCGCCAGATGCGCACCGACGATGCCGATGAATCCGGGGGCCAATCCGCACTGTGGCGCCATCACGCTGTTTGCCGTGCGCGACATTTCCAGTATGGCTTTGGTGGTCGGCACATCTTCCGTCAAATCGAAATAATGCATGGCGGTTGCGTGGGCGATCTTCGCGATATCGACGTTAAGGTGAAACGGCAGGCAGGAAATCACCGCGTCATGTCCCACCAGGGTGGACCTAAGCGCTACCGGATTGGCCAGCTCTTGCGTCAGTACCGAGAAAGGTAAACCGGCTGGAGGATTGGCGTCGATACCGGTGACGGTGAAGCCCGAACGCGTGAGCAGGGTGCCGACGAGGCTACCGACTTTGCCGAGCCCGAGCACGGCGACTTTTTTCATTTGAGATGCCATTTGATTCCTGTTGTTTGGATGTCGCGGCAGGCCGGATTCGTCACGCGCAACGAGGCCGAAATTATAAACCGGTAGAGTGATTTTCCTTCGCGCCAACATGCCGCACACCCGCGCGCGGCGCAGCGACTTCGCGAAAATCGGGTATCCTTTCGCGACGCCAATCGGAGAGGAAAGAACATGAAGATCGAAGAACTGTTGATGTACCAGACCGACCTTCAAGTGCTGCCTGCCGGGGCCACGCTGTTTGCCGAGGGCGAGCCGGGCGATTCGATGTTTGTCCTGATGTCAGGCACGGCGGATGTCATGTTGCGTGGCAAAGTAGTCGAAACCGCCACCAGCGGCGCGATCCTCGGTGAGATGGCGATTATCGACAATTCACCACGCGCGGCGAGTGTAGTGGCGCGCGATGAATGCAGCTTTATCGCCATCAACGCGGCGCGCTTCAACGACCTCACACGCGAGGTGCCGAATTTTGCGTTGCATGTGATGCGGGCGATGGCGGATCGCTTGCGGCGCGTCGATAGACTGTTGTAGGGTTCGCGAATTTCGTGAATACGCTGCGGCCCGAAGTCCTCGTTGTCGGGCTCGGTGCCATGGGCAGCGCGGCCTTGTATCAATTGGCCAAACGCGGCGTCAATGTGTTGGGCATCGACCAATATTCGCCGCCACATGCCTTCGGCTCCACCCACGGCGAAAGTCGCATCACACGTGGAGCCGTCGGTGAAGGGGCTGCACTCGTGCCGCTCGCCATGCGATCACACCTGCTTTGGCGCGAAATCGAGCACGAGGCCGGCGTAAATCTATTGAATCAATGCGGTGGCCTGATTTTGGCGCGCGCCGGTGGCGACAGCCACATGCATGCGCAACGCGATTTTCTCGGCAGCACCATAAAGTTCGCCACCCAGTTCGGTGTCCGGCATGAAATCCTCGATGCAAACGAAATCCAGTCGCGCTATCCGCAATTGCAATTGTCGGGCGACGAAACCGGCTATTTCGAACCCGGCGCGGGATATCTTCTGCCGGAGGTGTGCGTGCAAGCGCAACTGCAATTGGCGCGCACGCATGGCGCGAAAATTAGCTTGGGTGAACGTGTGCAATCGATCTTGCTTGACGGTGAACGTGCGATCATCGAGACCGATCGCGCGCGCTATGCGCCCGACGTCACCATTGTTTGCGCGGGCCCGTGGTTGCCCGGATTGCTTGCGGAAAAAATTCCCCGCCCGCTGGTAGTGCGGCGGCAGACGCTGCATTGGTTCGCCGCCGAGAATCTTAGCGATTACGCGGCCGATCGCTTTCCGATTTTCATTTGGCATTGGGGAAACCACGAGGACGATGTCTTCTACGGTTTTCCCGACCTCGGCGGCGGCGTGAAAATCGCGTCGGAGCAAATGATTGAATCCACCACGCCCGAGGCGGTTGTGCGCGAAGTCGATCCGGTTGAAAGTGCCGCCTTGCATGCGAGGCACATTGCGGGCCGCCTTCGCGGCATTACCAATCGCGTGGTTAAAACCGCCACCTGCCTCTATACCAATACGCCGGACGCCAATTTCCTCATCGATCGATTGCCCGGTGCGCCCGGCGTAATCGTCATTTCAGCCTGCTCGGGTCATGGTTTCAAGCACTCCGCGGCCATTGGCGAGGCGGTGGCGGAAATGGCGGTTGCGGGCGCGACGCCGGCGGTACTGAGGCCGTTTGCCATCACCTGATTCTGGGCCGCGCTACTTGCGAAACAAACCCTTCAGCGCGTCAATCACTTGGCCGGCTTTGCTTTCACTTTCCCCGGATTTGTCGCGCCGATTGCCGAACACGTCGATCAGATCCTTGATCGTGAGGTCCAAGGTTGCCGCCGCCGCAAGTCCCACTCGCGCTTTGAACGCGTGGTCGAGCGCGAAGCCGGGCTCGTTGATACTGCCTTCGATGGTGAAAGGAATCGTGATCGTGCCATCGCGGTCGCGCAGCATCCCGACGACGGAATCCCGCGGCATGCCCATGAATGTGCCGCCGCCGCCATCGCTGCGCAATTCGAGATCCTTCAGTTTCAGTACACCCGGTGCGCGGATGCGTTGCGCGCTGATCTTCGAATCAAGATCGAGATCGAGCATGCCTTTGCGTACACCGGTCTCGGCCTTCTGGATCAGATATGGCTCGAGCGACACGACATCGACACCGCGTACCACCGCTTTGATGTCGCTGTCGCGCGTGGCAAGCACCATCCAGCCGTTCACCGACAGTGTCCCGTGGTGCGTCGGCCCGATCATTTTCGCCGTGAGCGTCAATTCGCTCTTGTCGGCGAGTCCGGGTACGCCGAGATGCTTGAGGCGTGCATCGACGTTCTCAAGCCGGATTTCCAGCGCCGGCGTTCGCACCTGGTTGTCGAAGAACGACACGGTCGCGTTTTTGAGCACAATTTCGCCGATGTTCACGCGCGCAGCGGTTGAGGATTCGGCGGTACCTGCCGATTTGCCGCCGGCAGGGGGCCTGCGTTCGGTAAGGCTTGGCAGCACGCGCATTTTGCCGCCGCGATCTCGCAATAGGGAGAAGTTCGCGCGTTCGATCTTGATGCTGGAAATGACGATCGTGTTGGTGAAGAGACTCGCAAGGTCGGGAACAATTACCACGGCATCCGCGCTCAGCGTGTGCTTGGCGGGCCAGCCGGCGGGGGCTTTCAGTGTGAGCGCATTGAGATGAATGGCGCGAAACGAAAGGTCGATCTCGCCGATACGCGCGTCCGGCCCCAATGCCTGTAGCACTTGCGCGCGCAATTCGTTCAGCGCAAGCCGATAAGCGGCGAAGGCAAGCCCAACCAACGTCGCGGCGACGATCGCCGCGATGAGCCATCGCCGCTGTGTTGCGGTCATCGCACAGACAGCGGGTTAGCCACGCAATCGTTTGTTGAAGAATTCCACCGTGCGTGTCCAGGCCAGTTTTGCCGCGGCTTCATCGTAGCGCGGTGTGGTGTCGTTCAAGAATCCGTGTTGCGTGCCGGGATACTTGAACATGTCGTATTTCACGTTGGCCGCTTTCAACGCCGTCTCGAAGGCGGGCCAACCGCTGTTGACGCGTTCGTCGTTCTCGGCGTAATGAATCAACATCGGCGATTTTATTTTTGCGGCTTCCTCGGCGCTCGGTTGCCATCCATAAAACGGCACCGCACCGCCCAGATCGGCAATGCGCGTTGCGAGATGGTTGACCATGCTGCCTCCGGCGCAGAATCCCACCGCGCCGACTTTGCCGGTACATTCCGGCAACGTTTTCAGGAATCCCGCTGCCGCGACAAAGTCATTGCGCGATTTCGGCGGGTCTATTTTTGCGTTCATTTCCCGCGCCTTGTCCTCATTGCCCGGATAGCCGCCGAGCGGAAACAGCGCGTCGGGCGCTAAGGCGACGAAATTCTCCAATGCCATGCGGCGCGCGACATCCTCCGTGTGCGGATTCAGCCCGCGGTTTTCGTGGATCACCAGCACGCCCGGCAATTTGCCT
>JANPBQ010000139.1:0-4413 GCA_031430555.1 Betaproteobacteria bacterium
GCGGCGGTATCCATCGACGAAAATTCGATGCCCGATGCGTCCACCACGGTGATGCTGCCGCTGCCCGCCGCGTCCAAGGTATTGTCCGGGCCGATGAACGCCGCCGTGTCTTCATCGAGTCCCAAGCCGATGGCGAAGGGATTGAAGGCGAGGGCGGCCAACAATCTGCCGAGCCGATCGCGCTGCCGAAAGTGTTGATCGATGATGAAGCGATTGGTGAGGCCCAGGCCCGGCGCCAATCGCACCGCGCCCGCCACGGGGCTCGCTCCTTCTTCGCCAAACGCGATCATGTGTTCGCTGATAAATGCGGCACCTGCGCTGGTGCCGGCAATATGGACTCCGGCCGCGTTCATTTGCCGCAATGATTTCGCGACCGACGTGCCACCGAGAATGGTCGATAAGCGCAACTGATTGCCGCCGGTGAAAAATACACCGGTCGCGGATTTGAGGCGCTCCAATCGACCGCTTTCCTCGCAATCGCGGCGGGTATCGAAATCCATCGCAGTGACGTTCTTGACGCCCAATTCCGCGAAGATACGTTCGTAGCGCGCGCCGGTATCGGCCATTTGGCTCGCGGTCGGAATAATCACGATATCGACGTCGCCATCCGCAGCACACAAATCGACGAACCGCCGAAGAATCTCCGGAGAATTTTCTTTTTCTTCCGCGCCGCCGATGGGAATAATCCATCCGCGTTGGGTACCCTCGACGATCTTGCTCGGCATTCGCGCCACTCCACATGAAAAGAGTGAAATGATGCCATTGGCGACGGTTGTGCGCCAAAACGCGTCAACGACGCCAAACCACGCGGTAGGATGGGTGGAGCGTAGCGATACCCATCACGCCATTGCGAACGTTTGATGGGTATCGCTTCGCTCCACCCATCCTACGGGGACGCGCCGGGCCGTAGTTTTGTCTTCACAATTGCGGCCGATTCCGCGCAGATGACCCGCAGTCCTATAAACTACGACCCTTTTTGCGGGGCAATATGTGGTTCAGAAATTTGCAGGTCTATCGCTTTCCCGCGCCGTGGAAAATCAGCGCGTCCAAACTTGAAGAGCAACTCGGCCGGCACGTATTCCGCCCCGCGAGCGGATTCGAAATGCAAACGCAGGGATGGGCCAGCCCGCGCGACGATGGTGGCCTGGTGCATTCGGTGCATGGGCACATGTTGCTGTCGCTGTGCACCGAAAAGAAATTGCTGCCTGCGTCCGTCATCAAGGAGGCGGTGAAGGCCAAAGCGATCGAAGCCGAAGAGCGGCAGGGTTACAAACCCGGTCGCAAACAATTGCGCGACTTGAAGGAAGAAGTCATCGACGAATTGTTGCCGCGCGCCTTCAGCGTGCGCCGCCGCACTGGCATCTGGATTTCACCCAAAGAGGGTTGGCTGGTGATCGATGTTGGCTCACCCGGCAAAGCCGATGAAATCATTGGGCTTATGAATAAATCGATCGATGATTTCGTGGTCGAGCGATTGAATACCGTCGAAGCGCCCGGCACCGCGATGACGGCGTGGCTCGCGGGCGGCAATGTGCCGCATGGATTTTCGATCGATCAGGACACCGAATTGCAATCGCCGGTGGAGGAAAAAGCCACGGTGCGATTCGTCCGCCACGCGCTGGACGCGAAGGAAGTAAAGCGGCATATCGATAGCGGCAAGCAATGCACGCTGCTGGCGCTCACCTGGGCCAATCGCGTGTCGTTCGTGCTCACTGAGGCGCTGGTCATGAAACGTGTGGCCCCGGTGGACGTGATCCGCGAAAGCGAAGGTGCGCAATCGCAAAACGACGACGAGCGATTCGATGCCGATTTCATGTTGATGACGGGTGAGTTTCAACACTTGCTGACGGATTTGGTCGAGGCGTTGGGCGGAAGGACGCCGGGATCGCCTTAGGCGACCGGGACTCCACCCTATTGCCCCCGGCTCCTCCGTAACATGCGAAGTTACTCCTCCCTTTTCAAAGGGAGGCCGGGAGGGATTTTCTGTGATTGCCTCAAGCCAATGCACCCGGGCATCGTAAAATCTATTTTTCAAAAACGTCAGTAAAAGTGACGCGCCATGTACACACTCTTCTACTCTCCCGCCAGCGCCAGCATGGTCATTCATTAAGCCTTGCTGGAGATCGGCGCGCCGCACGTGCTGAAACTGGTCGATTTCGAAAAGGGCGCGCAACGCGATCCTGCTTACCTGAAATTGAATCCGCAGGGAAGAGTGCCGACGCTGGTGATCGACGGCAAACCAATGGTGGAATCCGCCGCGATTCTGATGATGCTCGCCGACCGACACCCCGAGGCGAAACTCGCGCCGCCCATCGGCACGCCCGCGCGCGACGCCTGGTATCAGTGGATCTTGTTTCTCAGCAACAATCTGGCGGCAACGTATCGTTTCTGGTTTTATCCGCCGGAGCTCGGCGCGGCGGAGCACACGGAAGCGAACCGCGCCGCGCTGCGGAAAAAAATTGAGGCCGTGTGGGATCAACTCGACGCGCATCTCACGACCAGTGGCCCCTATTTGCTGGGCAACGAAATGAGTGCGCCGGATCTATTGCTCATCATGCTGATGCGCTGGTCGCGCAATATGCCGAAGAGTGCGCTCGAATGGACAGCGCTGAAAAAATTCGCGGATTTGATGCGCGGAAGACCGAGCTGGAAAGAAATGTATGTGCGAGAGGGGCTGACGGATTGGCTGTGATGCAGTTTTCAAATTGAGAATGAACCATCCGCCAATATCAAGTTGGCCGGTGTTGAATTCGACATGCCATTTCTGATCGCGAGAATGACAAGATAAATGTTGAGCAGGCAATTGAATGTGCTGAAGCGCGCCCTTTCCCCGGGTAGGCGGGGATCCAAGTTTCCCGCAATTCCACTATGGAACTTGGCCCCTGCCCACGCGGGGGAAAGAAAGAGTTGAACTTAGTTCAACATGTCTAGTTGGCGAATCAATAGAAGTACCCGGGAGACAAAGTCAAGCACTGGCGCGGTCTTCATGGCTAAAAGCCGCGAAAAGGCCCGCCAGTGCTGGAGTCTCGAAACGACTTCACCCCATCAGGCGAATCCTCTTGCCATCGTCGCCGCCACACCATTCGCCTTACAATCGCTTACATACATGCGCCCTGTTGGCGGGTTAAATGTTGAGAATATCCGCAGGCGGATGGCGGGCAGTTTTCGATTGCCGCCGTCCGTTCCGGATTTCGCCACCGCTCAAATCAACGACACTCCCCATGCAAATTTCAAATCAAAATCCCACCTCGCGCTGGCAGCGCCTTCCTGCATGGGCGCGCAAGGGCCTTATTCCCGTCGTGCTGCTCGCGGCGATCGGTGGCGGCGGATATTACTACTACGAAAACTACTACTCGAAATCTGCCACCGACGATAGTGCGAAGGCGGGCGCGGAAAAAGCGGGTGGAGCGGGCACCGGAAAAAGCGGCGCAGCTGGCGCAGCAGGTCCCGGCGGTCGGCGCGGCGGATTCGATCCGAACCGCGTGCAACCCGTCATCGCGGTCCCGGCAAAAGTCGCCGACATCAACGTCGTGCAGACCGCATTGGGCACCGTTGCCGCGCTGAAAGTAGCGACGGTCAAAGCGCGCGTCGATGGCTTGTTGCAGGACGTGTTGTTCCGCGAAGGGCAGATCGTGCGCGCGGGCGACGTGTTGGCGCAGATCGACCCGAAGCCTTTGCAAGCTGCACTCAATCAGGTCGAAGGCCAACTCGCGCGCGATCAAGCGCAGCTCAATAATGCGCGCCTCGATCTGGAGCGATATCGAACCTTGCTTGCTCAGGATTCGGTGGCGAAGCAGCAGCTCGATCAACAAGAATCTCTGGTGCGGCAATTCGAGGGCACGGTGAAAATAGATCAAGCGCAGGTGGAAAACGCACGCCTGCAATTGGGCTACACCAAAGTCACCGCGCCGATTCCCGGGCGGCTCGGGTTGCGGCAGGTGGATAGCGGCAACATCGTCCGCTCGAGCGATGCGGCGGGCCTGGTGGTGATCACGCAGATCGATCCGATCACGGTCGTGTTCACGATCCCGCAGGACAATTTACAGCGCGTATTGAAGCAACTGAAAGCCGGCGAAAAATTGGCGGTGGACGCATGGGATCGCGAGCAGAAAAATAAACTGGCGACGGGATTTCTCATCAGCACCGACAACCAGATCGATACCACCACCGGCACCATCAAAATGAAGGCGCAGTTTCCGAATCCGGAAGGGCTGCTGTTTCCGAATCAATTCGTCAACGTGAAAATGATTGTCGATACGCGCAAAGGTGCCACGGTGATTCCGCTCGCAGCGATCCAGCGCGGCGCGCAGGGCACGATTGTGTATGTCGTCAAGGAAGACAAAACGACGTCGGTGCGCCCGGTGAAAATGGGGCCGACCGAGAACGACAATGTGGCGATTGACTCGGGCATTG
>JANPBQ010000140.1:0-26438 GCA_031430555.1 Betaproteobacteria bacterium
CGCAGGATCTCGAGGCGTTTCCGAGCTTTATGAAACGCCTCGCCGCGTCGGGCGGGTCACCTCAATATCGGCGCCCGCGTTGCGTCGGCCCGATCGCGCTAAAAACGCTGGATCCGCTGCATGCCGATATCATGCATTTCAAATCCGCGATCGCGGCGACGCCACCGACCGGGACATTCATGAACGCGGCATCACCGGGCGTGATCGCGCTGTTTCAACCCAATGAATACTATCCCTCGCACGAGGCCTATCTGCACGCGCTGGCCGAGGCGATGCGCCCCGAATATGAGGCGATCGTCGCGGCGGGATTCGTGTTGCAGCTCGATAGCCCCGATCTGGGATTGGGCCGCCATATGATGTTCAAGGATAAGCCCGAAAGCGAATATGTCGGTTTGGCGAATCAGCATGTCGAGGCGCTCAACACGGCGCTGCGCAACATCCCGGCCGAGCGTGTGCGGATGCACGTCTGCTGGGGCAATTACGAAGGCCCTCACCATTGCGACGTGCCAATGGATATCGTGCTGCCGATCGCTCTGCGCGCGAAACCGCAGGCGCTGCTGTTTGAGTCATCGAATCCGCGGCATGCGCACGAGTGGACCGTATTTCGCGATGCCAAGATTCCAGACGACAAGATCTTGGTGCCCGGCGTGCTCGATTCGGTGACGAATTTCATCGAGCATCCCATGCTGGTTGCCGAGCGGATCGAGCGTTTCGCCAACATTGTCGGTCGCGACCGCGTGATCGCCGGCACCGATTGCGGCTTTTCGACTTTCGCCGGATTCGGCAATGTCGACGCCGAAATTGTCTATGCCAAACTCGGTGCACTCGCCGAAGGTGCGGCAATCGCGTCGAAGCGCCTGTGGGGAAGCGGTTCGCAATGACAAGAATCGAGACGTTTCGTACCCGCTTGCGCGCGGGCGAGGCGATGATGGGGACATTCCTGAAAACGCCGTCAGCCATCGTTTGCGAGGTGCTTGGCCTTACGCCGCTAGCCTGCGTTTGCATCGATGCCGAACATGCGCCATTCGGCAGAATGGAGATCGACTCATGCGTGGCCGCGTTCCGCGCCGCCGACATGCCGACGCTGGTGCGCGTACAGACGGGCAACGCAGGCGAAATTCTGGGGGCGCTGGATTGCGGCGCAACGGGCGTGGTGCTGCCGCACGTCGTCTCCGGACCGCAGGCCGTCGAACTTGCGCGCGCCGCGCATTACGGGCCGGGGGGCCGCGGCTATGCAGGATCCAGCCGTGCCGCGCGCTACACCACCAAGGGGATGGCGGAACATATTGGTGACAGCGCCGCATGCACCGCCGTTGTCGCGCAGATCGAAGATGCCGAGGCCTTGCCGAATCTCGATGCGATCGCCGCCGTGGAGAATATCGATTGTCTGTTCGTGGGCCGCATGGATCTTACGGTCTCGCTAGGCGCTGCGAGTGCGCAAGATGCGCGCGTCATCGAGGCGGTCGAACAAATTTGCGCGGCCGGTCGACGGCATAGCAAGGCGGTCGGCATGTTTTTCCCGCCCGGCGAGGATTGCGCAATGTGGCAAAAAAAAGGCGCGACGTTTTTTCTACTGGGGTCCGATCAACAGTTTCTGTTGGATGGTGCGCGGGCGCTGGCAGGGAGGATTGGGCCTGTCGCCTGACGCACCAAAAACAAGGGAATTATTGAGAATTACATTAGTGCGTGACCATAGTTCAAGTTCGTTCGTCATTCCGGCGAAGGCCGGAATCCAGCCCATCGTATTGTTCAAAACAACGACAGGGCTGGTTCCCGGCCTCCGCCGGGACGACGGAATTTGTCTCAACGTTCGTAACTCTCAATAATTTTGACTATTGAGGTGATCGTCCGCATCACCTTTGATTTCCATCGCAAGGTTGTCGGTCGGACAACCAATCATCACCCCGGCGAAAGCACCGTAACTTGGGTGCGCCTGAGCAGTTTCTTGAAATCGGTGTCAAATGTGACCAGGTGTTCACTGAGTTGAATCACCGCTGCGGCGAGCCATGCGTCTGGAATATCGTTCGCGGCCAGTTTTTTTTCAATACACAGTTGTCGCCACATCGGCCACTCGGTGCCGAGAGGCGGCATTTCAACACCCGGCACCGCCAACAGCGCATCCATGAATCCAATGGCATCTTCCACCGGCGTTGGGCGAACGAATATCTTTGAATTGGTCACCAGTCGCAGGAAACTGGCAACCACCATCGGCATGAGTTTCACACTTGCTCCATCGGCACAAGCCGCGATGGCTTCCTCCAAACACGCGTACGCGGCTTTGTGATGAGGATGATCGCTTCGCGATGCGGCGATCAGAATATTCACATCAGGCGTCATCGTCGGCAGCGTCGAGCATCGATCTATTGCTGCGTGCGTCTATGCCGGCGACCAATCCACCGCGTCCCTTGAAAACGGGAAGTTTTCTGGTCGCTGGTTTTGCCGGGGCACGTGAAGCGCGCGAAGCGCGCAGGCGAAGCTGCAATCCTTCTTCAATCAGCCGCGTCAGGCTGGTTTGCTGCCGCGCGGCCAGTGCCTTTGCATTTGCCAGCAGGGCATCGTTTATGTCTAGCGTGGTCTTCATGGATAGACTATACAGATTTCTGTACAAGTTGCCAATGGCCTTGGCAGACATGGTCCAGGCACACGGCTTTTTCGCGCGGATTCAGCGCGCGCAAACTCGTGTGGTCAGCGTAATTTCCACTTTGACATCAAAACAATTTGAGTCAAAAGCGTCGGCGTCAACTACTGAGAATTACATAATTGTGTGACAAGGGATCAAATTGTTTCGTCGTTCCGGCGAAGGCCGGAATCCAGTCCTTCGTATTTGTCAGTACTACGAGAGGACTGGATCCCGGCCTCCGCCGGGATGACGGGATTTGTCGCAATGATAGGTAATTCTCAATATTTGGAAATGAGTCGCGCAAGCGACTCGAGGCAGCAATCCCCATCACGCCTGTGTGTTGAGCACCTGCATCCACAACGCAACCTCATCCACCAGCACCCATTCCCGCAGCACCCGCCCGGCGAAAAACTCGGCGTGATTGATGCCAAGGATTTCAACGGGCTTGCCGGTTGGCACACCGAACGCGGTTCCGCCCGAGTGCAGGGTGCGCGCGCGCCAGCGCATCGCGACACGGTCGGCCCGGCCATTGCCGCGTTGCACGGCGAGATGCTCGATATCGATTGATTGCACAGCGAAAGTCGTGAACAACGCTTGCCAAAATTGGGCAACTTCATCGTGGCCGAACAACGTGCGTCCACCCGGGCCGATGTGATGAACGGCGTCATCGTAATCCGAGTCAATTCGCACCTTGCCTGCGGCAAAATTGCGCAACGCATCCGCATACTTTTGCGCCAACGAATCCTCGCTGACAAGTGAAACGTAGCCTGCTGGTGCTACACCCGCAACCGGCTTGCTCCATCCCCCGCGTTCCTGTAGCCATCGCGCGGCGAGGTCGCGCGGTGAAATGCCGATCTGATTTGCGATCGCGGCCTGATCGCGCACCAGCCACTCGTGAATGATGCGGTTGTCCTTGCAGACACAATCGGCAATGGTGCGGACATGAATCTTCTTGCCGGTTGGCGTGCCGAATGCGCCATCACCCCGGTGGGTCATGGTTGAAATGATGCGGTGCGAACTGAGAAATCCGCCGGCCGCGTCGCCCGTTTGAATAATGTCCTCCGCAAGCAGTCGCCGGTCAGGGAAGGCGACCAGAGTTGCTGTTGTGCCGTTGATGACATCCTCAATCAAAGTCGTCACCGATGACGGCGTTTCCACGATGCAAGGATCGCTGTAGTAGCGGCGGATGTCGTCAATTCGCCGCCCTTCCCAGATGCGGGCGGTGATTTCGCGGATGTAATGATCGAGATCGCGGAATTCAGCGTCGAATCCGGCCATGTCGGGGTGGTGACCTGACTCCATATTTCGTGTCCTTTGGGGTGAATCCGGTATTGTCAGTCGGGCAATGATGGCATGAAATAGTACTTCGGATGCAATTCAATACTATCAAAAGTATCGCATATCTGCATGCTGCCCTCGCGCCATAGTGCGCAATCGGCTCTGCCAAATACTTGCATTCGCAGTACAATCTGGGTCACAATGGAAGGGACGGTCGTTTTCGCCATCGGCAGTCCGTCGATAATTTTCAATTCCCCATTGGTTTTCAATTCCCCATGGGCAACCAACACAGTACTGCGCAGGGAAGCGTCCATGGTGCAAATTCTAAAGCGCGGCAAAACGATCGAGCAAAAAGCCGATATCGACAACAAGGTACGGGCCACCGTCGAGGAAATTCTGAGCGCGATCGAAAAGCGCGGCGAAGCGGCGGTGCGGGAATTCTCAAAAAAATTCGATCAATGGGAACCTCCGTCGCTGCGCCTCACTGCCGCCGAAATCACGGCCTGCATCCAGTCACTGCCCGCGCAAGCGATTGATGACATCCGCTTCGCGCAAGCGCAGATCAAGCGCTTTGCGCAAATCCAATTGTTGTCGATACGAGATGTCGAAGTGGAAACGCTGCCAGGCGTGGTACTGGGCCATAAAAACATTCCCGTCAATTCGGTGGGCTGCTATGTGCCGGGCGGGAAGTATCCCCTGCTTGCCTCGGCGCACATGGGCGTGCTGACCGCGAAAGTCGCGGGAGTGAAGCGTGTGATCGCCTGCGCGCCACCCTATGAGGGCAAACCGGCCGCCGCAATTGTCGCGGCGATGGCAATGGCGGGGGCCGATGAAATTTACGTGGTCGGCGGTGTGCAAGCCGTCGCGATGATGGCCTTGGGCACGGAAACCGTACAGTCCGTTGACATGTTGGTCGGGCCGGGCAATGCGTTTGTGGCCGAAGCCAAGCGCCAACTCTACGGTCGTGTCGGCATTGATTTGTTTGCCGGGCCGACCGAAACCATGGTCATATGTGACGACAGCGTGGATGCCGAGCTAGTCGCCGTGGATCTTCTAGGCCAGGCCGAACACGGCCCAAATTCCCCGGCCGTTTGCATTACGACCAGCCGCAAGATTGCCGAGGAACTGCCAGGGCAAATTGCCAGCGTGCTGACTCGGCTCGCGACACGCGATGTGGCAAGCGTTGCCTGGAACGATTACGGCCAGATTATTCTGTGTGATACCGACGACGAAATGCTTCAGGAAGCCGAGCGCATTTGTTCCGAACACGTGCAGGTCATGACGCGAAATCCAGACTGGTTCCTTGAACGCATGACCAACTACGGCGCGCTGTTCCTTGGCCACCGCACCAATGTTGCCTACGGCGACAAAGTGATCGGTACCAATCACACGTTGCCCACCAACCGTGCCGGCCGCTACACCGGCGGCCTGTGGGTGGGCAAGTTCATCAAAACGCACACCTATCAGCGCGTGCTGACCGATCAGGCGTCGGTGCTCATTGGTGAATACTGCTCACGCCTGTGCGAGCTGGAGCATTTTGCCGGCCATAAAGAGCAGGCGGACATTCGCGTGCGCCGCTTGTCGCGATGAACTCTTCCAATGCCATGCTGGCCGGTCGCGTCGCACTCGTCACCGGTGGCGCAGGGGGAATCGGCTCCGCCATTTGTCATGCGTTGGCAAACATTGGCGCAAATGTCGTCGTTGGTTTCAACCGGTCGGCGGACTCAGCGAAGGCGCTGGCCGCCAGCCTGGCTTCCACCCACGGCGGCCACGTTGCGCTCGCGGCACCCGTGACCGACAGTGCGGCACTGACGCGGCTGGCAGCGCAAATCGAGCAACGATTCGGTAGATTGGACATACTCGTCAACTGCGCAGGCACGACGCGTTTTGTTCCGCATGCGGACCTGGATCTGCTCGATGATCAACTGATTGACGAAATTTTCGCGACCAACGTGCGGGGGTCAATCGCCGCAGTGCGCGCAACGCGTCATCTGCTCGCCCGCCGCGCAACGGAGGAGATCGGCAGCGGCCTGATTGTCAATATTTCATCGATTGCGGCGGCGACCGCAATGGGCAGCAACATCGCTTATTGCGCCTCCAAAGCGGCCTTGGACAATCTGACCAAGTCACTGGCGCGCGCATTGGCACCAGCGATTCGCGTGGTGTCAGTGTCGCCGGGTCTAGTCGACACCGAGTTTGTCAAGAAGTTGGATATTGATTGGCGTAACGATCAGGCCGCCCGTACGCCGCTCGGTCGTCTGGTCGCACCAATAGAAGTTGCGCGGGCGGTTGTCGCTGCGGCAACGCATTTTACTTTTTCAACCGGAACCGTGTTCGCCGTCGACGGCGGGCGGCCGCTGGTTTGAGCACGCAAGAAGGAATTCAGATGTTCTTGTCACCTCAATTGTGCGCGCGACTGGTGCGCTATCCGGAATTGCAGCCGTGTACCAATGCATTTATTGACGCACGCAGCCCGGGCAGCGACCAGAAAGAGAACTTCACCATCATTGGGCCAGGCGTCGCGGAAAATCCCCATCAATTTGTGCACATCCGCGAGCCGCACGGCTTCAATATTGGCGGAGCGCGTCAGCCACCGGGCTGCACCAACTCGCTGCATAGCCACAATACGGCTGAAGTCTTCATGATTCACACGGGGGTGTGGCGCTTTTTCTGGGGCGAGCACGGCGATGCAGGCGCGGTAGTGCTTGAGCCCGGAGACACGATATCGATTCCGATCCACACATTTCGCGGTTTTGAAAACATAGGGAAGGAATCCGGTTTCATGTTCGCGGTACTCGGTGGCGATGACCCCGGCCATGTGCATTGGGCGCCGGATGTGATCGAAAAAGCGCGCGATTTTGGTTTGGTGTTGCTCGACAACGGCACATTGGTGGATACCACGCTGGGCGAAAAAATACCGGACGGCAACCAGCCGGTGAAGCCATCAACCCGCGAAGAGATCGCGTATATCCGCACACCCACTGTTGATGAAATGATGCGTAATGTGGTGTCCCATGCGGCGCTAGACGCAAATTTGGCATCGCCGCTGGCAGCAATTGGCGTTCGTGAGTCGGCCGTCATTGGCGCCGGTGCCACGGCAGATGGGTTTGCCGCCGCACCCATCGCCAGTCCACACGATTTCACGGTTCGAGTGCTTGAGTTTGACAAAGGGGCAAAGACTCCGATGCACTCGCGCAACTGCGTCGAAGTGCTGCTGATACAACGCGGGAAGCTTATTTGGCGCAACGACGCGGGCGACAGTGTCGAACTTGGTGCCGGCGACACGTTCACGGTGCCCCCAGGCATGGCGAGGCAGATCGAAGCGGCAACCGACGCGGAAGCCTTCGTTGTCCGCGGTAACGACGATCCCGGCCCTGTGCAGTTATTGTAGCCACAGCCACCATCGCCCCGACCGCGGTGCGACCCACCTTGCTGTTCCTGCCAGGGACGCTTTGTGACGCCCGCGTATGGAGCGGCACAATTCACGCGTTAGGCAATGACTGGCCATGTGCGGCCATTGACTACCGATTCGACACCAGCATCGCCAAGATGGCGGCAACGGCGCTGGCGGCAGTAGACGGGGCAATTATTCCGGTCGGACTCTCGATGGGTGGAATTGTTGCGCTGGAAATATGGCGACAAGCAGTCGATCGTGTTGCAGCAATGGCACTATTTGATACCGATCCCGGCGCCGATAGCGATGAGCGTGGTCGCCGACGCGACGTACAGGTCCGTATGGCGCGGAGCGGTGACTTTCGCAAGATGCTCGAAACGCAACTGCTGCCTGCCTATTTTTCGCCAGCAAATGAGTCTAACGCAACGTTGCACGAGACTGTTATCGCCATGGCACTCGATCAGGGTTTCGACGCGTTCGAGGCCCAAGCACAGGCATTGGCGACCCGGCCCAATGCATGGCCGCAACTGGAGGGTATCTCCGCGCCGACATTGGTTGCCTGCGGCGACGATGATCGCATTTGTCTTCCGGAAACACACCAGCGCATGGCGGAATTACTTCCGGTGCCGACGCTAAGGACGATTGCGGGCGCAGGCCATCTGGCACCGCTCGAACAACCTGCTCGCTGCGCGCAAGTATTGCGAGACTGGTTGAACGGCTTGGCAACGGCAACCAGCGTATCGTACCCATGAGGAGCCCGCTAAACCGCGCCTGCTTTCTTGAGCAGCTTCGCCACGGTCTCCGCGATTTGTGCGTAGCCCCTCGCGTTCGGGTGCACGAGATCGGATTTGAGGCCGTTGTTGCGAAGAATGCTCTTCAGTGCATCGTCGTTAAACGGCAGCGCGAATTCTTTCGCAATCTCGGCGTAAAACTCGGGCGGTGCCAACGACAATCCCGGTTTGGGCGTAGCGATCAACACCACGCCGATGCCTTTGTTTTTCGCGAGCCGGATCATCGCGCGCACATTTGCGGCGGCGCCCGTTTCATTGAGCTTTTGCAACAAATCATTGCCGCCATGACACAGAATCAACAACTTCGGGTTGACCTCTTCCAGCACTTCCGGCAGACGTTGCAAACCATCGGCGCTGACTTCACCCGGCACGCCCCCATTCACCACTTTGCGACCAATGAGCGATTGCAATTGCGCGGGATACGATTCGGTTGGCGACGCGCCCGTGCCAAATGTGAGGCTGTCGCCGAAGGCCAATACCACGTCGTTGTTGCCGAGCGGCGAGACTTGCGGACCTTTTCCGCAACCCGCGAGGAATGTGAGCGAGAGCAGAACGGCACCAAGCGCGGGATAAATTCTCATCGTGATAGCTTACCGCAGAAAATCGCCTTCAACGAAGAGCAGCGCCAGCATTGGCGGCCTTTCCAGGCCGAAATGCCGCCAAGGTCCGCACCAGCGCTGGGTTTGCGTAATTGCTTGGCATCCGTATTTGCTTGCGCATCCGGCGTCAGCATTTTGAAAATCAAACTGACTTCGTCTGTCTTTCCACGCTGAGGTGGTTCGGACTGAAATAACCTTCAGCGATGTGCCCGAGCCGATCCGCTTCGACGATGGCTCGCTTGATCGCGGCGACCTCGAGTGGCCGGTCAAAGTTTTTTGCGTAGGGTGCCTGATGGGTCAAGGTGGCAACCTTATCGAGTTCCCCGGCAGTCAACGTCGCTTTGCCGAGTGCCGCCAGCGTTGCCGAAAGTCCCACTCGTGACAAGAGTTGTAGGTGCCGCTGCAATTCGGCGTGATCGCGCTGTTCCAGGACGAGCTGCACCACCGTTCCGAACACCACCATCTCGCCATGCAACGCGTTCGCCAATGCCGGCACGGCGGTGAGGCCCCTCAGCATGGCGTGCGAAATCGACAAGCCGCCGCTTTCGAATCCGAGCCCGCTTTGCAGCACGGTTGCTTCAATGACCGTTTCGACCTCGGTGGTACATTCGTGCCGGGTAACGGCTTGTACGGCGGCGGCGCCATGCGCAAGAATGATTTCGTAACTGCGTTCGGCGAGTATTCGCGCCGTTTCAGTGGGCATGCCGCCATGGAAATTCAGTCCGCCCGCCGTCATGCATTGCGCGGCCTCGAATTTCTTGGAGAGCGCGTCGCCAATGCCTGCCCGAAAATACCGCACCGGCGCCTTGACGATTTCACGTGTATCGACCAGCACAGCGTCGGGGTTTCGCGATAGGTACTCGACCGCCACGACTTTGTGCGCGTCGTCGTAAATAACGATCAGGCGCGATGTCGGCGAATCGTTCGACGCGATGGTTGGCACCACAATCAACGGTGCGCCCACGGCTTTGGCAACGCCTTTGGCGGTGTCAATCGCCTTGCCGCCGCCCAGCCCGACGACGGCGACACGTTCCTCGCTGTCGACTTGGGACGCCAGATTCTCGATGGCGGACGCGGTACATTCGCCATCGAATCGCAGACGGCGGGTTGGCAAACCCGCCGCTAACAGCTGCTCGCTAACCCGCCTACCAACGGCGTGATCGACGGTGTCGTCGGACACCACGCAAAGTTGGCGAACACCAAGATTTTGCGCGACGGCAGGAAGTGCCTCCAGCGCGCCGGGACCCTGCATATATCGCCCGGGAAATCCTGCGATACGCAATGTTGGGTGTCGCTCATTCATGGACTATTGTGACTCGCGTGGTGATATGTGCGTGGATGGCACGGGTGTCCATTCAATTTTCCAGTTGAAACGTATGGAGGCGATGGTTTATGCCGGTCAACTGGATCTTGGTGTCTTTGTAGATGCCGTACAGCTTGTCGTAAATCTGCGCGCGCGCAGGATCGAACGCGCAATGGGCGCGCTCACCCTGCGCGTGGCGCGCCGCCGCGCGTTCATCCTTGAAAAATCCCGCCGCGACACCGGCAATCAGTGCAACGCCGTAGGACGCATCGGTATGGGCCGGCAATGTGACCTGCACGCGCAATACATCCGCAATAATCTGCCGCCACAATTCACTGCGGGCGCCGCCGCCGACGATCCTGATCCGGTCGGGCGCAAGGCCTTGTTTTCGGAAATCCTCTAGTACGTCGCGCAGCGAGAATGCAATGCCCTCGTACAATGCGCGCACAAAGTGGCCGCGATCATGCTGCATTGTCATGCCGACGAAATCTGCTCTCAGAAGCGGATCCCAGTAGGGTGCGCGCTCCCCTTGAAGGTAGGGATGAAACAGCATGCCGTTCGAGCCGGGCGGAACCTGTGCTGCGAGTTGGTCCATGGTTTCAAATACGCTCGAGTCGTCCTCGCCGGGGCGCAGGAAAAAACGGTCGCGAAGCCAGCGATGGGCCGAGGCGCAGCTATTGGTCGCGGAGATGGTGTACCACAAGCCCGGTATGGCAAACGGATAGTTGATCAAACTGGGGTGAACGTGGGGTGCCTCGCCAATGATGCTGACGGTGGCTGCCGTCGCGAGTTTCAACACGCCGGTATTCGCCGCAGCCGCGCCGGCACCATAGGCCTCAGCCGACGTATCAGAGGTTCCGCAAACGACGGGAGTTCCCGCCGCAAGGCCGCATTCTGCTGCCGCCTCGTGACTCACCGCGCCAACCACATCGGTCGGCGTCACAACCGGTGGCAAGGTCTCGGGACTCCATCCAATGAGTTTGCACAATCGTTGCGACCAGCGCGCTTCCTTATGGTCCCACAGCATGGTGCCGACCGCATCGGTCACGTCTGTGTGCCAGGCATTGGACAATCGCCAGCGCAACCAATCCTTGGCGATCATCAGGCGATGGGTGGCGCGTGCCGCATCGGGTTCGTGCCGCACAAGCCACCACAACTGCGCGAGAGTCCACGTCGCTGACGGGCGATTGAGCGTGATTTCCTGAATCTCGCCACCATGTTTTTCCTGTAGTTCGCGCGCCTCAATGCCGCTGCGCTGATCATTCCAGAGAATGGCCCGCCGAACCAGGCGCCCCTGCCGATCAATGAGTACCGGGGAATGTGCGCCGGCGCTGAAGGCGACGGCCCGCACCGACGATGCCGGCAATGCCGCTGTCGCCAACGCGCGCGGTACGGCGTCGCACAGCGCGCGCCACCAGTCCTCCGGATCTTGCTCGCTCCATCCGGGATGCAAGGTGTAGGTTGGGTAACCGTCAGAGGCCGAACCGCAATCGCGGCCGTTCGCATCCACGACCGTGACCTTGAGACTGCCGGCACCGATGTCGATGCCCAGCACACACGGATTCCCGCTACGGGTGGACTTCGTCAGGCGCATTGTCTCGATCTTGTTCAGCCACAAACTCCGTGATGGCAGAGGCAATATCGTAGCCGTAAGGGCAGGCGGAAACGCACAATCGTGCCTGCGCCGTGCGCTTGAGCGCCGCACGGGTGGCAGGACTGAAAGCAAGCTGCCCGTCGATGACGGCCAAGGCAATCATGGCCAGCGAAGACGGCGTGGTGGTCTGCGATTGCAGGTCATCGCCGGCGGGAATTTCGCTGCGGCACGGACTCGGACAACATGTGCAGGCGCGGAACAGTGCGCGGCCGGTGATCATATGCTCACCGTCGATTGACGCGTATTGTCTTGACGCGGCCCGTTTAGCCCGAGCTTGCCAGGCACGAACAAATTACCGGGATCAAGCTGTTGTTTCAGCATTTGCAACAGGTCGAGACCGGCGCCGAGTTCACTTCGCATCCAGGCATTGCGGAATAGCCCCACCCCATGATGGTGGCTGATGGCGCCGCCATGTTCGAGGCAGATTTCCTCAACCGCACACCATGCGCGCCGGATGAGCGACAGCGCCTGATCCTCGGGCATCGGCGGCACGCGGATAGTCATGTACTGGCACGCTCCCTCGGGATAGACATGCGACCAATGCGCGCCAAATTCGATTTCCGGAGAAATGGATTGAACCGCCGCACCCATCGCCGCATGCATTTCGGTTAACGCGCTCCAGTTGGCTACGACCTCGATCGTATCGGTGAAATAGTCGAGCGCGTGCCAAGGCGTCGACAGGGATTGAAAGCGCTTGGTGATCCAGTCGTCGTACAGCGCCACATCTGCACGTTGCGCGCCATGTTCGACGCAGATTTCGATGCCGAGGTCGCGCTCCAGCGCGGCGAGTCGCGGCAAACCCGAAAATTCGAGGATCGCAAGGATGGGGTGCGTCGCAAACGGGCCGAGGCCGCGCGTTCGATGGAAGGATTCCGTTTGATCATACAGCCGCACGATCGCCGGTCGCAGTTCGCGCTGCATGACGGTTCGCAGCGCATCCAGCGCCGCCCGCATCGATGGGAACGCGAGTACGATTCCGTGGCGCGATTCCGGCTGCTTCCAGACCCTCAGGGACAGTTCCGCGAGTATCCCAAAGGCACCTTCCGATCCGATTAAGAGATCCTTCAGGCTCGGCCCCACCGCGCGGCGCGCAACCGGGCGCACCCGCAGCAGCCGGCCATTCGGCAATACTGCGACCATGCCCAAGACCATGTCTTCGATCTTGCCATACCGGCTCGAATTTTGTCCGGCACCACGGCAGGCGGCCCATCCACCGACGGTGGACATGTGCAAAGACTGAGGAAAATGTCCGCAGGTAAATCCGCGCGCATTCAGCGCGGCCTCGAACTGCGCACCGTTCATGCCGGCCTGCACCGTCACGACGCCATCCGTCTCATTGAACTCGACGATCCGATTGAGCCGCTTGAGATCGATGATCAACTCGTGCGCGAGGGGCAGGGTACCGCCGAGCACCCCGGAACCGGCACCAAAGGGAATGACCGGAATACCGCGTGCGCGGCTGAACGCGACGACCTTCATTAACTCTTCCACCGACGCCGGACAAACCACTGCTGATGGCAATGTGGCAGGCAGGTTTCCATTGCGGATCTGAAATGTCGCAAATGGGGAACGGTCGCGGCAGTACGCCCATAGATCCGTTTCGTCGTGAAAGACATGCCGTTCGCCAACGATCTCTTTCAGTTCGGCAAGCCAAGACGGAGAAGCATGGCGTTCGATCGCGCGCGCCAGTGGATTTTGCGCAAACGAATTTCCAACGGAATATTCTTCTGCCGAAGACAAGGGGCCGAAGGTCATCACCGCGTTACTGGTTTCCACTTTCTCTCCTGGCGAAAATCGTTGGTGGATTCAGATTCGAGCAAATCAGCGTTGCCAGCCGGGTTCGTGCCGACTCCCGATGCGGCGCTTTGCGCACGTCGCACGCCAGTGCCGATGGTGCGATCATAGTGGTTGCCGATACACTTTGTGTGCCATTTGTTTCGCACTTTCTGGTGGGGAACGACCTCAGGTTACCTCATTTGTTGAAGTTGCGCAAACGATTGCTCAAATCGGGCAAGAAGCGCGGCACTGCACCGCGAGGATGGCTTGTCGGTTTCGCATGGCACCATAAATGGATAAGGAATACGCCATTTCCGCCCACGCGGAAGCTGGCGGCTGGAGGATCGCGAACCGGTGATGCACTTACGCTTGGCACACCCGCGATCTGTCCAAGAAAAACTCAGAGATTGTTGGGCGGTGCGGTGGACGCGCGAATCAGCAAACCTTCCGGGCGCATCAGCTTAGAGACTACCGTGGCCTTGCCCTCGATGAGATCGACCAACCCGAGGGTGGCGACCCTGCCCATCTCCTGCAACGGCAGCCGCATGGTGGTCAATGGTGGGTGCAGCATTTCGGCGATCTGCACATCATGAATGCTCATGACGGACATGTCATCGGGAACAATGATGCCGGCGGCATACAGCGCCTTGAGCGCGCCCGCTGCCGACAGCACAGTGGCGGCCAGCAGAGCAGTGGGGCGCGGCTTGCAAGCGAGCAAGGAGCGTACCGCGCGTACCCCGCCTTCAAGCGTATATCCAGCCTCGGCTACCATCTGCGGATCGGACTCGATGCCGGCAGCGTTGAGCGCGGCGTAATAGCCGGCCAGACGCTTGGTGCCGTTGTACCCCGTCAGGCGACCGGCAAGATGGCCGATCCGCCGATGTCCGAGGGACAACAAATATTCGGTTGACTCTTTGGCGGCGGCAAAACTGTCGTAGGCCACGCAATTGGCCACGCCGCGAATCTTGCGATTGACGATAACATAGGGCACGGATGCCCGCTTTAGGGTTTCAACCAGCACTTCATCTTTCTCGAGCGTCGACACCATCAGGCCGTCAACACGATTATTGTGCGCCAGCCGCTCGTAGACGCCGGACTCGCCCGACACATCCTCGACGAGGGATACCAGCAGGTCATAGCCCCTTGAGTGCGCCGCCGCCGTGGCGCCGATGATGATCTGCGCGAACACCGGATTGTCCAGTTGCGGTACCGCAATTCCGAGCGTGTGCGTACGCGAGGTACGAAGGCCGCGCGCCATGGCGTTGGCGTGGTAGTTGAGTTCCTTGGCGGCGATGAGAACGCGTTCGCGAGTTTCGGTCGACACGCGGTGATCCGCTTCGTTGTTTAACACGCGCGAGACGGTCGAGGTGTGAACGCCGGCGGCCGCGGCCACATCATCGAGACGGACAGATCTTTTCTTGGTCATGGGTACAGCCATTCGATCAGTGGTTGTATTTTAAGTAAATTGATCGCTCCGCCGTATAGAAATTCGCGGCGGACTGTCCCACCGAGCAAGCGCCGACGCCCGAGTTCTTCGCGCCGATGAAGGGCATGTTCGGGTCGACCGCGGTTTGGTGGTTGATGTGAATCATGCCCGCGTCAGCGTGTTCCGTGAAAAGGCGGATCACAGCGGGGTCATCGGAAAACAGCGAGGCGGCCAGGCCGTACTCTACGTCGTTGACGATGTTTAGTGCGGACTCGATGTTATTGAACGTGAGCATTGACAGCACTGGCCCGAATATTTCCTGATGGGCGACTGTCATTGTCGGCGATACGTCGCAAAACAAGGTCGGCTGCACGAAATATCCGCGCTCGAATCCAACCGGGGCCGCCGCCGCGCCGCCAACCACCGTCCGCGCCTTCTCGTTCTCGCCGGCTCGTATCATGCCCAGCACTTTTTCATGGTGAGACTTCATCGCCATTGGGCCGATCTGCGTTTTTTCATCGCGCCCGTTGCCCACCACCAGGCGACTGATGCGCTGCTTCAGTCCCGTCTCCACGTCCGCCGCCAGGGATTCATGCACTAGCAATCGACTGGTCGCCGTGCAGCGCTGTCCGCCATTGTTCATCGCACCGCGGACGATTTCGTCGAGGCAGGCATCCAACTCATGGGTGTCGTGCAACACGATCGGGTTTTTGCCGCCGAGTTCGAGGGAAACCTCCGCGAGATTTCGGGCCGCCAGTTGATAGATGGCCCGCCCGGTCGGGATCGAGCCGGTGAACGTCACGCCATCGACCAACGGGTTCGATACCAGTGCTTGGCCGACGGTGGCTCCGCCCATCAAGATGCCGAACAGGCCATCCGGCAGAATGCCGACGGCAAGCTCGGCGGCGATGCATGCCGCAGCGGGACTGATTTCGGACGGCTTGAGCACCACGGCGTTGCCGAACACCAGCGCCGGTACGACTTTGCGCATGGGCGTTAGGAACGGATAGTTCCACGGACTGATGGCGGCGATCACGCCGCGCGGCCGGCGCACCACCTGATTTTGAATGTCGCGCCGGAACGACGGCATCAGCCATCCATAGGGGCGTGCCAACTCACCGAGCATGAACTCTGCTTCGAGCAGGGCATATCCGACCTCGCCGCGCGCCTCGGTCAGTGGCTTGCCCATCTCGCGCGTCATCGCGATCGCGATCGCCGCGGAATGTTCCCTGAGTTTTGCGAAATAGCGCGCCAGAATGATCTGTCGCTCCAGACCCGGCACAGCGGCCCATTCCTTCTGCGAGTTTGCTGCGGCCCTCAGTGTGGCCGACACTTCAACATCCATTGTCTCAATGTAACTGCCGACGACCTTGTCCGGTTCGGCGGGATCGACCGTCTCGAAATGATGATCCCCGTTGCCGCACCATTTGCCGGAAAGAAGCGTGCTGTATTGGTAGGTTTTTTGCGGGTCACACGTCTGGTCGTTCATTGTTGCTCCTGTTGTACTCATGGCCGGAAATATGGCTTGGGTCCGATTCGCCGGATTTCATCTGTTCTCGCCTTACCGGAGCGGTTCGATGCACTTTGACAATGCGCGACAGCGCAATCGTTTGCGCCTTTTGTAATGATGGCGCGGCGGTGAGGCGGCTGTCAAGCGCGGCGTGTAGAACGCAATCCGTGTAGACGCCAGTGGGCTACTTAATCAAGCGGGTTCGTCCATAGGAAACGTATGGGTGGCACGATTCATTGGGAAAAACACCAAAATTGCTTGCCGAAGCACGCAAATGGCGAGTACAAAATAGGCCACTTTGCAAATTCCGCTTGACAGGTTTCCGGCACGGGGGCTAAGATTCGCACAAGTTGAGCAATCGTTTGCGCAAAATAATGTCCCGGCAGGGCTAAACAGGCAAATCAGCATTTTCAGGAGGAATTACATGACCCAAAAACAGCGTTCGACGCAAAATATGGCGATTCTTGCGGTAGCCCTCACGACGGTATTCCCCTCCCTGCCGGCGGCGGCGGCGGATGCGGTGGCAGACGTGTCCGTCGCCGCCGGCGCGGTCATTGAACAGGAAAAAATCGTCGTGACCGGCACCCGCATTCGCGGTGCGGCGGAATCCACCGCGCTGCCCGTGCGCGTGATCACCGCCGAGGACTTGGCGAAACAAGGTGCGCCAATCATGGTCGAAATGATCAAGGCTCTGCCAGAGGCGGCGGGTGTGATGGGCGACTCGAACCAGTTCTCGCCCGGCAGAGGGCAGGGTACAGAGGGTTCAGGGAGCATCAATCTGCGCGGCCTCGGGCCGGATCGCACGCTGGTATTGCTGAACGGGCGGCGCATGCCACTGGTGTCGAGTTTCATCGTCAATACCAACAATTTACCGATCTCTGCCATTGGCAAAGTCGAGGTGTTGCGTGACGGCGCGGCGGCGACTTATGGTTCCGACGCGATCGGCGGTGTGGTCAACTTCATCACGAAGAAGAACTTCAAGGGATTCGAAGTCGGCGGCAGCTACCGCGACATTAAAGGCTCCAACGGCGACTACGATACCGATGCCACCTGGGGACAGGTCGGCGACAAGTGGAACGCGATGATCTCGGCGGGCTTCCAGCATCGCTCGGAACTGAGAGTGCTTGATCGCGCCTGGTCGCCGCGCAACTTCGTCGACAATCCCAACGCGGGCTGGTCGTTCTCGGTTAATCCGAGCCAGTTCATTCCCGTGGCCCCGACCGGACCTGGCGGGACGCTCGCCACCAACGGCGCGCGACAGGTGGACGTGGGTTGCCTGCCCTTGGGCGGCATCATGCCTTTCGCAGGATTTTGCACCCAGCAATTCACGGTCTGGGAAAATCTGGTCGAGAAACAGGACAGCGCGCAGGCTTACGGTGAACTCAACCTGGCGCTCGGCCCTACAACCAAACTGCATCTCGAAGTGGCTCTGGCGAAAACCAAGGTGCCGCATCTTGGTTACCCGCCTTCATTCAATCAGCCGCGTGCGATCACGGAAACGGTGCTGCCGTCCAACATCAATCCGGCCACGTTTGTGGCCGGCACCAGCCCGCGCCTGTTCAACAACTGGTTCGTGCCGATGACCAATCCCGGCGTGGCCGCGTACGCCGCTGCCAATCCCAGCCAGTTTCCGGCGGGCACGACCGGAATATTCATTCCGATCGGCCAATGGCGTCCGTATTTTGTCGGCGGCAATCCACTGTTTGGCTATGGCGGCGGCTATGGCGTGAGGGAGCAAGACCAGATGCGCGTCTCGGCGGGTCTCAGTGGCGACCTCGGTGGCACGCTGAACTGGGATACCAGTCTGACCTACGGGCGAAATAAACATTACCTGTTCGGCAGGGACACGCCGGGCGTATTTCTTGAGCTCGCCTTGCGCGGTCTCGGCGGACCGGATTGCAACTTCCGTACTGGAACCCCCGGTGTCGGCCCATGCCAATGGTTGAATCCGCTTTCCAACGCCATTCCGGGTGCCGCACAGCACGGCGGGCTCGCGGTCAATCCGGGCTACAACGCGGCGGTCGCGAATACTGCGGCGCTGGCCGATTGGCTGATGCAGCCGCAGGAGAGCTGGCTCACGTCCGACACGCTTGAATGGAATGCGTCGTTGGGCGGTGATTTGCCGGCGATGAAATTGCCGGGCGGCGATGTCGCGTGGGTCGCGGGCGTGCAGGTCAGGCGCAATGGCTACCGGACGACGTACAGCCGCTATGCAGATCGCCAGCAAAGCCCGTGTATGGATTCACCACTCAACATTGCCGGCAACAATACCTGCACGCCGACCCCGAATACGCCACTGGGACTGGCGGTGGCAAATAACCCCGTGGATGAAACCGCCAACATCTATGCCGGTTTCGCCGAAATCAATCTTCCCTACGCCAATGGCCAAAGCGTCGATGTGGCGGCGCGCTTCGAGGACTACGGTTCGAAGGGCGGCAGAACCTTCAATCCGCAAATCCGGGGCAAGTATCAGGCAATGGACTGGCTCGCATTTCGCGGCTCAGTCGGCACCACTTTTCGGGCACCGCAGCAAAGCCTGCTGATTCCTGATCCGGCGACGACACTGCAAGCCATTCTCGGCACTTTTCGCGCGGCAGATCTCGTTGGCAATCCCGCGTTGAAACCAGAAAAGGCGACCACCTACAACGTCGGCGCGTTGTTTCAGGGCGGCGAATTCGATGCGGCAATCGACTACTACAACTACGACTTCAAGGACGTACTCACCACCGAGCCGCTGAACCCGATCGTCGCGGCGCTGTTCCCGAATGGCGCAACTGGCACCAACAATTGCGCGACGCTTGATGCGGCATTTGTCGCCAGCCATTTTGTGTTTGCCGGATCGTGCTCGGCGGCCAACTTGAACCGGGTGCTGCTGTTGCGCATTAATGGCCCCAAGGTCAATATCAACGGCCTGGATGTGCGGGCAAGCTATCGCTTCCGCCGCGTGGCCGGGGGCGACTTGACCGTCGGTGCCAGTGGCAACCGTGTGCTGAAATACCAGTACGAGGCGTTCCAAGTGTCCGGTGTGCCGATCGCCGGTCTCGATGCGATTGGCAAGCTGAACGTTGGCACGCTCGCCCATCCGCTTCCGCAGACCAAAGCGCAGGCGTATCTCAACTTCAATCGCGGCGGCTTCAACGTCCGCTGGACAGCACGCTACAACTCGTCATTCGTCGACCAACGCGTTGCACCGACGGTTTATGGTGGCACCATTCCGGCAACGACGTTACACGATCTGGCCATCGTGTTTGACGCGCCCTATGGCATTACCGCTACCTTTGCCGTCAACAACGTGTTCGACAAGGACCCCGCCTTCACCCGCACCGAATACAGCTATGATCCTTTGACGGCGGATCCGTTGGGCCGCACGTACAAGCTGGCCTTGCGGAAAAAGTTCTAAGAACAGAAGCGGCGAGTTTCGCTGCCACGGCCACGGCTCAGGCCACCGTGGCGGTAGCGTTCGCCATCGACAAGCGCCTTCATTCATCACCATGGAAAATCAATACGATTTCATCATTGTCGGGGCGGGATCTGCCGGTTGCGTGCTGGCGAATCGTCTGACCGCCAGCGGCAAGCACAGCGTGCTGCTACTGGAGGCAGGGGGCAGTCACCGCAAATTTCTCATCGACATGCCGGCCGGGTTGGGGAAGCTGTTTTACGACCCGGCCGTCAACTGGTGTCTCGACACCGAGCCCGCGCCGACGATGGATGGACGGGTCGATTTTTGGCCGCGCGGGAAAGTGTTGGGTGGATCGAGCTCCATCAATGGCATGGTCTACATCCGCGGTCAGCGCGAGGACTTCGACGATTGGGCGCGACAGGGAAATTTCGGCTGGGGTTACGACGATGTGTTGCCCTTTTTCAAAATGTCCGAAGACAATGACGCGGGTGCCGACGCGTTTCGCGGGGCGGGTGGGCCGTGGAAAATTTCCGGCATCAAGGGAAAAGAACATCCGGTGGTGCAACTGGCTCTCGATAGCGCGCGCGCGAACGGACTGAAAAACAATCCCGATTTTAACGGCGCGGCGCAAGAAGGTTGCGGCCTCTATCAATTCAGTTTTCGTGACGGCAAGCGATCGAACAACGCCACCGCGTTTCTTGAGCCGGCGATGAAGCGCGCCAATCTCCGCGTGGAAACGCACGCGTTAGCGACGCGGATTATGTTCGAGGGCCGGCGTGCGACAGGGGTTGAATACCGCACCACCTCCGGCGTGCATCAGGCCTGTTGCAATCGTGAAGTACTGGTCGCCACCGGCACCGTTCACTCGCCGATGTTGCTACAGCGTTCCGGCATTGGTCCCGGCGCATTGCTGCAATCGCTGGGAATAGATGTCGTGCTGGACAGCCCAGCCGTTGGCGAAAACCTGCAAGATCATGTTTTCAGCGGCATTACGTTCAAGACGCGGGTGCCGACCGTCAGCAATCAACTCTCCTCGTGGACAGGAATTGCGAAAGAGGCCGTCAAGTATGTCTTCAATCGCGGCGGCGCACTGGGCATGGCGATCAATCAAGGCGGCGCATTTGTGCGCACGCGGCCCGAAGAACCCCGGCCGGACACGCAGTTGTATTTCATCCCCATGACTTTTCAGGGGGCCAAGCCCGGCCAGAAGAAGAGCCTCCGGGTAGATACGTTCGGCGGGATGACGATCAATGTCAGTCCGTGTCGGCCCGAAAGCCGCGGCCGCATCCGGATTCAGTCGCGCGACCCCGATGCCGCACCGAAGATTCACCCAAACTATCTGAGCACACCCAATGATGTGCGCGTGTTTATCGACAGCCTGAAGATCGCCGACCGAATTTCCAAAACCCTGCCACTGGCAGACGCGATCGACACGCGCCTGTATTTGCCCGAAGGCGAACTCGATGACGCGCAGTGGGAAAAGTGGGCGAGAGCCACCGGCCGCACCACGTATCACCCGACCAGTTCGTGCGCGATGGGAACGCTGCCGTCAAGCTCGGTCGTCGACCCGCGTCTGAAGGTCCACAATATCCAGAACTTGCGGGTGATCGATGCCTCAATCATGCCCTCGGTGGTGTCGGGCAACACGGCGGCTGCAGCGACCATGATCGGCGAAAAGGGCGCGGCACTCGTGCTGGCGGATTACCAATAGCTTTCTACGGCGGCACAATCAAACATGAAATCCACGATTGCAAATATTGAGACCCTGGCCTGCGATGCCGGCTGGCGCAACTACTACTTCGTCAAACTGACGACCAGCGACGGCATCGTCGGCTGGAGTGAGTACGACGAAGGCTTCGGCAATCCGGGCATCGCCGCGATTATTCAGCAGTTGACGCCGCGCATCGTCGGTCGCCCGGTTGCGCAGCACGAGCGCCTGTATGTCGAGTTGCGCAGCGCGACACGGCCGGGCACAGGCGGCGTTATCGGCCAGGCCCTGGGTGCGATCGAGAACGCGCTGCTCGACGCGAAAGCAAAAACGCTCGGCGTACCGTGCTATGACCTGCTGGGCGGCAAGATCCGTGACCGCGCGATGGTGTACTGGTCGCATTGCGGCACGTGGCGCATCAGTCGCCAGCCTTACTATGAGCCGGCGGTCACCGATCTGGATGGAGTCAAGGCGCTGGCTCGCGAGGTGCGGGACCGCGGATTCAAAGCACTGAAGACCAATGTCTATTCATATGAGAACAACAAGCCGACCGGCTGGGCGGCGGGGTGGGGCATTCCGTTCACCCCTGAACTGAATGTGAGCCGAAAATTGTTGCGCGGCGTGCGCGAACATCTGGAAGCGATGCGTGACGGTGCCGGCCCCGATGTCGAGATCCTGGTGGATCTTAATTTCAACGCCAAGACCGAGGGCTATCTGCAAATCATTCGCGAAATCGCCGATCTGGAATTGCTGTGGGTCGAACTCGATACCTTCAATGCCAATGCGCTTGCCTATATCCGCGGCCAGAGCGCGCATCCGATCGCGTCGTGCGAGACCTTGATGGGCTTGGGCGAATTCCTGCCGTTCTTCCAGGGTCAGGCGATGGATGTCGCGATCATCGACCTGATCTGGAATGGTGCGTGGCAGTCGATGAAGATTGCGTCCGCCGCCGAGGCCAATGAAGTCAACGTGGCGCCACACAACTTTTATGGCCATCTCGCGACCATGATGAATGCGCAATTCGCGGCCGCCGTTCCGAATTTGCGTATTGTGGAAACCGATATTGATCGTATTGCCTGGGATGCGGAATTGTTCACGCACCTGCCGGTATTTGAAGAGGGACATCTGGTGATTTCAGACCGCCCGGGCTGGGGATGCGATCCCGTGGAAGCGGCCATCCTCGCCCACCCGCCGAACACGGTATGCAATTCGATCGGCCTCATCACCTACGGCAAAAAGAAATCCTGACCCGCGCAGCGACGCGGCATCCGCCGGCGTCGAACCGACCTGGAGAATATGTTGAATCCCGACCCCAAGCAGCCCAAGCACATCATCCTGGTCGTATTCGACACGTTGCGACGCGACGCGGTCGGCGCATACGGTGCGCCGCCTTCATGGGGCGCGATCAATACGCCGAATCTGGATGCGTTTGCCCGGGAATCCGTGCGCTTCACCCGCGCCTATCCGGAATCGCTGCCGACGCTTTGCGCGCGACGCGCGATCTACACGGGCCAGCGAACATATCCCTTCCACAATGGGGACTTCCGCTATATCAAGGGTGACTTTGTCGGTACCGCGGCAGGCTGGGGGCCGATCCCGGAAGCGCAACATACGCTGGCCGAAATATTTTCCAATGAGGGATTTCGAACCGGACTGATTTCCGATCTCTATCATCAGTTCAAACCATCGAAAAATTTTTGGCGCGGCTTTCAGCAATGGAGTTTCATTCGCGGGCAGGAAACCGACGCCGCGCGCAGCGGCAAAGCGCCGTCGCAGGCGGAGGTCGATTACTGGATTCCCAAGGAATTCCAGGTTATGCACGGCAAGCTCCTCGAAGCGATGAAAAGCGGTTACACCCACCGCTGGTTTTCGCACGCGATATTGAAAAACATGCATGACCGCGTCAATGAAGAGCAGTGGTTCAATGCGCAGGTGATGCAGCAGGCCGCGCAATGGGTCAATCAGAATACCGATGCCGAGCGTCTGTTCCTGACGGTTGAGTGCTTCGATCCGCACGAGCCCTGGTTCGTCCCGCCGCACTATCGAAAAAAATACGACGCGACCGACGGACAGGAACAGGTCATCTCGCCGTATGCGGAATTGCCCAATCTGTCGCCGCAATTAGTGAATCGCACGCGCGCCAACTACGCCGGGTTGGTCGAAATGTGCGACCGCTGGTTCGGGCATCTGGTGGAAGGTCTGCGCGTGTCGGGCATCCTCGACGATGCGCTGGTGGTCGTGACCTCCGACCATGGCCACAGCCTGTGGGAGCGGGATCACTATATCGGCAAGCGCGGCTATCCATCCGACCCGGAAACCCACGACGTACCGCTACTGGTCAGGCACCCTTCCAGGATCGGTGCCGGCACGACCTGCGACGCTTTTGTGCAGCATCACGATATTTCGGCGACGCTGCTGGAAGCCGCCGGTGTCACGCCGCCCGAACCGATCGACGGCAAATCGTTTTACGCGACTGCGTTCTCCGGTGGCCCACCGATCCGCGATCACGTCACCATCGGCTGGGGATCATCGATGACGGTCGTGAATGATGCGTGGTGGTTCAACAGCAAGATCGACGGGCGCGGCGCGTTTTTGCTCGAATCCACGCGGCCGCCATTGGGTGCGTTGAACGTGGCAGACTCGCATCCGGAGGTGGCCCAGAAATTGTTCGAACTGGGTACCGCGGATGCGAAGGGCGGTTTTCCAGAGTACCTCCTGCATTGGACGAAGCACTTTGCCGATGCGTCGGGTTGCAGTCCGTTCGCGGCGCTGGCCCAGCCCGACGTTCCCGTCGGGCTGATTCAGCAATCCGTGATCAAGTGACCGTCGCCTTGCGCTCATGCAATAGATGGCCGTGTTGATGCTCCCGCGCCTGGAGAAGCTGTCCTTCAACCTGAAGTTCGCGTTCGGTATCGGGCAGTTGGCCGAGGGCCTCAAGGCTGGGGCGCTCGGCACGTTCCTGTTTTTTTACTACAACCAGGTGCTCGGCCTGTCCGGCACGCTGACCGGTCTCGCGGTCAGCACGGCGCTGGTTGTCGACGCCGTCGTCGATCCCTTGATCGGATCGCTGTCCGACCACTGGCGCTCAAAGTACGGACGGCGGCATCCATTCATGTACGCCTCGATCCTGCCGCTCGCGATCTGTTTCTTCCTGCTGTTCGCGCCGCCGGTTCGGGGCGAGTGGGCCTTGTTCGTCTGGCTCGTGGTTTTTACCAATCTCGCGCGGATCTCGATCTCGCTGTACTTCGTGCCGCATCAGGCGCTGGGCGCGGAGATGTCCACCGATTTCACCGAGCGATCCGCATTGGTGGCCTACCGCGTTTTTTTTAGCATTGTGGGCGGGTTCGCCGCTACCGTTATCGGTTTTCAGTTCTTCTTTGCGCCCACCCCCGAGTTTTCCAATGGGCAGCTCAATGGGGTTGCCTATGCGCCATTTGCCGCCACGCTTGCGGCGCTAATGGCGATCGCGATTTTCTGGTCAACGTTGGGCACGCGCAGCGTTATCCCTTATCTGCCAAAGGCGGCACCCGAGGCACCGGTGAATGCGTTTGCCTTCCTGGTGCGGGTGCTTAAAGACATGGCGACGGCGCTGCGTTGCGGGTCATTCGCCTGGCTTTTCAGTGGCGTCCTCGTCATTTTCGTGATGATCGGCGTGAATACCGCGCTCGACCTCTACATGTACACCTATTTCTGGGAACTCACGCACGGCCAGATCGTGGCACTCGCCACCGCTTACCCGGTCGGCCTGATGCTCGGGGCCCTGGTCGCGCCGTCCCTTCAGCGCCGATACGGCAAACGCTGGGCACTGCTATTCGGGACGATCACCTGGGGCGCACTGCAAGTATTGCCGATCATGTTGAGATTGGCGGGCTGGTTCCCGGAGAACGGCGACGGCATGCTGGTACCCATATTGATCGTCATGCGCGTGTTGCAGGGGGCGGGCGCGGTGCAGGCCAATGTGGCGTTCGGGTCCGCAGTCGCCGACGTTTGCGACGAGCATGAGCTTCAATCCGGCAAGCGCCAGGAAGGCATTTTCTTTTCGGCCGTTTCGTTCTCTTCAACCTGCGCGGTGGGCGGCGGCAGCTTGATCGCAGGTCTCGGCCTGGATCTGATCGACTGGCCGCGCGGTGCCAAGATTCTTTCTGCCGCAGATGTGCCGGCCGATGCGATCTTCGGGCTGGGCGTGATCTATGGGCCGGTGGTGGCGAGCCTCGCGCTGCTGACGATGTGGTGCTACAGCCATTACCGGTTGACGCGCGAGCGGCATGCCGAAATTCTCGCGGAGTTGGCGCGGCGACGCGACGTACTGGCCGCAGCCGATCGCTGATTCGCCGACGGACTACTAATCACTAACATGAGCCGCGCATGAAACCCATGCTCTTCGCCATGCCGTTTTTCCTGCTCACGATCCTGTTGGAGGCCTGGATCGCGCGCCGAAAAGGCAAGAAGATCTACGATATTCCGGACGCGATCACGAGCCTGCAGTTGGGCATCCTGAATCAGGTCAGCGGGTTGTTTCTGCTGAAACTGCTGTGGGTGGGAATCTATGTCGCGGCATATGAAAAATTTCGCGCCACCGAGCTGCCGATCGACAGCGCATGGGTCTGGATTGGCGCGCTCATCGCCTACGATTTCTGCGCCTACTGGGCGCACCGCATGGACCACGAGGTCAATATTCTCTGGGCGACCCATGTAGTCCATCACACCTCCGAGTACTACAACCTGTCGACGGCATTGCGTCAGTCATCGACAGGTGCTTTCCTGCATTGGATTTTCTATCTTCCGTTGGCGGTGGCGGGCGTGCCGCCGGTGGTTTTTTTCACCGTGTCGCTCATCGATCTGCTGTATCAATACTGGGTGCATACCGAACTGATCGGTCGCCTCGGCTGGATGGAACGCGTCTTTGTCACGCCATCCAATCACCGCGTGCATCACGGACAAAACGCGTATTGCATCGACAAGAACTACGGTGGCGTTTT
>JANPBQ010000141.1:0-4235 GCA_031430555.1 Betaproteobacteria bacterium
CTACGGCAAGCCGCACGATCTCAAACGCGGTGTGGCGGCCACGCGGCGTGGGCTCGATTGCCGAGAGTTGCGCGATGGCGGCTTGCGTTGCCTGCATTCGTTCGTCGGGCGCGCGGCTGGCGCGGGCGAGGTTGATCGACACGCGCGCGGCGGATTGATTCTCACCGCTCTGCGTGTAAAGCGTTGCGGCGCGCTTCAGCAGCGCAACACCTTCATCGCGCAGTCCCAGGCGCAGAAAAACGGTGGAGACGATCGCCGATACCTGCGCCTCGCGCGCCAGCGAATCGGCTCGGGCGGCGGTCAACGCGCGTTCAGCGAATTCGCGGGCCTCGGTGTCTGCGCCTTCCGATCCATAGGCGGCGGCGAGAATCGCCGTCGTCACCGCATCCGCGGGCGCGCCGCCTGCGGGATGGCGACGCAAGATGTCGCCGACGACTTCACGACCGAATCCGCGGTCGATACGCGCGAGCATTTCAACTTCACGGGAAACGCCGGTATCGGCGCGTGTTGCTGCTGGTGAGGCCACCAGCAAAAAGACCTTGTCGGCGCGGCAACTTGCGTGGGCATTCATTGCCGCAAATCCGCAGGCGAGCGCAAAGGCGATGGGCGCGATGGGTGGCAATTTATTGTTTATCGCGCGGCGCATCGGCTACATCCCATCGCAGGGCGCGGAGGACTTGTTGTCGGCGACAGCGGTGGCGGAAATGGGGCGCATATTGACGCCTAGTTAATCGCGTCGCGGCGTATTTGGCAAGTGCCTTTGAAGTCGGTGGCGTCCCACTGGAATTATTAAAACACCAGCATTGGCAAGCCGCTTGGCGGCAAAAGCCCTAAAACCCCGCCACAGTGCTAGACTTTCACTCGATGCGCTGTGTCTTCTCCGCCGCCAAACGCGGCTGCCATTTCTTCTTCCACAAATCCCACGAGCGCACGTATTCCTGCCACACGACGTTCGCGGCAACTTCGGCGTCGTCCATATACACGATGGCATCGCTGTTCATGCCGGTCATCATCATCGCCTGATATTGCATCTTCGCGTTGTGATCGAGATACACCGTGCGACCGACCGCGATCTGGATCTTTTCGCCGACCACGACCGAGCCGTGCCCGCGCATCAACGCCGCCGGATGCTTGCCCAATTTCTGCGCGAGTGACGCGCCCAGCACGGAATTGCGCACCAGCATGTCGGTGCCCATTTGCGCTTCGCGAATGTCCCAATTCGGAATGCCAAGCCCAATAAATGCCGACATGTGAAACAGCGGCCGCAATTGACGCGGCGTGCAACTGAACGGCACCACCGAATGCGAATGGTTGTGCACGATCGCGTTGATCTCCGGGCGGATTTTGTAGATTTCACCGTGGATGTAGCGCTCGTTGTACCCCGGCGGGCCATTGGCAATGACGGGATGACTGTCGAGATCGAATTCGAGAATGTCGTCTTCGGTGATAAGTTCCGGCGCGATGGCGCGCGACATGAAGTAACGTTTCGGGTCGGCCTCGGAACGCACGCTGACGTGTCCGTAAGCGTCGATCACACCGGCTTCAGCGCAGGTGCGGGAGGCGATAACGAGGTCTTCGATGAGGCTCATGGGTTTTTCCGGAGTGGCAGTTCGTGTTTACTCAATTTCGCAATCAATAATCCCGTCATTCCCGCGAAGGCGGGAATCCAGTGGCGTCTGCATAACGGCACTCGGTTCTCGCCTTCGCGGGAACGACGATTTGTCGGTGCGTACTTTTCACTCAATGTTGTTCCTTGGCGCCGCATCGCAAATCACTCCGTCTTGATTTTCGCCGCCGCCACGACTTTCGCCCAACGCGGAATCTCCAGCGTGAGCAAATCGCGAAGCCGTTCCGGCGTGCCACCCACAGGCACCAGGCCCTGCTTGGCCATCGTGTCCCGCACGTCGGGCAACTGCAAAATAGAATTGAGTTCCGCACTGATCTTCGCGATGATCTCGGGCGGCGTGCCGGCGGGCACCATCACGCCGTACCAAGTGTCCACCACCAGATTGGCGAGTCCCAGTTCTTTCAATGTGGGTACTTTCGGAAAAGCGCTCGAGCGTTCATCGCTCATCACGGCGAGCATTCTCAGCTGACCGCTATTGATGAAATTGCTCGACGTTTGCAGCGAGACGATGCTCGCCTGCACATGGCCGCCGATCACATCGGTCATTGCGCCGGCAGAGCCCTTGTACGGCACATGCACGAGTTCGATGCCGGTTTCCTGCATGAACAATTCCATCGCCAGATGCTGCGGACCGCCTGCACCGGGCGTGGAGTAATCCATCTTGCCGGGTTGCGATTTGGCAAGTTCGATGAATTCCTTTAGTGAATTCGCCGGCACTTTTGTCGAGACCACCACGCCCATCGCGCTGGTGGCCAACAGTGAAACCGGCGAGAAACTCTTGATCGGGTCGAACGGCAATTTTGGTTTCAGTGCGGGCACCGTGCCGTGCGCGGTCGCGGTGAACAACAATGCATAGCCGTTCGGCAACGCCTTCGCGGCAACCTCGGTGCCGATGATGCCCGACGCACCGGCGCGATTGTCCGTGACGGTCGCGACACCCCAGCGTTCGCTCAATTTGGCGCCGAGCAATCGCGCAAGCGAATCCGCCGTGGTGCCGCCGGTGTAGGGCACGATCAGCGTGATGGGTTTGTTGGGGTAGGGCGCGGGCGAAGGTGTTTGTGCGCGAGCGGGATAAACGAAACCGGCACCGGCGAGCATCGCCAACGTCACGCAGATTCGGGATTTGCAGGTATGCGCAAAAATCATTATGTCCTCATGAATGGCGGGGGCGGCGCGCACGTCTACGCGCATTGCGAATGCTAAAAATCGATTGGGCAAGACGTTCTGGTATGCTGAACGGCGTTTCACATAGAGCGTTTCAGGTTAGCATGCGAACGGGTCGACGACAACAAATTGCGCGCGGATTTTCGACGACAACTGCGACGCGATGCCTTGCAACGAGGAGCTCCAATTCATGAAACTTGCCCGTTACGACGGCGGAAAAATCGGCGTCATCATCGATGATCGAATCATCGATGTGTCCGACTTGGTGGACAACGATCCCGACGCGTGGCCCCCGGTGGCGATGAACCGCCTGATCGCCGATTTCGTGAAATACCGTGGCGCATTGGAAGAGGCGGCGCGCACGCGTCCCGGTGTTCCGCTGTCCGGGGTGAAGCTGCTCACCCCCGTTCCCGCTGCGAGCAAAGTCATTGCGTACCCGATCAACTATCACGATCACGGCATCGAGATGGGTCGCGAGACGCGCGCGAACAACATGGGTTTTTTCCTGAAGCCGCCCTCGTCGCTGTGCGGTGCCTCCGAGCCCATCGTGTTGCCGGCGATCGAGGGCCGCCGCATCGAACATGAATGCGAGCTCGCGATCATCATCGGCAAACGCGGCCGCGATATTACCCGTGAAAATTGGGCCGAGCATGTGTTCGGCTACTCGTGCCTGATGGATATCGTCGTGCGCGGCAAGGAAGAGCGCGTCGCGCGCAAAGCCTACGATACGTTTTGCCCGGTCGGCCCGTGGATCATGACCGCCGATGAGCTCGGCGACCCGAATGCGTTGCGCGGGCGGCTCTGGGTGAACGATGAATTGCGGCAGGACGCCAACACGCGCGACCTGGTGGTCGACATTCCCGGCATGATCGAAATTGCCTCGCACATCATGACGCTGGAACCCGGCGACATCATCGCGGCCGGCACACCGGCGGGCGTGGGGCCGATCAAGCATGGCGACAAGGTGAGAATCGAGTTTGAAAAAATCGGCACCATGACGATGGATGTGGTGCAGGGGCGTGGCGGCAAAGCGTCGATTTTCGACGTGGCTGTCGCCGCATAGACATAGGTTTCGCATGAATGCGCCGCTCGATCCCATGCGTGAATTCTCGGCGGAAATATCGCCGCTGAATTTGTCGCCGTTGTGGGAACGCACCGTGAAACTCGCGCCGGGATCGAGTTGTGTGCCGGCACTTTGGCATTACGCAGAAATGCGGCCATTGCTTGATCGCGCCGCCGAGTTGATCACCAAGAAACAGGCCGACCGCCGCGTGCTGGTGATGGAAAATCCCTCGCTGCGCGGCACCTCATACATCACCCACTCGCTCTACGCCGGTTTGCAGATCATCTTGCCCGGCGAGATCGCACCTTCGCACCGCCACACCCCGAGCGCGCTGCGGTTCGTGATGCAAGGCGAGGGCGCGTATACGGCGGTCGACGGCGA
>JANPBQ010000142.1:0-43233 GCA_031430555.1 Betaproteobacteria bacterium
TGGCCTTCCCCAGCGAGTAAGCACGCCAATGGATGGGCCATTCCGCAAACGAATTTGACATCGACAACAACCAATAAACGACCTTTCACAAGGAGAATCATCAGGTTAGCAACACTCGGGTGCCAAACGTTGGGACACTAGTGGAATTCGCTTACTTCTTCAACGCAAACAACTTGTCATAACTCGCCTCACTAAATCCCCGCGCGCGCTGGCCTGCAATCACCAGCAGCGGCACTCCGCCGCTTCCGCCCGCTTCGACAAACGAGCGAGCCCCTGCCGGGGTGTCGATATCGACCTCCTGATAGCGGATTCCCTTGGCGTTGAGATAAGCCTTGGCGCGGGTGCAGTAGCCGCACCAGGTTGCCATGAACAAGGTGGTATCGCTTGAGTCGATTTTCTTCGCCGCGCTTAAACGGCCCTGCATGCTCTTGCGCAGTTCCGCCTGATACTTCAGCACCGATTCGGGCAATGGTGTCGTCGGCGCATCGACGAATTGCATCGTCGTGGATTTGCCCTCCGCAGGCGGGCGATCGGTGTAGGTAATTTTTCCATCGGTGCCCACGACCTTGTACAGCGTTTCCGCGTGCGCAACGGTGGCCGAAAGCCACAGGGATGCGGCGATGAACAGGATGGGTGTCGTGCTGAACGATTGCATGCTGCAACGTTACCAGTATTCCTCTGCGGGCAAATGGCCGCCCTATAATTGACTATGCCTCTACCCACCCCAAAAGCCAACCACGACATCTCCTGCCCTCGCGGCGCAGGCCGCAACCAAACAAACTTCATTTGAAGCCCATGCTTATTTGGCCTCGCAGATCTCCGCAGTGCGTTTGCCCGCTATAACAAACGAAGCCTTGCCGAAAGCCCCGGTCATCGCCATCGTCGCAACAAAACTATCCGCGCTTGGCGAGACGACGGTGATGGCATGCTTCATACCGTTTAAGCAGTCCAGCCTCCACGTCATTCGATCGCCGTCCAACTGAAAGTCGGTTTGTTCACATTTGCGCTTGCCATTCGCGAACGGCGTTTGCAGTGTCCACAAGTCACGCGCCTTCTTGAGGCACCGAGGTCCTTCGCGCTCGCGCGTTTTTTCGGAGAGTTTTGACGATACGTCTGACGGCAAGTTCGCAGATTCGAACTGTGTGCTGATGGTCCACAGGCCGGAGCCCATCGACAGCGTCTGCGCATTGCAACTTTGGGCGGCAATCAGCATGAAAAATCCTGTGTATGGCGCGAATTGTTTCATTTTTGACTCCCATTCAACGTCAAAAATATCGCGGACAACCCGGCCATACTCTAGCACTGGCGCTCGTTTCCACGCCTTCTGACGGAAAAGACGTGCCGGTGCTGGGATTTTCGAACGGCCGAATGTCTCGGCGGATGACGTTTTCCAAATGGCCCCTCCGCAATTCCCGCTTTTCAAATGCGAGGGCCCTAATATTGACCCGGCAATTGGCCCGCCGCTACCGAAACGCCACCCCCACCACCCCCACCTCACCGATCTTCAGCTCATCGAACACCCGCAACAACGGCCTCAACACCCCATACCGCTCACAGACCTTCCTCACATAATTCACAAACCGCGGCGTGTCCGCCAAATATGCCGGCTTCCCATCGCGATAATTCAATCGCGCGAAGATGCCCACGATGCGCAGGTGCCGCTGCAAGCCCATCCACTCCACGTCGCGATAGAAATCGCCGAAGTGTTCGGGCATCGGCAATCCGGATTTCTTCGCGATTTCCCAATAGCGGATGGTGCCGTCGAGCACGCGTTCTTCTTCCCATGAAATGAAGGCGTCACGATAGAGCGAGGCGATGTCGTAACTGATCGGCCCGTACACCGCATCCTGAAAATCGAGCACGCCGGGCGCGCCATTGTGCGATTCAATCGGTGCCATCAGATTGCGCGGCATGTAATCCGAATGCACATAGATCATCGCCTGACTGAGTGCGCAATCGGCGATCAATTTGAAAACCGCTTGCATCGCATCGCGTTGCTTGACGGTCAATTCCACGCCGACATGTTTGCCGATATACCAATCCGGAAACAACGCCAGCTCTTGCGCGATCTGCGCTTCCGTGTACGCGGGCAGGACGCCGGCGCGCGAGGCGAGCTGCCATTTGACGAGTTCGGCATTCGCCGCGCGAAACAGGCCATCGGCGTTGGATTCATTGATGACATCGAGATAGGTTTGTCGTCCCAAGTCCGTGAGTAGCAAGAATCCTTCCGGCAAATTTTCGGCCAGCACCTCGGGCGCGTTGACACCCGCACCGCGCATCAGCCGCGACACTTTGACGAACTGACGGCAATCTTCCTGCCCGGGCGGCGCATCCATGACAATATGCGTGCCCGCCGGGGAGCTTATGCGAAAATAGCGGCGGAAACTGGCGTCTGCCGAAGCGGGTGCGAAGGCGCAATCGTCAATGTCACCGATGCCAAGGCGTTCAAGTTCGGGGCCAAGCCATGCACGCAGTGCGTCCATGCGCGTCGATGGGTTCGGAGGCGCGGAAATTTCGGTCATGTTATTTTTCTTCTGGGATCAAACTGGATTTTATCATTCACCGTTGCGCCGTTATGTGGGCCACCCGCCGCATTGCCGCCGTATTGCTGGCTGCGCACGCGCTGTCGGCGCACGCCCAACAAGCGTCGACCACACCCAGCCAGGCCGAACTCGACGCCGCGATCCTCGAAGGCCAGAAACAGGAAAAGCTGCTGCCGACGCCCGGCGGGTTGTTTCAGCGGCCCGCGCAATCCGGTGTGCGAACAATTTCGGCCAACGAGATCGACGGCATTAATCAAAAAAATGTCTCCGCCACCGGCCGCGTCTCGGTCAAGCAGGGCGACATGGAAATCACCGCCGAGCGGGTCGATTACGATAAGCTCACCGACCTCGCGGTGATCCCCGGCAAGGTGCGGCTGGACCGCGCCGGCGATATTGTTTCCGGCATCGGCTTGAAACTGAAAATCGCCGACGAAACCGGCACGCTGGATGAGCCGAGTTTCTTTTTCTCGAAGAGTCCGACGCGGCCTTCGCAGCGATATGAGGCGCGCGGATCGGCCACAAAGATGAACTTCGAAGGGCCAGATCGTGAACGCCTCTTCAACGCGCGCTACACCACCTGCCGGGCCAATGAGGACGATTGGTACCTGAAAGTCTCGGAACTGGCGCTTGACCGCGCGCGCAATGTCGGCACCGGCATCAATGGCGTCGTGGAATTCAAAGGCGTGCCAATTCTGTACTTGCCGTACATGACGTTTCCGCTCAACAACGAGCGCAAATCGGGATTTCTCTCACCCACTTTCGGCTCCTCCACCAGCAGTGGTTTCGAGCTTGCCGTGCCGTATTACTGGAATATCGCTCCCAACTACGACGCCACGCTCACACCGAAAATTTTCACGCGGCGCGGGGTTCAGCTGGGCGGCGAATTCCGCTATCTGAACAACCATCAGATCGGCGAAATCAATACCGAATATTTGCCGCACGATCGCGTCGTCGACCGCGACCGTTATTTGCTCTCGATGCGGCATTATCAAAATCTGGGCGCGTGGCTTTCACCGGGATGGAGCGCGTCGCTTAACGCGCAGAAGGTTTCCGACGACAATTATTTTCGCGATCTATCCACCCGTATCGCCAGTACCGCGCAAACCAATTTACCGCGCGATGCGAGCTTGTCCCACAACGGACCGGTCGGCGACTGGACGTTCCGGTATCTTGCCTACCAAACGTTGCAAGATCCGGCGCAGGTGGTTGTCGAGCCGTATCGTTTGGCGCCACAGGTTTCGTTCAACGCGGCACCCGTTCGCTGGCGAGGAGTGGAATTCAACGCGATCGGCGAATTCACCGATTTCCGCCACCCGACGCTGGTGAATGGGCAACGCCTGTTGATTTATCCGTCGATGTCGCTGCCACTTACGGCGCCTTACGGCTTCATCACACCGAAAGCGGGATTTCACGCGACCGAATATCGGCTCACCGCGAACACCACCGGTAAAGAAAGCGGCACACGCGCCGTGCCGATCCTGAGCGTCGATAGTGGCTTGTTCTTCGAGCGGCCATTGACCTTGTGGGGAGAATCGGTCTCGCAGACGCTTGAGCCGCGACTGTTTTTCCTCTATGTGCCGTTTCGGGATCAAAGCCGCTTGCCGGTTTTTTCGACTGCCGTGACCGATTTCAGTTTCGCGCAAATTTTCAGCGAGAACTTGTTCGTCGGCGGCGACCGCATTTCCGACGCGCGGCAAATGACGGCCGCCGTCACGACGCGATTCATCGAAAACCTGACCGGCATCGAGCGCCTGCGCGCCGCCATTGGCCAGCGCTACTATTTCTCGCCACCGCGGGTGGCCCTGCCCGACGCCACCGCCCCGATCACGCCTGAGCAAGGCAATCTGAGCCGATCAGATTTGTTGACGGCGTTGTCGGGGCAACTGTCGGACACCTGGTTTCTCGATTCGGGATTTCAATATTCCACCTCGAAGGCCGAGTTCCAGCGGGCCAACATCGCCGCCCGGTACAATGCCGAAGGCGGTCGTATCCTCAATTTCAGCTATCGTTTTACCCGCGATTCACTGAAACAGGTCGATATTTCGGCGCAATGGCCGTTCGGCAATACCGCCCCCGGCTGGACGTTGCTCGCGCGCGCCAACCATTCGTTGCGCGACCGGCGGCTGATCGAGGGATTGATGGGCGTCGAGTATAATCGTGGCTGCTGGGAATTCCGGTTGGTGGCCCACCGTTTCGCGACCGCCGCGAACCAATATTCCAACTCGTTCCAGTTTCAACTGGAGTTGAAAGGCCTCTCCAAACTGGGCATCAATCCGCTGGAGACGCTCAGACAGAACATTCCGGGATATCGGCGGTCTGACGATCGCTGAGCACACACCGGCCCCTGCCAAACCGCAACCCATGCCTCATTTTTCTGGAAACCGCACCATGAATCATCGTTTCGCCATCCTGTTTGCGTGCCATATCGCGATAGCACTCCCGCCCTTGTCCGCCAACGCGCAGCTTGCGGCACCCGCGCCCGGCGTGAATTCCATCACCACACTGGCGCCGCCAGCGGCGAAGCTCGATACGCGTCTCAGCACACCCGCAAAACCCAGCGGCGTGGTCGAGCTCGACCGCATCGTCGCCATCGTCAACAACGAAGTCATCACCGCCAATGATTTGAACAGCCGCATGGCGGTGGTTGTCAAGCAGTTGCAGGCGCAGAGCACCCAGTTGCCGCCGCAAGATGCATTGCGCAAGCAATTGCTCGAGCGCATGATCAACGATATGGTGCAATTGCAGGAAGCGAAAGAAACCGGCATCAAGGTCGATGACGCCACGCTCGATAAATCCCTGCAGCGCATCGCCGACGAGAATAATTTGTCGATGACCACTTTCCGTCAGCGGTTAGAGGAAGACGGCATGGTGTGGCAGAAATTCCGCGAAGAAGTGCGCGGCGAAGTGATCATGTCGCGGCTGCGTGAGCGCGAAGTGGAAAGCGGTATCAACGTCACCGAAGCCGAGGTCGACACGCAGCTTTCGCTCGAAGCACGTGAGGCCACCTCCGATCAGGAATTTCGCCTCGCCCATATTCTGGTGCTGGTGCCGGAGCAAGCAACGAGTGTTCAAATCGAAGCGCGGCGCAAACGCGCCTTGTTGGCGTTGGGCGAATTGCGCAAGGGTGCCGATTTCGCGCAGATTTCAGCGCAATATTCCGACGCGCCCGATGCCTTGCAAGGCGGCAATCTCGGCTGGCGCCCTTCAGGCCGGCTGCCCTCGATTTTTCTTGAAGCCTTGTCGCCCCTGAAGGCAGGCGAGACCACCGATATTTTGCGCAGCGCGAACGGTTTTCATATCGTCAAGCTGCTGGACAAGCGCGGCAAGAACGCGCAGCCCGTTGTTCAGCAAACCCATGTGCGCCATATACTTTTGAAGAGCAAGGAAGGCGTGACCGATGGCGACGCGAAAGAACGTCTCGCGCGTTTGCGCGAGCGCATCATCGGCGGCGCCGATTTTGCCGAACTCGCCAAAGTGCATTCGGACGACCCATCGAATGCCAAAGGCGGCGATCTGGGATGGATTTCTCCCGGCGATACCGTGCCGGAATTCGAGCGCGCGATGAATCAACTGCGCGACAACGAAATCTCGGCACCGGTGCAATCGACCTTCGGCTGGCATCTGGTGCAAGTGATCGAGCGCCGCACCGAAGGCGTCACGGAAGAGCGCAAGCGCGCCGCCGCCCGCAACACCATCCGCGCGCGCAAAGCAGACGAGGCTTATCAGGACTGGCTGCGTCAGACTCGCGACCGCGCGTTTGTGGAATTTCGGGCAGATTGAATACGGTGACAGGTGAGGCGTGACAGGTAACAGATAAAGCGTGACCCGTCACGCGTCACGGCCATTGCCCCCCGCCATGATCCCCACTATCGCCGTCACCTCAGGTGAGCCCGCCGGCATCGGCCCGGATCTTTGCGTGCTGTTGGCTAACGCGTCGTTCGCGGCGAATCTGGTCATTCTTGGCGACAGGGATCTGCTTGCCGCTCGCGCCACCATGCGCGGCATCGATATCGGCAAATTGCGCATTGAATCCTTCTCTACCATCGCGCCCGTAATCCCCGGCACTCTCAATGCCGCCAACAGTCCTTACGTGTTGAAATTGTTGGATCGCGGGATCAACGGCTGCCAATCCGGCGAATTCGCCGCAATGGTCACGGCACCTGTCCACAAAGGCATCATCAACGATGCCCGCATGTTGGGCGACAAATTCCTCGGGCATACCGAGTACCTGGCCAAAAAAACCGGCGCGCCGCGCGTGGTGATGATGCTCGCCGGCGGCGGCTTGCGCGTGGCGCTCGCGACCACGCACCTGGCACTCGCCGACGTGCCGGTCGCCATCACGCGCGAATCACTGACGACCACGTTGCGAATTTTGCACGCCGATTTGATCGGCAAATTCGGCATCGCCCAACCGCGCATTCTGGTCGCCGGATTGAACCCGCACGCGGGCGAAGGCGGCTATCTGGGCCGCGAAGAAATTGAGGTCATCACGCCGGTGGTCGAGCAATTGAAGCGCGAAGGCATGCGGCTCACCGGCCCATTGCCCGCTGATACGCTGTTCACGCCGCGCCATCTTGAACATGCCGACGCGGTGTTGGCGATGTATCACGATCAAGGTCTCGCGGTGTTGAAGTACGCGAGCTTCGGCGAGGGTGTAAACGTCACACTTGGCTTGCCGATCATCCGCACCTCGGTCGATCACGGCACCGCGCTCGATCTCGCGGGTAGTGGTGCGATCGAGACCGGCAGCATGAAGGCCGCGATCCATCTCGCCATCGATCTCGCCCACACGCACGCGGTCACGGCGCGCTAGGCGCGACGCAAGATGCTGCCGCGCGCCAAAAAACGCTTTGGACAACACTTCCTGACCGATCGGTATTGCATCGACCGCATCGTCGCCGCGATCGCGCCGCACCCTGGCGACGCAATGATCGAAATCGGCCCGGGGCCGGGTGCGATCACCGCGCCGCTGATCGCAAAATTGAATCACTTGCACGCAGTGGAAATCGACCGCGATCTCGCCGCCGCGCTGCGCGCACGATTTCCCGCCGACAAGCTCACGGTGCATGAAGTCAATGTGCTGGAGTTCGATTTCGCGGCGGTTGCATCGCTCGCGCCGCGATTTCGCTGCGTCGGCAATCTGCCCTACAACATCTCGACGCCGTTTCTATTCCACCTCGCGGCATTCGCCGGGCAATTGATCGATGGCGTCTTCATGTTGCAAAAGGAAGTGGTCGACCGCATGGTCGCGGCACCGGATACCGAGGCCTATGGACGCCTATCCGTGATGCTGCAATACCGGTTTCAAATGCAGCGTCTGTTCGACGTGCCGCCCAGCGCATTCACGCCGCCGCCGAAGGTCGATTCGGCGATCGTGCGCATCGTGCCGCTGGGTGACGATCGTCTGCGCGCGAAGGACGATGCACGCTTCGCGGCCATCGTCACCGCCGGCTTCGGTCAACGCAGAAAGACGCTCACCAACACGCTTCGCGCTTTCCTTACCACCGAACAAATCCAGGCACTCGGGATAGACCCGAAACGGCGCGCGGAAACGTTGTCTCTGCAGGAATTCGTGGTGCTGGCGGATGCGTCGCTCTCATAGCGAACGCACCGGTACTTCTATTTACCCGTCATCCCGGCGAAGGCCGGGATCCAGTCCTTCGTGACCCATTGATCTTACGATGGGCTGGATCCCGGCCTTCGCCGGAATGACGATAATTTGAGATTTCCAGAAATACTCGCGCGACAGACTCTAGCACTGGTGCGGCGTTACGATGTTTTTCGGCCTGAACACCGCGTCAATGCTGGTGTTTTTCATGTCGGCAATTGCCATCAAGCCCCTCTCCCTCCGCCCTCTGCTGCGCTTCAAGTGTGCCCTTGTCCCACAAGGGGAGAGGGAATTTTTTGCACAACGCCTTACGCAACTTTCTGAATAAACTCAATCTTGTACCCATCCGGATCCTCGACAAACGCGATCACGCTGCCGCCGAATTTCATCGGCCCCGGCGCGCGCGTCACTTTGCCGCCTTTCGCCGTCACCGCCTCGCAGGCCTGGTATACATCCGGCAATCCTATTGCGATGTGGCCGAACGCATTGCCCATTTCGTAACTTTTTGTCTCCCAATTGTGCGTAAGTTCGATCACCGCCGTTTGCGATTCGTCGCCGTAGCCAACGAAGGCGAGCGTGAATTTTCCGTCGGGGTAATCTTTCCGGCGTAGTAATTTCATGCCGAGAACATTGGTGTAAAAGTCGATCGATTTATCGAGATCGACGACGCGGATCATGGTGTGCAGCAGTTGCATGGCATTTCCCTGGTGGTGGTTCAAAACGCGCGAAACGTGTGATCGTTCGCGTCGAGCTCCATTTTCAATTGGCGATATTCCGGGCACATGCGCTCCACTTCCTGCCAGAACGCGGGCGAGTGATTCATATGCCGCAAATGCGCAAGCTCGTGGCATACAACGTAATCGATTAACGCCGGACGCGCTTTAATGAGCCGCCACGAAAAACGCGTTTCGCGCCGCGAATTGCAACTGCCCCAGCGGCTATTCGCACTGGACAAAAACACCCGCGGCGGGTTCAATCCGTGCAACTTTGAATAAAAGAACGCGCGCTGCGCGAGATGCGGCAACGCCGCACGCTTGAACCACGCGACCACGGTTTTTTCCACCAGCGCGGAGTCAGCCTCGCGCACCCGCACGTACAAATGCCCCATCGATTGCTCGACATGCGCGCGCGTCGCACCGACGTCGATCATCAAGGTCAACGCCTCGCCCATGAAATGCACCGTGGTACCCGTCTGCCAGCGCTGCGGTTGAATGCGTCGATGCGACCATTCATCGAGTTTTTTCAACACCCAGACTTCGTTTTTGCCGATCATTTCCTCGATCGAGCCGATCGGTGTTGTCAGCGATGCCGCCACCGTCATGCCGGTACCGTCGATCTTCAAACCGACGCCGCGCCGGCCGCGCCGCCGCACCAATTTGTAATCGACCCGCCGCCCGTCGAGCGCGATGCTGCGCTCGCTGTCCTCGGGGCAAGCGGCACGTTCGATCGCGGGTTTGGTTTTCAGTTTGAAGAACATCGTGTCCTGACCAAAACAATTCTTGTCATGAGTTTGCCGGCGGCAAGGTCAGCATTTCAGCTTCGATCCAGTTTTCAACATCGGCAATGATTTCTCCCGGCTCGCGGCCCACGGTCTTGATCAGCGGCCCGATGCTCACCGTCACCTTGCCCGGATACTTCAGGAATGCATTGCGCCGCCAGCACTCGCCGGCATTGTGCGCCATCGGCAGGATCGGCGCGCCGGTTTTCGCCGCGAGATAGGCGCCGCCGATTCCATATCGCCCGCGCGTTCCCGGTGCCACGCGCGTGCCCTCCGGAAAAATCGATATCCACAATCCCTGTGCAAGCCGATCTTTCCCTTGCTCCGCGATCTGATCGACGGCTCGCTTGCCGCTTTTGCGATCAATCGCGATCGACTTCAGCGCATACAACACCCAGCCAATGATCGGCAGCCATTGCAATTCGCGCTTGATGATCCACACTGCGCGCGGTATGGTGACGAGAATGAACACGGTCTCCCATGCCGATTGATGCTTCGCCATCGAGACGCAGGGCTGCGCGGGAATATTCTCAAGCCCGCGAATCGTGTAATCGATGCCGCAGATATTTCGCACCAGCCAAAGCGTCACCACGCCCCAGGCGCGCGCCGAATCATAGCCCCATTCGAAACGAATGAAGCAGAGCGGCAGCACGAAGATGCCGAAAAAAATCGTATTGGCGATCCCCAGCAGAAAGAACAAGACCGAGCGCGCGAAAATCATGCGTGAACAGTGTCTGCCATCGCGATTACGCTGCCGCTCGCGCGGATTCCGCAATCAAGGTATCGGTTGCGGCGGCAAGGTCGTCGAATACCCGCGTGCCGGGCGGCAGTCCGCCGTCCGCACGCGTTTTCTTGCCTTTGCCGGTGAGCACCAGTATCGGCACGCAGCCGACCTTGGCACCGGCCTCGAGATCGCGCAACGAATCGCCGATGGTCGGCACACCGGTTAGGCCGACTTGATAGCGCACCGCAATCTCCTCGAACATGCCGGTATCGGGTTTACGGCAATGGCAATGCTGCTCGGCCGTGCAGGGGCAGAAAAATATTGCGTCGATGCGCCCGCCGGCGCGAAATACCTGCTCCATCATTTTGTCGTTGATGGCGTTGAGCGTGGCCATGTCGAACAAGCCGCGGCCGATGCCGGATTGATTGGTCGCGATCACCACCCGATAGCCACTTTGATTCAAACGTGCGATCGCCTCGATGGAACCGGGCAGAGCCTTCCATTCATTGGGAGACTTGATGAAGTGATTGCTGTCGACGTTCACGACGCCATCACGATCAAGAATCACCAGTTTGACGGAGGAGTTCATGAATTTATTCTACGTGATCGGCGCGGGTCTTTGCGAACACCAGGGTATCACCCAAGGTGCCGTCGACATTGCGGCGCGACGCACGCAATAACGCCTCTTCCTTGAATCCCAGCCGACGCGGCACGGCGGCGCTGCGCGTGTTCACGGCGTCGCAGCGAATCTCTACGCGTTCTGCCTTGAGGTGCGCGAAGGCGAATCCCGTCATGAGTTTCGCCATCTCCGACACAAAGCCTCTGCCTTCGACGTCCGGTCGCAGCCAATAACCAATTTCCATCGCCGGCACACTCCAGTCGAAGCGGTGCAATCCGCAGCCACCGAGCAGGCGTCCACTGCCGTTCTCAAACATGCCCATGGTGAGATCCTCGCGCAGGATCCACTTCGCCGCATTCTTGCGGATCACGACGCGCGCGAATTCAGGCTCTTTCCAATCGGCGAGCCATGGCATCCACGGCGTGAGATGGGTGCGTGATGCTTCGATTGCATCCCATAGTGCGGTTGCGTCACTATCGACATGGGGGCGCACGACGATGCGCACCCCGATGATTTTGTCAGGGATGTCGAGGAGGATGGGGTTGATTTTTTCGGTCATGGCGCGAAGTGTTCAATCCAACCACCGTCCGCCCTGAGTTTGTCGAAGGGCTGGTTGCATCCAGACCTTCGACAAGTTCAGGGCGAACGGGTGGACTGGTATTACCGAGTTCATGTCGCAAGCTTGGAAAGGTCGGCGACCTTGTTCATCAACGCATGCAGATCACTCAACAACGCAAGTCGGTTTTCGCGCAGCGCGGCGTCTTCCACATTGACCATCACGCCGTCGAAGAACGCATCGACGGGCGCTTTGAGCGGCGCAAGCGACTTGAGCGCGCCGGAATAGTCCAATGCCGCATAAAGTTTCTCAAACGTCGGGCGTGCCCCCTGCAAAGCCTCAAACAACGCGCGCTCGGCCGCCTCCACTAATTGTGTTGCTTCGACGGCCCGCGTTGCGGCGGCGGATTTCTTCAGGATATTACCGATACGCTTATTGGCGGCGGCGAGGCTTTCCGCTTCAGGAAGTTTCTGAAACCCCTGCACGGCCGCGAGGCGCATCGGAAATTCACCCCAACGCGGTCGCACGGATACGACCGCATCGACCTCCAACGCGGTATAGCCGAGATCGCGCAAATATCCCGTCAGGCGATCAAAGATGTAGACAACCAGTTTGTCCGCCGCTTCCGGCTTCGCGTTCGCGAAAGACATCAACGCCTGCGCGACCAAATCAGCGACACTCAACGGCAAGTCGCGCTCGATCATCATCCGCAACACACCCAGCGCGTGACGACGCAAGGCGAATGGGTCTTTGTCGCCGGTCGGCACTTGATCGATTGAAAAGAGCCCGGCGAGCGTTTCCAGTTTATCGGCCAACGCAACCGCCAGCGCGACATCAGAATTCGGCAACCGATCGCCGGCAAAGCGTGGCTGATAGTGTTCCGCAATCGCATCCGCGACGATGTGTGATTCACCATCGTGCAATGCGTAGTAGCGCCCCATCGTGCCTTGCAATTCAGGGAATTCGCCCACCATTTCGGTGACGAGATCGGCTTTCGCGAGGTAGGCGGCGCGCTCAGCCAGTGCGGTATCAGCACCAATAATTCTCGCGATCGTGCCCGCAAGTTTTTGCACGCGCGCCACCCGTTCGCCCTGCGAGCCGAGCTTGTTGTGATAGACGACATTGGAGAGATTCGGCAGGCGATCTTCGAGACGGGTTTTCTTGTCCGTCTCAAAAAAGAACCGCGCATCGGCGAGCCTCGGCCGTACCACGCGCTGATTGCCTTCGATGACATTGCGCGGATCATCCAATCGCATATTGCTGACGATCAAAAAGCGACTCGACAAACCGCCCTCGGAATGAAACAGCGGAAAGTATTTCTGATTGAGCTTCATCGTCAGCACCAGACATTCAGTCGGCACTTCCAAAAATTCGGCTTCGAATTGCCCGGTGTAGACGGTCGGCATTTCAACCAACGCCGTGACTTCATCGAGCAGCGCTTCATAGTCGGCGGGTTCGCCTAACGTGTCGCCCGCTTGCTCTGCGTGGACGAAAAGCAGACGTTTAACTTCGTCGCGGCGCTTGTCGAAGCTTGCAATGACGCCACCTTCATTTTCGAGGCGCGCTTCGTATTCGTCGGCGTGTTTGAGCTCGATGTTCGCTGCACCTTGAAAGCGATGACCGTGCGTCGATGCTGCCGCATCGTGTCCGAGCGCGTAGATCGGCACCACGGCGCTACCGTGCAATGCCACCAGGCCATGCACTGGACGCACAAATTTCACCGTCGTCACGCCATCAGCCAACTGATAGTTCATTACTTTCGGTACCGGCAACGCGTCGATGGACTCTTCAAGCGCGGATTGCAGCGCGACCTGAAGACTTTGTCCTTTCGCCAAATCTCGCAAAAGCAGTTGTGCGGCCTTGCCGTCGCCCTCGTGTTCCAGGTCTGCGACATCAAAATTCGCCCGGCCGAGTGCGGTGAGTTTTTTTATGAGCGCCTGTGTCGCTTCGCCAGCGGCATCAATGCCCACCGAGACCGGCATCAGTTTCCGCACGACCACTTCGTCCGGCGCAACCGCATTTACGCCTGTCACGTGCACCGCGAGCCGGCGTGGTGTCGCGAACATCGTCACAGCCGATTCGGCCCCAAGTAATCCGCGTTTGGCGAGGCCTTGTTGAATGCCCGATGCAAACGCATCGCCCAATTTTCTCAACACTTTCGGCGGCAATTCCTCGGTGAACAATTCCACCAGCAGCGTCTCAGTACTCATGCCGCCGCCAGCTTGGGACTATGCAACATCGGAAAGCCGAGGCGCTCGCGCGACTCAAAGTAACTTTGCGCGACACTCCGCGCAAGATTCCTGATTCGGCCAATATAGGCCGCGCGCTCAGTCACCGAAATCGCACCACGCGCATCGAGCATGTTGAACGTGTGCGCGGCCTTCAGCACCTGTTCATAGGCGGGCAAAGCCAATTGCGCTTCCATCAGGCGTTTCGCGTTCGCTTCATAATCCGTGAAGTGACGCAACAGCGAAGGCGCATCGGCATGCTCGAAGTTGTATGTCGATTGCTCGACTTCGTTCTGGTGATAAACGTCGCCATAGGTCAATTTGCGCTCGACACCGTTTTCTTGCCACGTCGTCCACACCAGATCGTAGACATTTTCCTTGTTCTGCAAATACATCGCGAGCCGCTCAAGGCCATAGGTGATTTCGCCGGTGATCGGCTTGCACTCGATGCCGCCGACTTGCTGAAAATAGGTGAACTGCGTGACTTCCATGCCGTTCAGCCAGACTTCCCAGCCGAGGCCCCATGCGCCCAGCGTCGGATTCTCCCAATCGTCTTCGACGAAGCGCACGTCGTTCTTCGTCAAATCCAATCCCAGTTTCGTAAGAGAGTCCAGATACAGATCGAGAATATTCGGCGGCGAGGGCTTCAGCACGACTTGGTATTGATAGTAGTGTTGCAGGCGATTCGGGTTTTCGCCGTAGCGCCCATCCTTCGGCCGCCGCGAAGGCTGCACATAGGCCGCGCGCCAGGGCTCGGGGCCGAGGGAGCGCAGGAATGTGGCCGTGTGCGAGGTGCCCGCGCCGACTTCCATGTCGTAAGGTTGCAGCAGCGCGCAGCCTTGTTGGTTCCAGTATTCCTGGAGCTTGAGAATGACTTCTTGAAAGGTGATCATGAAACCGGATTGGGATAGGTTGTTGAGGCAAACCTCGATTTTACGTGGTTCAACCTGCATAATCGCGGGGTGAAAAACTCAATCAAATGCCGCCATGTCCGCGAATCCTGAATCCACCGGAGTCCCAAGCGCCACACCCGCCGCCGCCCCGTTGCCCAACACAGCGCCCGCGCCCCAATTCGCGTGGCAAACCTGCCTCGATGTAAAGCACACCGACGGGCATATTTACCAGCACCATTTCAATCCGGCGCTGTTGGAAGTGCTTGCGCATCCGCCGCGCATCTTGCTCGATATCGGCTGCGCCTCCGGCCTGCTCGGCCACGCCGTCAAAGCGCGCAATCCCACCTGTCGCACCGTTGGCATCGAGCCCAATGAAGCCACCGCCAAACTTGCCGAAAAAAATCTCGATCAAGTGCTGTGCGGAAAATTCGAGGATTTCGATCTGCAAGCGGAAGGCGTCGCGCTCGGCAGCGTTGATACCGTGGTGGCCGCCGACGTGCTGGAGCACATGTATGACCCGTGGCACGTTATGACCGACTTGAAGCCGTATTTGTCGAAGGACGCGCAAATTATTTTGAGCATCCCGAACACGCGAAACCTCGGCCTCATGAAAGGGCTGATGGACGACGGCATCTGGCAGTACGCGGAAAGAGGCCTGCTCGATATTACCCACATCCGCTTTTTCACCTTGCGCGAGATCGGTAATTTCCTCAACCAAACCGGCTACCGTCTTGAGCACGTCAACTATTTCCTGGAGCCGCGTTTTGAACAGCTTTACGCCGAAAACCAGAACAAGCCGGAAATAAATATCCGCGTCGGACGCATCGCGCTTGAAGGCCTGACGCCGCAAGAGTTGGCGGAAATGTGTACCTGGCAATTTTTTGTTCGCGCGAGGCTGGTGTAGCGAATGCCATTCGCCGAAACGCTCGAAAAATTCATCGCGCTCGTGGAGGAAAACGCGCACGTCGAGGCAATCGAGGTGTTTTACGCGATTGACGCGACGATGCAGGAAAATCAATCGCCGCCGCGCGTCGGCCGCGACGTACTGGTCGCAAACGAGCGGCGCGCATTGGCCAAGGCAAAGTCGGTCAAGTCACATTGCGTGCGCCCGGTTTTTGTCAATGGCGACTATGTCGTGATTCGCTGGACTTTCCGCTTTGAGTCGCACGACGGCGCAATCACACGGATCGAAGAGCTTGCTTACCAGCGCTGGGAAGGCGAGCGGATCGCTGAGGAGACGTTTTTCTATGATCCGGTGCAGTTCAAACCGATGCCCGCGCCAATTTGATTGCCAGTGAATAGCGAATTACCTTTCAGCTTTCGCAGCCCCTCCGCCAGGCCCGATTCACAAAAATGAAACCCAGTGCAAGTGACGAGCGCAGAGGCCTGTGGCTGGGCCTGCTGGGCGTGGTGATTTTCGCGATGACATTGCCCATGACCCGCCTCGCGGTTGGTCCTGCCGACGATCCACAATTGCCGCCGGTCTTCGTCACTGCCGGTCGCGCCGCGCTCGCGGGATTGTTGAGCGTGTTGTACCTGTTTGCGACCACGTCTGTACGGCCACAGAAGAATCAATTGCCCGCGTTTGCCGTCTGCGCACTCGGCACAGTGGTGGGCTTCCCGCTTTTCCTCGCACTGGCGTTGCGTGAAGTCGATGCCATGCATGCCGCCGTCGTTTCAGGCGTATTGCCGCTGGCGACGGCAGCGGCAGCGGCGTGGTCATTTCGTCAACGCCCGTCGGCGGGATTCTGGATTTGCGCGGTGCTCGGCTGTGCGCTGGTGTTGGCGTTTGCGGCGTACAAGGGTAGCGGGCGGTTGAGCATTGCCGACGGGCTGCTGCTGTTGTCGGTATTGAGTGCCTCCATCGGCTACGTCGCCGGTGCGCGACTGTCGGCACAAATGCGCGCGGAGCAAGTGATCTGCTGGGTGCTGGTGATGAGTTTGCCGCTCACGCTACCGGTCACACTTCTCTATTGGCCAAGCGCACCGGTGCGCGCCACCGCATGGGGTGGCTTCGCGTACGTAACGCTGTTTTCAATGTGGCTGGGATTTTTTGCGTGGTACCGCGGGTTGGCGTTGGGCGGCACGGTGCGGGTGAGTCAAATTCAATTGTTGCAGCCATTTTTGGCGCTGCTGTTTGCGGTGCCAGTGCTGGGTGAAAACTTGGAATTGATCACGGTGATATTTTCGTTGGCAGTGATTGGGATCGTGTTTGTCGGGAAAAAGATGCCGGTGCATTGAGTGAACGGTGAAGGAGGCGAACCTACGCATCGTACAAACTGAAACTCAAGCATCCATGGGCATTTCCGGCCTAAGCGCCTTGAAATGCGCGCCAAATGGCGTTCTGCACGGCTCACACATTTATCAAGTACATAAATCGCAATTTGATCACTCCATGGGCCGCACTCCATTAGAATGCAAAAGCACATAACCGCAGACAACTCACTCAACATGCAAAACGTCAGACAAATATCCGGTGCGCCCGCCTTCCCGGTGGTTTCACTTTTTTCGGGCGCGATGGGATTGGATTTGGGCCTCGCGAACGCCGGTCTGCATGTCGCCGTTTCGCAAGACTTCGACAAATGGTGTTGCGAAACAATTTCCGTCAATGGCCACGTTGGCGTGCATGGCGACATTCGTGCATTGATCGATGGTGATCCGTATTGCCGATTTTTACTCGATCCGGCAAAACTTGACGCAAGCGATGTGTTTGCTGTGGTGGGTGGGCCGCCTTGCCAATCGTTTTCAACGGCGGGCAAGCGACTTGGAGTTGACGACGTTCGCGGCACCTTGTACGAACAATTCATTCACGTGGTACGCACCATCAATCCGCGTTTCTTCGTAATGGAAAACGTCAAAGGGCTCGCCTCAATGCCGGCTGGAGTCGATTCAGAACGCACACTTTTGTCAGTCATCGTGGAGCAATTCCGGGCACTCGGATTTCACACGGTGCATGGCGTATTGGACGCGGTTCATTTCGGCGCGCCGCAATTCCGTGAACGACTCGTCATCATTGGCAGCCGCGACAACGAGCCGATTTTTCTTCCGTCGCCCACGCATTTTCACATGCATCAGAATCCGGAAATGCGTTGGCGCACGTTGGGCAGTGCAATCGCAGATTTGCAAGATGCGCCTGGTTCTTGCGCCAAATTCTCCCCGAATATCGCCAAGTATCTTGGCATGGTGCCGGAAGGTGGAAATTGGCGTTCGCTGCCGCAGGATTGCGTGGAGGCGGCGATGGGCGGTGCCTATGAATCCGGCGGCGGCAAAGTCGGCTTTTTCCGCCGCCTCGCTTTTTGGGAGCCCTCGCCCACCCTGGTGACCAGCCCGATTCAAAAGGCAACGCTACTCTGCCACCCCCGCGATACGCGGCCACTTTCTGTCAAAGAGTATGCACGTATTCAGGGGTTCCCGGATTCGTGGCGGTTTAGCGGCAGCACCGCCGAGAGTTACCGGCAAATTGGCAATGCGGTGCCCGTTCCACTTGGCACTGCACTCGGTCAGATGCTTATGTCCGTCGCACTTGGAGATTCCGAAGTTCGCGTCAAGCGCATGCGCGGAACCTCTGTGCATGCCGATATGAAGCAGATGACGTTGGCGTTAACAGGCCGCTAAGCCGGTGATTTCCAAAACTGCATTGGAACGCAAAGTTGCCGAATTGTTGGCCGTGTTATACAAACGCCGTTTTGCGCAATTGAACGCATTGTCGCTGACCAAGCTTCTGAACAAGAACCCGTACCTCTTTCGTGCAATAGGAATCCAGCGCCCTGACGATTTGCTCGATGGACTCTTGGACGCGCGCATTTCAAGTTCCGACGAGACAATCTTTGGAAACGAGTTCTTCGAACCACTTGCGCTGTGGGCAGCGGGTGCGGCAAAAATTCCGGGGCACACCGTTTCCGTCGGCGCGGGTGCGGGACAGGATATTTCGATTGAGTCGGCAACGGAGTACTTTGCCATTTCCGTAAAGTCCGGGAAAAACATTTTCAACTCGCAGAGTGACAAAGGGCAAAAAACGGAGTTTGATCAACTCGAGGCCCGCCTGAAAAAATTGAAAAAAGCGTTTCACAAGGTGGTCGGCTTTGGCTATGGGCGGCAGGCGGCACCCAAAGTGGAAACGGCGATCATGAAAAAGGCCGGGCAGGACTTCTGGGAATTATTGACCGGGGAGCCTGAATTCTATGTGCGCATTTCGGACGCGATCAGCAAACCAGCAGCGATTCATAAAGCAGCGTTCGATGAGGCATTGCTTAAGAAACATTCTGAACTGCTTCGCCAGTTTATGATTGAATTTGTCGAGATCGATGGCACGGTTTGTTGGAATCGCGTCGTGGAATTCAACAGTGCTCGCGCGCGTCCTGCGCGAGCGGCGCGGAAATAAATGACCGTCGCAGATAGTCGTCAGTTGCTTGCCGGCCCTTGACTAAGCGACACGTCGCGATGCGCCCCGCTCGTCTTCATCCAGCGCGTCACCCAAAAACCCCCCACTCTGATGCGCCCACAAGCGCGCATACAGTCCATCGAGTTTGAGCAAACTCTGATGGTCACCCTCTTCCACCACGCGGCCTTCATCGAGCACGATCAGGCGGTCCATCGCGGCGATGGTCGATAACCGATGGGCAATCGCAACAACCGTTTTGCCTTCCATCAATTTGTAGAGACTCGCCTGAATTGCCGCTTCGACTTCGGAATCGAGCGCGCTGGTGGCTTCGTCGAGTAGCAAGATCGGCGCGTCTTTCAATTTCACGCGGGCGATCGCAATGCGCTGGCGTTGCCCGCCGGAAAGTTTCACGCCGCGTTCGCCGACATGCGCGTCATAGCCGCGTCGGCCGGCGGGGTCGGTCAATTGCAAAATAAATTCATGCGCTTCGGCGCGTTTGGCGGCGGCAATCATTTCCGCGTCCGACGCATCGGGGCGGCCATAGACGATGTTCTCGCGCACTGACCGATGCAGCAGCGACGTATCCTGCGTCACCATGCCGACGTTGGTGCGCAGGCTGTCTTGCGTGACGCGCGCGATGTCCTGTCCGTCGATCAGGATACGACCTTTGCGGATATCGTAGAAGCGCAGAAGCAGGTTGACGATGGTGGATTTGCCCGCGCCGGAGCGCCCCACCAGACCAATTTTTTCGCCGGGGTGGATGGTGAGAGTCAGATTCTCGATGACATTGCGGGCGGTGTCACCGTTTGGTACCGCGCCATAGGCAAAAATCAAATGATCAAAGTGAATCTCACCTCGCGTGACGTGCAATGGCTTCGCATCCGGTGCATCGACCACGGTATGCGGCCGCGCAAGAATGGTCATACCGTCGCGCACGGTGCCGATGTGCTCGAACAGAGCGGCGAATTCCCACATGACCCAATGTGATATTCCGTTCAAACGCAACGCCATCGCCGTTGCCGCCGCCACCCCGCCGACACCGACTTTGCCCTCGGTCCACAACACCAATGTCACACCGGCGGTGGATGCGATCAACAACACGCTCAAGATTTGATTGACGACCTCGAACGCGGTAATCATGCGCCATTGCCGGTAAACCGTCGCCATGAATTCCTGCATCGCGGCGCGCACGTAACCGGCCTCGCGATTAGTGTGCGAAAACAGTTTCACCGTTGCGATGTTGGTGTAGGCATCGGTCACGCGCCCGGTCATGAGTGAGCGCGCATCCGCCTGCTGCTGCGCCACGCGGCCGAGGCGCGGCACGAAGTGGCGGATCGCCAACACATAGAGCGTCAGCCACAACGCGAATGGCGCCACGATCCAGAGATCGAAATTGCCGACGATCAGGATCATGGTCGCGAAATAGATGACGACGAAAACCAGAATGTCGGCGACGATCATCCAGACATCGCGCACCGCGAGCGCGGTCTGCATGACCTTGGTGGCCACGCGACCGGCGAATTCGTCCTGATAAAAACTCAGGCTCTGCGAGAGCATCAATCGATGGAATTTCCAGCGCAGGCGCATCGGAAAATTGCCGGCCATCGCTTGATGCTTCAACAGCGCCTGCAATCCCACCACCAGCGGGCTCGCGATCAGGATCGCGCCAAGCAACAAGAGATTGCCGCGCTGCGTGCTCCATAGCGCGGCGGGCTCGGTCTTACCGAGCCAATCGACCACCTGCCCCAGCATGCTGAACAAAAACGCCTCGAACACGCCGATCGCAGCGGTACACAGCGTCATTAGCAGCAGGAACGGTCGCAGGCCGTCGATGGCTTCCCACATGAATGCAAGAAACGTGTTCGGCGTCGGTTTCGGCGCGCCTTGCGGATAGGGATCGACGAGTTTTTCGAAAAAAGAGAACACGCGCAATGCCGGTTTTTTGTGGATCGCTATTCTACGAATAAATTGCGATGCATGACGGAGCGTAGAGACTCGCGAGCCTATTTTGCCGTTCGCGCGGGACCGCCCCCCGCGAACGAGTGACGAACATCAGACGCTCATTTCGTTCCGCGCAAACTCAAGCACTGGAGCGCGTTCACGAGCGTTTTTGCCCGGAAAGCCCCGCCAAATGGCGATCTACGAAATTGGACGCAATACCCGCCAGCAACAAAAAACCCAGCCAGCCAAGTATCGGCACGTCTTTCCAGCCGACATAAAGCGTTGCGCCGGCACGCGGTTGCGCATCGATCTCAAGCGTTGCGCGCGTGAATGGCGGCAGCGATTTCACGATCTCGCCGCGTTCATTGATGGCGGCAGTGGCGCCGGTATTGGTCGCGCGCAGCATCCAGCGGCTGGTTTCCAGCGAGCGCATTTGCGACATTTGCGCGTGCTGATCGGGTGCGAGCGATCGTCCGAACCAGGCCATGTTCGACATATTCACCAGCAATTCGGCCTCGGGCAATTGCGCGGCGATCTCGCGACCGAACGCATCTTCGTAGCAGATGTTCACCGCAATCCGGTGGCCGGCGAGCTGAATCGGGCGCGGCACGCCGTCGCGCGCATTGAAATCCGACAAAGGAATTTTCAGCCAGCGATACACCCACGAAAAGAGTGGCGGCACGAATTCACCGAAGGCGACCAGGTGCTGCTTGTCGTAGCGCTGCGAGGGCGACGCGCCAATCGAGACCACGCTATTGGCAAGATGATATTGCGGGCCATCGCCTGCGTCCGAGCGATCCACACGCTCGGCGATGGGCATACCGGCGAGAATATCGGCACGGCGCGAAACCGCGAATTCGCGAAGCGATTCAAGATACTCAGGCGGAATGCGACTGAGAAAATCCGGCAGCGCAGTTTCCGGCATCACGATCAATGCCGCGTCGCTTGCGAGGATCATTTGACGATAATTTTCAAGTGTCGGCGCGCGCTGATCGTCGCGCCATTTGAGGCTTTGCTCGACATTTCCCTGTAGAAGCGCCACTTTCATCGGCTTGCCGGAAGGCTCGCTCCAATTGATATGCGAAAGCGCCAGTCCCGCAGACCAAACTGCAATCGTAACGGCAGCCATCACGCGGCGCGACATTTTGCGTCCGGACTTTCCGGTATTCGTGAAAACCCAGATTGCTATCGCCGCACTCACCGCGAGCAACCACGAAATCCCATACATGCCGATGATGGCCGCGTAACCCGCAAGCGGCGCGGCGATGATGCCGCCGGGCGTCTGCGAATAGCCCAGCGAGAGCCATGGAAAGCCGGAAACAATCCAGCCGCGCAAATATTCGAATGCAACGAAACACGCAGGTATCAACACCATCAGCGCGATGTCTGGCGCAACCTTGAAACGCACCGTTAGCCAGTGCTGCAACAGGCCGGCGAAAGCAGGATATAGCGCGAGGTACGCACAAAACAGCAAGGTCGCGGTCGCCGCGAGGATCATTGGCATACCGCCGAAATCGTGGAGACTCACATAAATCCACGACACCCCCACCACGAATTGCCCCAGGCCCCACGCAAACCCCAGCGCGAATGCGCGCGAGGGTTTCTCACCGCGCTGCCACAGCGCGAACAGCACACCTATCGACAACATCTCCATAGGCCAGAAATAAATGGGCGCAAATCCCAACACGCCGATCGCGCCGCCGGTCGACGCGAGAAATAGTTGTACGCCGATATTCATCCGTTCAGGGTGCGTCGCCATTAGCTGTCATTCCCGTCCCGCAACGGGAACGACCGATAGTCATCCGGCCTTTTCGCCTGCTGTGGTGCCATCCGTGGCACCGCTCACCGGTGCCAAACGCTCGACCAGTATGGAATGCACTTTGCGGCTATCTGCGCGCAGCACCGCGAACTTGAAGCCATCGAACGTGACGGTTTCGCCGCGCGTCGGCACACGGCCAAAGCGGTTCACCACCAAGCCGCCGACGGTGTCGAAATCCTCGTCCGAAAAATGCGTCTCGAAGGCCGCATTGAAGTCGGCAATTTCCGTCACCGCCTTGACGCGGAATTTGCCGGATTTGTCGGGGAGGATATTGTCTTCGGTTTCGTCGAAATCGAATTCGTCTTCGATGTCTCCGACGATTTGTTCGAGCACATCTTCGATCGTCACCAATCCGGCGACACCGCCGTACTCATCGACCACGATGGCGATGTGATTGCGGTTGGCCTTGAAATCTCGCAGCAGGATATTGAGGCGCTTCGATTCCGGCGCAAACACGGCCGGGCGTAGCATGTCGCGCACGTCGAATTCATTCGCGTTCGCGTAATAGCGCAGTAAATCCTTCGCAAGCAGGATGCCGATCACGTTGTCCTTGCCATTCTCGTACACCGGAAAACGCGAGTGCGCAGTCTCGATCACGAACGGAATGAATGCGTCCGGACTTTCCTCGACGTCGATCATGTCCATCTGCGAGCGCGGAATCATCACGTCGCGCGCGTGCATTTCCGACACCTGCATCACGCCTTCGATCATCGATAGCGCTTCAGCGTCGAGCAGATTCTTTTCAAATGCGCCGTGCAGCAATTCGACCAGTTGGCCGCGGTCTTCGGGCTCGCGCAGCAGCATCGAAGAAAGACGCTCCATCAGCGAGCGTTTGGGGGATTCATCCATTGATCAAATCGGGTTGTCGCGATGAATCCAATTTAACACAAGCACGCTGTTGGCTGATGACGCGCCGGTCATTGATACGGATTTGCAATCCCAAGACCCTGCAGCAAAGCAATTTCCCGCGCCTCCATCTGCTTCGCGTCACGCGCCGATTCATGATCGTATCCGGCCAAATGCAGCGCGCCGTGCACCGTCATGTGCGCATAGTGGGCAGCGATGGATTTGCCTTGCTCACGCGCTTCGCGGTGGATCACTTGCGCGCACAGCACGATGTCGCCTTGCAGGCGAGTGGATTTCGGTTCGTGGTAAACAAAAGTCAGCACGTTCGTCGCATATCTTTTGTCGCGATAACCGGCATTGAGGCGCTCGCCTTCCGCCGCATTCACTATTCGCAAGGTCAGTTCGGCAGGCAGTGGAAGCGCGGTATGGAGCCAGCGACGAAACTGATGGTCCGGCGGGATGCCGCGCAGCAGGCTTGCGCGTTGGATGACAATGCGATTCCGGCCGCTCACGCAACGCTGCCGGTATTCGCCAGCCGCAGTAATTTTTCGTAGGCGGTCACCGCTTCCGCATCGGTCATTTCCATTAATCCTTCACCGACATAGATCTCGACTTCGGTGATCGTGGTGTCTGCGAGCGCGCGCACGGCACCCAGCCAGATCCGGTCGCTCGCAGCGATGTGGTCGCGGGCCGCCTCCCATTTTTTCGCCGGCACGTCGAAATGCAAATGCATCATGTTGACTTGCGGCACGCCCGGCATGATCGTGATGCCCGGCACGGATCGAATTGCATCGGCGAACGCGAGTGCGCGGCGGAAGTAGGCCGGCATCCGCGCGAGCCGCGAATCGAAGCGCATCGCCGCACTCGCGACGGTTGGGTACTGCTGGTAGATCTGACCGCCGTGCCGAATTTGCCAATCGCGCGCCTCGGCAATGAACGCCTTGTCGCCCAACAGCATTGCGCCGGCGATCGCGCCGATACCTTTGTAGAACGACACATAGACCGAATCGAACAGGGCGGCGATCTCGGCGTAACTTTGTTCCTGATAGAACGAGAGCGTTTCCCACAAACGCGCACCGTCGAGATGCATGCGCGTCGAGCGCCCGGCGGCAATCTCTCGCTGCCGCAGCAGATCGTTCCACGGCGGCAATTTGCCGCCGACTTCGCGCATCGGCAATTCAATGACGATCGATGCCAGCGGCACATCGAGACGCTTCAGATCCTGCGCGAGAATCGGCTCGTCGTCGTCGCCGAGAAAATGGCTGCGCAGGCCATGCAATTTCTTGTAGGCGAGTTTCTCGTGCAGTTCAAGATGCGCGGTTTGGTGCATGCCGAAATCGAGATTGTGGGAACGGTCGGCCCAGATTTTCAACGCAATCAAGGTTGCCATCTTGCCGCTGGGCATGAACACTGCCGCCGGCTTGCCAAGCAGCGCGGCCACCTTATCCTCAAAATCGCTGATCAGCTTGCCGGTGCCGTAGCTGTCGATGTCGTATTCGTTCGCCGACATCCAATCGGCGATCGCAAACATTTCATTCTGCGGCCGCGGTGCCGGATGCCCGGATACGACATGGTTGCATTGGCGTTTGAGATTGGCGCGCGCGAGCGCGGAGTGGGTGGCGGGCATCAGCGGATCTTTCGGTGATGTGCTTCGTATGCCGTGACGATGGTCTGCACCAAGGGATGGCGCACCACATCGTTGGCCTGAAATATCGTGAAGCCGATGCCGCGAATGCCGTGCAGCACATTGCGCGCATCGATCAGCCCGCTCAGGGTGCCGTGTTTCAAATCCACCTGTGTGACATCGCCGGTGATGACGGCCTTGGTGCCGAAGCCGATGCGCGTCAAGAACATTTTCATTTGCTCCGGCGTGGTGTTTTGCGCTTCATCGAGAATGATGAACGAGTGATTCAAGGTGCGGCCGCGCATGAACGCCAATGGTGCGACTTCAATTTGCTGGCGCTCGAACATGCGGTTGACTTTGTCGAAACCGAGCAACTCGTAGAGTGCATCGTAGAGCGGGCGCAAATACGGATCGACTTTTTGCGACAAATCTCCGGGCAGAAATCCGAGTTTCTCGCCGGCCTCGACCGCTGGACGGGTCAGCACGATTCGCTTCACGAGATCGCGCTCGAACGCATCCACCGCGCAGGCGACCGCGAGATAAGTCTTGCCGGTACCAGCCGGGCCAACGCCGAACGAAATGTCATGCGTCTGGATTTGTTTGATGTATTGCGCCTGATGATCGGTGCGCGCACGCAGGTCGGCGCGGCGCGTATGTAGCGCAATTTCTTCATCAAACGGCACCACGTTGATCGCCGCCGCCTTGCCTTCGCGCGCCTGATTCTGAGCGTGCGTCATTTCGACAATGCCGAGCTGGATTTCTTCGACCGACAAATTGTTGTGCGCCTTCGAGTAAAAACGATTCAGCACTTTGGAGGCAAGGTCGATTCGCTCGCGACCGCCGGTGAGCGAAAACTTTTCGCCGCGCCGCGCAATCGCCACATCCAGTGCGGCTTCAATCTGGCGGATATTGGCGTCCAGTGCGCCGCAGAGGGAGGCGAGACGGCGGTTGTCCACCGGCGTGAACGAAAATTCAAGCGTGGGCGATTTTTTCATCGCCTCAGGCCGCCACCGATTCCGTGGTCACAATTTCACCGCGCAACGTGTAGTGGCTCACGCTGGCAATCAGCACCTCGACGAACTGCCCGACCAGGCGTGCCGCGTGTTTGCCGCTCACCGGAAAATTCACCACGCGGTTGTTGTCGGTGCGCCCCATCAACTCATTCGCATCTTTGCGCGAAACACCTTCCACCAGCACCCGCTGAGTCGTGCCCACCATCGCGTTCGAGGCGGCATGCAATTGCGTATCCAGCAATTTTTGCATGCGTTGCAGACGTTTCAGTTTGGTCTCGTAAGGCGTGTCATCGGCCAGGTTCGCGGCCGGCGTTCCCGGACGGCGCGAATAAATAAACGAGAAGCTGCCATCGAATTGAATGTCCTCAATCAATTTGAGTGTCGCCTCAAAGTCGGCCTCGGTCTCACCCGGAAAACCGACAATGAAATCGCTTGAAATCGAAATATCAGGCCGCACCGCGCGCAGTCGCCGAATGATCGATTTATATTCCATCGCGGTGTAATTGCGTTTCATCGCGGCCAACACACGGTCTGATCCCGATTGCACCGGCAAGTGCAATTGCGACACCAGCTTCGGCAATTTGCCGTAGGCGTCAATCAATCGCTGGGTGAATTCCAGCGGATGCGACGTCGTGTAGCGAATGCGTTGAATCTCCGGAATCGCATGGACAGCGGAGAGTAGCAGCGCGAAGTCGGCATGTTCACCATCCGCCATTTCGCCCACATACGCATTCACGTTTTGCCCGAGCAACGTGACTTCCTTCACACCTTTGGCGGCAAGTTCATGGATGTCTCTGATCACGCTATTAAATGATCGCGAAATTTCCTCGCCACGCGTGTACGGCACCACGCAAAAGCTGCAATATTTCGAGCAGCCTTCCATGATCGATACGAAAGCCGTCACGCCCTCGACGCGCGCGGGTGGGAGATGATCGAATTTTTCGACTTCGGGAAATGAAATATCGACTTGCGATTGCCCGCTTTTTCGTTTCGCCTGAATCATCGCGGGCAAACGGTGCAATGTCTGCGGGCCGAACACCAAATCGACGTACGGTGCGCGTTTGACGATAGCCGAGCCCTCCTGCGAGGCCACGCAACCGCCGACGCCGATCAGCAAATCCGGGTTCGCCGCCTTCAATTCGCGGATGCGGCCCAAGTCGCTGAATAATTTCTCCGACGCCTTCTCGCGCACCGAGCACGAGTTGTAGAGAATCACATCGGCGTTTTCCGGCGTGGCCGTCTTTTCATAGCCTTCGAAGGCATGCAGCACGTCGGCCATTTTGTCCGAATCGTACTCGTTCATCTGGCAGCCAAAGGTCTTGATGAAAACCTTCTTGGGAGAGGCGGGAGTCGTCATTTCTCTTTCCTGGAAACGGGGAATAACCCGGGCAGGTGCAGCAATGGTGGTGCGAGGGAAAAGGCGAAGCCCGCCTTTTCAAGAAATCGGGTGGTCAACCCCCGCCTCGATGGGTGCGCCGACGATTTTGATGGTCATCGGCAACACCATGGCCTTCAATTATAAAACCGATTGACACATCACCGCACGGATTCGCGTGTCACATTTTCTTGATTTTCGAGTAGAAGCCGCTCACCCGCAGTTTGATCGTCACGCTGGCATCGGTAGGATTCTTCCAGTACCAGCCATGGGTGCCCGTGAACGGTGCCTTCAAGGAGCCACCCAATTGCGAGGCAAAGCCCTTGTGAAACGACAGGAATGCTCCGTTGGGACCCGCCGCCGGTTCACCGTGAAAATCGAATTTGACGTTTGCACCGCCGGCGTCCCAGGTAAACACCAGGAACTCGCCTTCCGTGAGATCGGTTTTATATTCAACCTGACCTTTGGGCGCCAACCGCACGTCGATTTCATCGACCCGCAATGGCAATTTTGAGATCGTCCCGTATTGTTCTGTTGCCTTGTCGCGGACGACTGCAGCAACCGGTGCCGCAGCGGAAGGGGCTGCGACATTGGTTGCAGCCACTGCGGTTTCGGCAGCCATCTTGCGTTCGCCCATCGACGTAAGTCCAAGGACTCGCCCAATGCCCGTCCAGTCAATCCCGTATTCGGCCGGCAACACTATCGTCAACAGCAGCACGGCGGAAATGGCGATCGCCCAGAGGGTTGCCCGACCCGGCGATCCCGCCATTTCAATGGGGCTGCCCAATGCGTTGGCGGCGTTGGCGGCCTTCGCGACGTTCGCGGCCTTTGCATCATTTGTCATGTTGCGCCTCAGGGCTTGATCAAGAAGAAACCGGCGAGCTGAAATCCGATCAGCACGAATCCCGCCGTCATGATCGCGGTATTGGCGGCATAGGCGTTTCGCCCAAATGAATGGGATCGACGCAGAAATGCCATGCCGAGCAGCATGAATGTCAGCGCGATGAGTTGTCCCGCTTCGACGCCGACATTGAACGCGATGATGTTGGCGATCAGCCCGTCTGGCGATATCGAAAACTCTTGCAGCTTGGCAGCAAGCCCGAATCCGTGCGCCAGACCGAACACCAGCACCGCCGCCCGCGTGTCGGGCTGAAATCCAAACCAGCGTTGGTAAGCGTTCAGATTGTCGAGCGCCTTGTAGACCACCGACACGCCGATCAGCGCATCGATCAAGAACGGGTTGGCATGTACGCCGGCGAGCACCCCAAACAATAGCGTCGTGCTGTGGCCAATGGCGAACAGCGTCACATACAGCGCTACATCGCGGATCTTGTAGAGAAAAAATATCACGCCCAGCAGAAAAAGCAGATGATCGTATCCTGTCACCATATGCTTGGCACCAAGATAGGCAAAGGGAATGAGCTGCGTCCCGGACGATTGCTCGATGAAACTTTTATCGCCGTCGGCCACGCCGTGGCCCCAAGCAAGGCCGCAGGCGAGCAGCAAAAAACCACCCAACAGGAATGCTTTTGCCTTGACGGCAATTTTCAGGAGTGACATGTCTCTTACTTGGAGTTGTATCGTGGAGAGGCTACTTGGCGACCATGACGAGTATTCCGATTTCGCTTGTCCCCAACTCGAAAGAACCTACCAACTCTCATCGATCTTTGCCCTGCCGCGGAAGTGAATCACCTTGTCTCCGTAGAGGGGATCATAGTAGTGTCCGCCCTCCTTGTAGTCCGCATTCCAGAGTTTGGTGCCGTCCTTACCGAGGCGATACAAGAACGGTGACAAGTGAAGTCTCTCCAAATGCCATCGGCCTTCTTTTCCGGAAGGAATCTCCTCGCCCTTGCCGTACAGCATGAGTCCGCCTTCCGCAAACACTTCATGCGCGGGATCGGTTGTCATATATTCATGGCTGACATTCATCACTTTGTGGCCGATTTCATGCGCGACTGTGCGCCGGAATCGATCGGGCCGCGTCAAGTTAGTGATGGTGATGATGCCCCTGAGCGCGGGAGGCAGGGTGTTGTAGTAGGAATATGTTGGGAATGACAAACCACCCGTCCTCACTGTTTTCATGATCCAGTTGCGGCCATCGGATACTTCCAGGAAAGGATAAAAGACATCCTGAAGTACGATCAGGTAAATGGTTCTGGGATTGTCCGGATGGGGCTCGACAATGCTTTGAAACGCGCTTCTGGCCAATTGCGTAAGTTCGGATGGATGGCGTCGCATGTGCTCGTACGTATTGACGTACTCGGTATCCGGCACGCCGGGTACCTCATTGGCTTGAATGGCGAGGTATTTGGGGTGTACCTCGCCGGCCTTTACCCAAAGCAGGTTGATCTGCACGCCTGCGGGTTTGAAGATTTCCTTGGCGGCCTCGATGCTCTGCAGCATGCGCTCCAAGGTGACTTTCTTGAATGCCGGGTCAAGATTGGAGGGGACGTACACGCCCACATCCATCGTGGGCTTGCCCGCGACCACATCCTTGTTGAAGGCCGCGATATCGATTGTATCGACGACCTTCCACGCGACCCTCCTGGTCTCGATGGACGGCAACGACTCGATTCCCGCCCGGTGCTGCGCGCAGCCGGACAAAATGATCGTGGCGAGCAAACAACAAAAAATTTTCATGGCCCGGCACCTCATCAATACTTGATGTTCTTTAGCACCTCGTCGAATTTGGGGTTGACCGACTTCGCGAACACGATCGCCGGATGGTCGGGTTTCAGCGCGTTATAGTAGAACGGCTCCCCGCCCGCTTTCTGCTTTTCTACGTCGGCCTTCATCTTCTTGATGCCTTTCAAGAATGGCTCGTACGCTTCACCCTTTTTCTTGGTCTTCACCACCAACAGGAATGCGCCCTCCTGAAACGGCGCCTCCCAGCCGGTGGGCATGTTATCGCCGAATCTGAACAGCGAGCCGGCCTCCATCACGTGGCGTTTGCCTTCGCTGGCCAACACCCATTTTCCGCGCACGGTGTAAATAATGCTGCCCGTCGCGTGCGGGTGCTCCGACAAAAACATACCCGGCTTCAACTCAATAAAAAATGCCCGTGTCTGCTCTGCAAATAACAGCGGCCCAAAGACGCCCTCGTGGGTCAACACGCCGACGGACTTGATCGCGTCTTCGATGTTCGGGATGATCTCCACATTCTTGGCAAGCTGAATGAACTCGGGAGAGACGGGGGTTGCGGCGACGGTTTTCTTTTCAAGGATGACCGCCTTGGCACCCGCGCCGTGAGGCTTGTCGCCGTGCTCATGCGAGTGTTTTTCTTTGGTTGCGTTTTGGGCATTGACGCAAATCGGCATCAGAAGAAGTAGCAAGGAAATGGCGAGCTTCATTATTGAATCCTTTCATTGACGTGATTGAGGAACGGCTTTGCAAATTGCATTGATGCTCAAATCTTGAAATCATCGAACGCGACCCGCGCATCGTCGACGCCCAAATTCTTGAGCATCGCCCGCGTCGCGGCCAGCATCACCGGCGGGCCGCAGACGTAGAAATCGCATGCGCGAAGGTCGGGATGCGTGCTCAGCAAGGCTTGGTGCGCAACCTCATGAACCAGGCCGGTCGGCAATCCTTCCGCCGCCGCCATGTCTTTGCCGATATCGGATAACACCAACTGCCACTTAAAGTTTGCGAACCGTGCCGCAAGTTGCCGCATCTCATCGACGTAAGGCGCATCCCGCAGACTGCGCGCGCCATACCAAAAATGGATCGGCTCTTGCGCCCCACCCTCCAACAGCGACCGGATCATCGCGCGCAGCGGCGCCATGCCGGCACCGCCGCCAATAAAGATTTTTTCTCTGCCGCCGGATTGAATCACGAAGTCACCGAACGGCCCGCTGAAGCGAACGATGTCGCCCACTTTCAGGCCGTACAAATAGGCCGAACCCAATCCCGGGGGACAGTCCTTTTGCGTTGGCTGTCCGCGCATGAACCGCGCCAACAGAGTGAGATGGCCGCCCGCCTGATCGACCGGACAAGACAACGAATACGAGCGGCGCAACGCGGATTTGTTGCGCCACGGATTGGAGAGTTCCAGCGAAGCCCAGTCCTCTTCATGCTCCTTGGGAATGTCGATTTGTTGTCGACTCATCGCGTATTCGGGGACATGTATCTGAAGGTACGCGCCGGGTCGCCATTGGTGTGACGCCTTGAATTCGGGGGCCAACACGATTTCCCGCAGAAAAGGCGTCACGACGCGAACACCCGCGACGCGTGCGCGGTGTTCGGCCCAACATTCGTCGCCGCCGTTGACCTCGATGTCCAGGTTTCCATCGATCTTCAGATTGCACGCCAAACGATGCCCCGCGCTTATTTTGTTTGCAGCCAATTGGGCTCGGTCGGCACTGGTGGGCGGCGGCGCGCTGCCCATCACCCGCACGGTGCACAGTCCGCAATTCTGGCCGCCGCCACAGTTCGAGGGCAATTGCAAACCCATGCGCGCCAACGCCAGAAAGACCGTATCGCCGCTGGGCGCGAGCAAGGTCCGCAGCCGATTGCCATCCGGCGCATACACCTGCAGTTCGCGTCGCCCGCGCCAAGTCTGCGGAACAAATTCGGCGAGCCGGAAGCTGGTGATCAGCAACCACGTGCCGGTGAGCGCGAGCCAGAGTCCACCGATGGCGGTGCTGACCACGAGCACATTGTTGAAGTCCTTGCGCTCGACATAATCCATGATGTGCAACATCCAGAAAAAATCGAACAAGCGCCAGGTTCGGTTGCGATGTTCCAGCACGTCGCCTTGCGCCGACAAATAGACGGTGGTGTCTTCCGCGTCCGAGAACTCAACGCGCCAAACTTTGCCTTTGTGCGCCCGTGTTTCAAGCGAGGGCTCCACCCATTCGGCCTTCCCGGGACGACCCGGCCCGGTGTAGGACGCCACGGCCAGCCGCCCCGCCACCTCGGCGGAAAGTTCAACGTCTTTCCCATCGATGGCATCGATCATCGTGATGCCTTTCTCGCCGGCGAGGCGATAAATCGGCTGATTGAAAATCCATGCGGTCGAGATGCCGTGAACCGGGGCAGCGGTTTTGGCGAGCACGTCGCTGGCGGACAAGGCATTCGCCGGCCACAGCGGTTTGCCCGGTGACGCCGCCCGAAACTCGCGCCCCTTGACCCGCTCCGCATCAAGCAGGCTCATCACCAGCCCGCTGCACATCCACAGCACCAATTGCAGCCCGATCAGCAGACCGATCCAGCGGTGAATCTTTCGCATCCAGGGCGTCATCATGCCGCGCTCCGCCGGCGAAAGCTGTAGAACACGAGCCAGGCCCCGCTCAATGCGAACACTAGTCCTAGACCCGCCGCGGCGCGCAGCAGTGTGTTGTTGACATCCGTGCGGCTGTCGTAATCCATGATGTGCAACATCCACAGGAAATCGAACCAGCGCCACAGCGTGTGGCGGCGCGCAAGCAGTTCGCCGGTTTGCGGAGAGAAATAGAAGGTAGTTTCTGCCCATTCATCATAGCGCACGGCCCACATCGGCATCGGTATGGGCCGACGGGCAACTTCCTTGGGAACCTCGGTGATCAAGTCCACAGCCAGGACTTGCGCAGTGCCTTGATATATTTCCTTGGCCAGCGCCACAATTTCTTCCCGCTTCAACGGACTAATGGTTTCACCCGTTTGCGCGCTAACCAACGAACTCCTCTCGCCTTGGCGAATTTCAAAGACCTCCCGTCCAAGCAATTTCTTGAGCCGCAAAGACTGAATACCGGGATACAGCGCGGCCAGCCTGCCCATATCCACCCGTTCGCCGGATTGCCCCAGCGGCTCGCGCGCGACATGCGCGAGATGGTCGCCATGAATGACATCAAGCGAAATCACCGTCATGTATACACCGCTGATCATCCAAAGCAACGCCTGCACGCCGACGATCAAGCCGATCCATTTGTGGGTGCGGCGCACCCAGAACGGTAGTGTCATGGTGTCTGGTCCCTAAGCAATTGCTGCGTCAGAAGGCACTGCGAGCGGAACGCCCGCAGTGCCGACAAGTTCCTACCAGCGATAGGCAATGCGCGCGTGCCAACGGCGACCCAGCAAGTCGTAGGTCATGGTGTCCGTATTGCCGTCCGTGTAGCTGGGCATATAAGGGGGCTTCTTGTCGAAGAGATTGTCGATGCCCGCCGAAATATCCAGCGCTTTGCTGACCGCATACTTCACCTGCACCGTTTGATAAAAGACACCGGGGACACTTCCACCGATCGCGGCCGGCGAGTTGATGTCGGTTGCGGAACCGATGTACTGAACCCCGTATGAACCAGACCAGGCTTCCCTCGCCAAGGTCAGCGAGCTCAATCCCCGCCATTGGGAATAGGTGCCGCGACCGCCCGTAGTTTTTCCCGTATAAACGATTACAGCTCCACCTGGAAATGGTTCGACTTCGTAGCGGGCAAGGCGCGAAATATCCGCGCTGATCGTTGAGGTGTATCCGGCGACTTTGAACTCGTAGAGTGCGCCGATATCGATTCCGGTGAGTCGTTCGTTTGCGGCATTGAGTGGCTGCGCGGAAAGGAAATTCACTTCGCCCGTAACCGGGTTGCGAGTAAAGCTCGACGGATTGCAGAACAAGTGGGCCCGCCCCGGCGTGTTGTAGCAAACCGATAGCTTGGTTGATCCGGGAACACTTTGAATCGCATTGTTGATCTTGATGTTGTAGTAGTCAACCGTCAGAGTCAGCACCTTGGATGGCGTCCACACCACGCCGACGGTCAGCGTTTTGGCATCCTCGGGCTTCAGTTTCGGATTGCCGCCCCCAGTGGTCAAAATGGTGTTGCCGAGCTGCGTGAAGCCGGCGGGAACACCTGCTGCCGCGCAGTTCTGCGAGACCACCGAAGATGTTGGTAGGGTGCTCCATCTGCTGCATGGATCGGTGGTGGTCAAATTGCCTTCAGACACTCCCCCGAAAAGTTCCGGAACGTTGGGAACGCGAAATGAAGTCGAATAATTGGCGCGCGCTTTTACGCTCTTGATCACTTGCCAATCCAGCCCCAATTTATAAGTACTCTTGGATCCGAAAAGGTTGTAATCAGAATATCGGCCGGCCGCGTTGATGTTCAAGGATTCAATGAACGGCACTTGCTTCAAGATTGGCACAGACAACTCGGCATAAAGTTCGCGTGCGGTGTACTCACCGGCAATCGGATCCTGGCGGTTAGCGTTGGCCGCGCCCATTACGGTAAGGCTATCCGGGTTGCGCCAGCCGCTCTCCTTGCGAAGCTCTAAGCCTGACGCGAATCCCACCGGACCGGCGGGTAATTCAAACAGCTGGCCGCTAACATTGGCGCTGGCACTTTTCTGGTCGTTGCCGCCGGTATCACGCGTGGTCGCCAGAATGTATTTCAGCACGGCGGGCGTAAGACTGCCGTTTCCAAGGTAATTGCCGCACGGAATGGCCGCGCCAACCGCCGTGCTGCATCGAGTTCGGTCGAGCGTCAGATCGACGCGATCAAGGTTAGCAACATTCGTCGAGCCGTCGATGCCAGTATTGCGCCCCCAGTTCAATGCCGCATTCCAATCCCAGTTAGCACCGAAATTTCCCTTTGCACCGGTCAAAACCCGAAAGGTATTGGTCTCCTGAAAGAAATTGCGGGCACCGACTTCCCCAATGCGGCGCCGTTCCAACGTCAATGCTTGCCCAGTAGGATTTGTTGGATGATTTGCCGCAAGAGTGATGGCGCGGTTTGCCCCGAGCGTTCCCGGAGTAGCAAGCTGGCCCGAGTCGCGGTACGAAAACAGCACCTCCGTGAAAAGCTCTGTGTCCGGGGTGAGATTGAGGGTTCCAAAGGTGCTCAGGCCAAGACGCTTTATTGGATTGACGGCATTGAGCGACTGGTTGCTGTTGTAGTTGTGGACCAGGGCCGAATACGGCTCGAAGGTCGGGGTGGCTTGAACCGCATTGTTGAAATTAATACGCCGCCCGTCAGCCAAGCGTGCGCGACCGCCGAGCGTGGACGAACTGTTGACGCATTCCAGCTTTCCATTTAGTTCGCCCAGTCCGCAGGGTGCGCGGCTGGCCATGCCGACCGCCCCGGCTTTCGCGTAGTGGATCGCAGTCATGAGCGAGCCTTTGCTGCCGGTCACGCCCCATGCCAGATCGACGCTGGTTTCGTCGCCGTCGCTGCGTGATGTTTCGCCGTACCGAATGGCAGCTTCGCCGCCATTCAACCCTTTTTTGGTAATGATGTTCACGACGCCGGCGACAGCATCCGCACCGTAGATTGCGGACGCACCGTCTTTCAGGACCTCGATCCGCTCGATCATGGCAACGGGAATCATGCTCAGATCCACCGAGCTGTTCGCGCCTGTGCCGCCGTTCACTACACGCCGGCCATTCAGCAGGACCAGGGTCCGGTTGATCCCGAGGCCGCGCAGGTTAACCTGCGTCGTACCCCAGCCGTTGCTGGTCCAATAGGCACTGGTCTGGTTCCCCGCGAAGCCGGCAGATGCAGGTAGTCGCTGCAGCAGTGTCTCAACGGAAATGGCACCGGAACGTTGAATCGCCTCGCTATCGATAACGGTGACTGGACCAACACCGGCGATTTGATCCTGTTTCAAATTGATACGGCTGCCCGTCACCTGGATCTTGTCAAGCGACACAGACTGTCCGACCGCAGTAGCAGTAACGGGCGGTGCCTGCTGTGCGACCGCACTATTGACAAGAAAAAATACGCCCGTGGCGATCGCAGTTTGGGTAAGTTTATAAGTCATGATCTTGTCAACTTTCCATTAAGTAAGTTAGCCGCTCAATTGTTCAGCCGAGCGGCGTGGCTGTCGTTACTTGAAAACATTGACGAATCGTTACCAACCGTGCCTATAAACCTTGCCTACGTCGTAACCAATATTTGCCCATGCTCGGATAAAGCAAATGCAATGCCAAGCTTGGCAAATGGTTGATCGGATTCAACGAACGCTCGTCTTGCGAATGCAAAAATATTCGGATACACGATGATTCACTTCCAAGATTTTTGGTGACATTGATTAAGAGCCAGCCTGTTGAGCCGGTAGCCGCCAAAGTGCCGGTAAATTTGGCAGTGCTCGTAGAACCTGCGAAATCGAACCATCGCGCACCAGATTCGTCGCATGTTCGATGTCCGGTGAAAGATGACGATCCTGCGTCAACGCGGAAACGCTCTTCCGCACCAAGGCGTGCGCTCCTTCGATGGCAATTGAGGTGCGCAACGGGCGGAGAAATTCGATACCCTGCGCCGCAGCCAGCAACTCGATGCCCAGGATGTGCGCGGTGTTGGCAATCATCGCTTGCAGGCGGCGTGCCGCGAAGGTGGCCATGGAAACATGGTCTTCCTGGTTGGCGCTCGTCGGCAGGCTATCTACGCTCGCAGGATGCGCGAGTGATTTGTTTTCCGACGCAAGCGATGCGGCGGTGACATGCGCGATCATGAAGCCGCTATTCAATCCCGCATCGGCGACAAGAAAGGGAGGCAAGCGCGACACGCCGCTGTCGATCAGCATCGCAATCCTGCGCTCGGAAATGGCCCCGACTTCTGCGATCGCGAGGGCCATGCCGTCGGCGACCAGCGCCACGGGTTCAGCGTGAAAGTTGCCGCCGGATATCATCGCGCCATCCTCGGCGAAAACGAGGGGATTGTCGGTCACCGCGTTGGCTTCGCACTGCAAAACGATGCTCGCGTGTCGAAGTTGGTCCACACAGGCACCCACCACCTGTGGCTGACAACGCAGCGAATACGGATCTTGCACACGGTCGTCGCCGTTCACATGTGACTCGCGAATTTCGCTGCCGGCAAGCAGCGCACGAAAATAATGTGCGGCGGCGATTTGGCCAGGCTGGCCGCGCAGTTGATGAATGCGTGGATCAAAGGGGCCGTCGCTGCCGCGGGCCGCATCCACCGTCATGGCACCAACAACGAGTGCCGCCTCCAACACGGGCTCGAAACTGAACAGCGCATGCAACGCGAGCGCGGTGGAGACTTGTGTGCCGTTGATCAGCGCCAGGCCCTCTTTCGCGCCAAGGATGAGCGGCGCGATGCCGGCCGCCTCCAGCGCCTCGGCGGCATTCTTGCGCATGCCGTCAACAAGCATTTCGCCTTCGCCAAGCAACGCCAACGTCAAATGCGCAAGTGGCGCCAAATCTCCCGATGCACCTACCGATCCCTGTGATGGAATGAATGGCACGAAGCCGTGGTTGTACACGGCCAGCAGAGTGTCGATGACGACTTCGCGTACGCCGGAGTGCCCCCGCGCCAGGCTGGCAACTTTAAGCGCGAGGATCAAACGCACCACGTCGGGCGCAAGCGGCTCGCCGACACCTACACTGTGTGATCTGATCAGGTTGAGTTGCAGGGACTCGATCTGCGCCTTGGCAATGCGCTGGTTCGCGAGCTTGCCAAAGCCAGTGTTGACGCCATAGACCGGCACGTCGCCATCCGCCGCGCGTTGCACGACTTCCGCGCTGGCGCGAATTGCATCCCGAGTGGAAGCCGGCAATGTCAGATTCACGCCACCGGCATGAATGGACTTCAGGATATCGAGCGTGAGCTGGCCGGGTAAAATCAGCATCTCAATCTCTCAGCATCGGCATGTTCAGACTCTGCTCGCGCGCGCATTTGATTGCCTCGTCGTAGCCGGCATCGGCATGGCGCATCACGCCCGTGCCGGGATCGTTCCACAACACACGCTCGATGCGTTTGGCCGCAGCATCGGTACCATCGCAGACGATGACCACCCCGGCATGTTGGGAATACCCCATGCCGACACCACCGCCATGATGCAGCGACACCCATGTGGCACCACCTGCGGTGTTGAGCAGCGCATTGAGCAGCGGCCAATCCGACACTGCATCACTGCCGTCGCGCATGGCCTCGGTTTCGCGATTGGGCGAGGCGACCGAACCGCTATCCAGATGGTCGCGGCCGATGACAATGGGCGCCTTCAATTCGCCGCTCCTGACCATCTCGTTGAACGCGAGACCGGCACGATGGCGCTCGCCTAGGCCAATCCAGCAAATGCGCGCGGGCAGGCCCTGAAAGGCAATGCGGTCGGCGGCCAAATCGAGCCAGCGATGCAGGTGCTTGTCTTCAGGGAACAGAACCTTCATTTTGGCATCGGTCTTGCGGATATCTTCAGGGTCTCCACTCAACGCAACCCAACGAAATGGGCCCCTGCCTTGGCAGAACAGCGGGCGAATATACGCGGGCACAAACCCGGGAAAGTCGAATGCATTCGTCACGCCTTGGTCGAACGCGACCTGACGGATGTTGTTGCCGTAGTCCACCGTCGGCACGCCCATGGCCCGGAAATCGAGCATGGCTTGCACATGCACTGCACAGCTTTTCGCTGCCGCTTCGCGCAGCGACGCATGTTGCAATGTATCGGCTTGCGCCGCGCGCCAAGTTTCTACGCTCCAGCCTGAAGGCAGGTAGCCGTTGATCAGATCGTGTGCCGACGTTTGATCGGTCACCAGGTCCGGGCAGAGTCCGCCGCGCCGTGCCCGCCTGACCAATTCAGGCAGGATGTCGGCCGCGTTGCCAAGCAGCCCGATGGAAACCGCCTTCTTCTCAGCTGTGTATTGCTTCAATCGGGTCAGCGCATCATCGAGGCTTGTCGCCTGTTCGTCGAGATAGCGGGACTTGATGCGGAATTCGATGCGTGATTGCTGGCATTCGATGTTCAGCGACGAAGCGCCCGCAAAACTTGCGGCCAACGGCTGCGCGCCCCCCATGCCTCCCAGGCCGCCAGTGAGAATCCAACGGCCCGCAAGGTCGCCACCATAGTGCTGCCGACCCGCTTCGACAAACGTTTCGTAGGTACCCTGGACGATGCCCTGGCTGCCGATATAGATCCACGAGCCGGCCGTCATCTGGCCATACATCATCAGGCCTTTGCGATCGAGCTCATGGAAGTGTTCCCAAGTTGCCCATTTGGGCACCAGATTCGAGTTGGCGATCAGTACACGCGGCGCATCGACATGGGTGCGAAACACGCCCACCGGTTTGCCCGACTGAACCAGCAGCGTTTCGTCTTCGTTCAGTTCGCGCAGGCTTTTGAGGATGGCTTCATAGCAGTCCCAGTTGCGCGCCGCCTTGCCGATGCCGCCGTAGACCACCAGTGCGTCCGGGTTTACGGCCACCTCGGGGTCGAGGTTGTTCTGGAGCATGCGGTACGCGGCTTCGATGAGCCAGTTCTTGCAAGTGAGTTGCGTGCCGCGCGGCGCACGCACCGGGCGTGGCTTGGCGATATGCAGAGTGCCGGACATTGACACCTCGATGCAGCGATTGATGGAATGGCGATACTCTACTTGACTATACAAGCATATGCAAGTAAAATTTTCGTCATGGTTTTCATCGACAACGCGTCCTCGGCACCCGCCGCGCTGCCAATAGCGCCTTACGCCCGTATCAAGCAATTCCTTAAGGACGGTCTCGCCGGTGAAAGGTGGCCGCCAGGCGCGGTAATGCCCTCCGAGGCCGAACTGGTGGCGCAATTCGGCGTCAGCCGCATGACGGTGACGCGGGCGCTGCGCGAGCTGCAATCTGAAGGGTTGGTCAATCGCCTTCAGGGCGTCGGTACGTTTGCGGCACACCTGTTTCGCGTGTCGGCGACGCTGAGGATCCGCGACCTGCACGAAGAGATCACCGAGCGCGGCCACCGCCACCACGCCGAGGTGCATGTCGCGAAGCGCGAGCGCGCCCGGGCGGAGGTGGCCGCCTCTTTGGGTCTGGCCGCCGGCGAGGCGGTATTTCACACCCTTATCGTTCATTTCGAAAACGACGTGCCATTGCAGTGCGAGGATCGTTACGTCAATCCGGCCTGCGCGCCGGACTACCTTGGCGTCGACTTTACGCAGATCACGCCGACGCACTACCTGCTGCAAGTCGCGCCGCTTTGGGAGGCACAGTACTCGATCGAGGCCAGCGTTCCCACCGCGCAGGAAGCGCGTTTGCTAAGGATCCGGCCTGACGAGCCTTGCCTGGTCGTTGCGCGCGGCACCGAGAGAGGCGGCGTGCCGATCACGCAGGCGCGGCTGGTGCATCCGGGTTCGCGTTACATGTTGCATGGAAAATTCAAGCCATGAACTCAGCGATATCCATGGAGCTGCAATGGTGCTGATCCGCGCTGGGCAACTGGTGTCGCAGCCGTGGCGCAACGGCGGCGGGCGCACGAGAGAGATGCTGGCCCGACCGGCCGGCGCCGATTGGAAGTTGCGGGTGAGCCTGGCAGACATTGAGGAGGATGGCCCTTTCTCTTCCTTCCCCGGCGTCGAGCGATGGTTCGCGGTGGTGCAAGGTGCCGGAGTTCTCCTGCGGTTTTCAAGCGGCGAACGACCGGTGTGTGTCGGCGATGCACCGCTTTGTTTCGATGGCGCTACCGCCCCAGGCTGTTCTCTGGTCGACGGCCCCACGCAGGATCTCAACCTGATGGTGCGAGATGGCATTGGCGCGATGAGACAGGTTCAAGCCAATCAACTCTGGCGCGAATGCTTCGACGAACGCGGCCTGTTCACTGTCAGTGCCGGCCAATGGCATGAGGAACCCAAAGACTCCGGCAGCAACAGCCGGCAGGATCCCGGGCGTCGACTCGAGGCGTACACGCTGGCGTGGAATCTTGGTGGCAACCCCTGCCGCTTTGTCCCCGATGACCCGAGTGCCTGCAGTTGGTGGCTGGGTTATTCGGGCAACACCGCATAAGCACCAATTTCGTACTTTGGCGCAATGACTGACAAACTGTTGTGGGTGCCACACGCGTGGATCGGCGGACAGTGGCTCCTAGGCGTGTGCCTGACCGTCAATGCCCAAGGGGTTTGGTCTGACATTACAGCCGATGTGCATTCGCCGCCAGCCCACGCGACCGTACTGTCCGGCCCGGCATTGCCGGGACTTGTGAATGCCCACAGCCACGCGTTTCAGCGCGCCTTTGCCGGTCTGTCCGAGCGGCGTGATTCCGCCTCGGACGATTTCTGGTCGTGGCGAAATCGAATGTATGGCGTGGCGCTGCGCATCACCGCCGATCAGATGCGCGCGGTGGCGGCACAGTTGTATATCGAGATGCTCAAGGGAGGCTACACGCACGTGTGCGAGTTTCATTACCTGCACCACGCTGAGAGCGGTCAGCCCTATGACGACCCGGCCACCTTAAGTTGGGCTACAGCTGACGCGGCGGCGGATGCCGGCATTGGATTAACCCTGTTGCCCGTTTTGTATGAGCGCGCCGGATTCACCCAGCCGGCTCTTCGCGATGACCAGCGCAGGTTTGCCGGCACGCCCGGAATGATTCACAACCTCTACCGCGCGATTCAAACATCTCGCCGCGCACTGGTCAATGCGGGGGTGGCCATCCACTCACTACGAGCGGCTTCTAGAGAATCCATCGCGCAACTCGTGCAGATAGTGGGCGATGACGACGTACCCATACATCTGCACATCGCCGAGCAAATACGGGAAGTCGATGAATGTCTTGCAGCCTCGGGGTTACGCCCGATTGAGTTGCTTTGCCAGGACTTCCATCCCGATTCGCGTTGGCAATTGATACACGCGACACACGCGACACCGGGAGAAGTTGATTCAGTGGCGCGCAGCGGTGCGGGAATTGTCATTTGTCCCAGCACAGAGGCCAATCTCGGCGACGGCATGATCGACTTGCCTGCATGGTTGGCGGCGAAGGTACCCATTGCGATCGGGTCCGACAGCCAGGTGTCGCGCAATTGGGCGGAAGAATTGCGTTGGCTCGAGTACGGTCAGCGATTGTTCTCGCAACGGCGAAACGTTGCCGCCGCGCCAAACTTTGGACAGCCGGCCACTGCCGCGCGATTGTTTGACGCCGTGCTGTGCGGCGGCCAACATGCTGCGGGCGCGACACCCTGGGGATTTGTCATAGGTGCGAGGGCTGATATGTTGATTCTCGACACCCAATTGCCGGGCCTTATCGGCATTCCGCCGTCTCACATTCTTGACGCATTGATTTTTGCAAGCGACGGGTCAGCCGTGCGTGACGTTTTTGTTGCTGGGAAACAGGTTGTCATAAACGGCAAGCATCCGCTTGAAAATCAGATCGCACGACGCTTTGCAGAGGTCATGGCGACACTCTGGGGTGACTTGTAATCCTTTGGTGAAATTGCCAAGCAGAACTCCCCATGGCTCTACCGTTGACTGATTGGGATATCACTTTTGGCGCAAATCCGCATGAAGCCATCACAAGTTCTGCACGGTGAGAGCGTTTGGCGTACGCGAGCATGAAGCGATCAATGACTTCGCGCACCGTGAGTGACTGGGGACGCTCGGACAAGGTCCGAATGCGTGCGCTGATGTTCTCCGCAGCCAGATGCAGCGCGCTCATGCGACACCCCGAACTAAATTGGGGTGACGGGGTGCAACCGTTCCGGGAAAAACGATCGCGGATAGTACAAAAGCATTTGCTGGTGTCATTTTCGATCTCCAAATAGTGCCGGGAACCGGCGGGCTAGTGGAGTCGGGAAAAAACGCCGACAAATCAGGTAGTTTGGTGGCCAATCCCTGATTCGAACAGGGGACCCACGGATTATGATTCCGTTGCTCTAACCGGCTGAGCTAATTGGCCA
>JANPBQ010000143.1:0-5325 GCA_031430555.1 Betaproteobacteria bacterium
GATCCATTTGAATTTCCTCCGCATACCAAACCATATGTTATTATTGTTGTGGGTGTGAACGGGGTTGGGAAGACCACAACGGTCGGAAAACTCGCTCATAATTATAAATCGGCAGGAAAAAATGTGTTGATCGGTGCTGCCGATACCTTCCGTGCAGCAGACAATTATCGCGAAATATTCGGCCGGACAGCATAACGCATCCGACCCAAAAATTATCAGTAAATGAAATACCCACCGCTTGTGTGCCGCATTGCGCAGTACACCGATCTACTGTGGGAGATGAGAGTACAGTCAGTGCGCGCAGCCACCTGCCGCAATACGATTGCTGCGACCCATCTGATACACCCAGCGCCGATCACGCGGCGTGAGCCTGCGTTCGGGCGCTTCACTCAATATGGGGCATGGCGGATTGCGGTAGCCACCGGGTTGCAAGGTCACATCGTCCGCCACGTCGGACCACAAGCCGCCGCGCACCGGGCGAAACAACCATTGCACGTAGCCCGAACGCCCCGCCGCGTCGATCAGCTCATCGCTGTCGGGCACGTCGGCCACAAACGGCGCCTCGCCCTCGATGGCGAGCGGCGATGAACCAAAGGCATGCATGCCGTCGATGGTTTCCGAGGTCGGTGCACCCATGCGACCGAACGGTCGTGCTTCCAGCCGCTCCAGATTCCATGCGCCCAATTCCCATGCGGCTTCAAGCGTTTCGGCATCGAGGTCGTCAAAGCGATCCCAGCGGCGGTTGATTTGCAGCGCCGAGCTTGGCACCGGCTGGTAGCCGATCGTGTTGGAATCATCGGTTAATTTCACCTCGACAAATCCGTGCCAGTGCAGCGTCAATACAGTCGGCGTGTTGGTATGCGGCACAGCGGCGAGTGAGACCGCCACCAGCGGCAGACGATTGGCGATGACTTGGTTCTCGATCAAATCCAGCAGGTTCATAAGATCCTCTCCGGTCGATTGATGATTCCACAACAGGTCACGTGACATCACTACACGCCGATTCAACGCGGCACCCAATGAAACAGAACACATTTCGCCAAAATTCTTTCATCGCGTGTTGCTAGCAATCGCGGCGAACGGGTGCCAGCACCGCGCTGATTGCGCCGGCACGGCGCTCGCGGACGCTGTGCTACATTGCCTGCCGATGCCCACAAAAACCCGCACCACCGCATTCGCCTCTCTCGTCTCGCGCTCGCTCGACGCGGTCTGGCATCCCTGCACGCAAATGAAACACCACGAACGTTTTCCGCTGGTACCGATCGTGAAGGGAGACGGTGCCTGGCTGATCGACGCCGATGGCAATCGATATCTGGATGCCGTGTCGTCGTGGTGGGTGAATTTGTTCGGCCACGCGAATCCGCGCATCAACGCTGCGTTGAAAGATCAACTGGATCGCCTCGAACACACGATGCTTGCGGGCTTCACGCATGAGCCGGCAATTGCACTCTCCGAGCGCCTCGGTCAATTGACCGGTCTCGGCCACGCGTTCTACGGCAGCGATGGCGCGAGCGCGGTCGAGATCGCGTTGAAAATGAGTTTTCATTATTGGCACAATGCGGGTCACGCTGCCAAACAAAAATTTATCTGCCTGCAAGGCGGTTATCACGGTGAAACCATCGGTGCCTTGGCCGTCACCGACGTGGCAATTTTTCGCGACGCGTACGGGCCGCTGTTGAACAACAATCTGTTGATCCCGTTTCCCGGCGACGATGCAGAGGCAACCGCGTTGGAAAATTTGTTGCGCGAGCACCACCAAGAAATCGCCGCGCTCATCATCGAGCCCTTGGTGCAAGGCGCCTCGGGAATGCGCATGTACGATGCGGCCTGGCTCACACGGGCACGCGCGCTGTGTACGCAATACGGCGTGCATCTGATCGCCGATGAGATCATGACCGGCTTCGGTCGCACCGGCACGATGTTCGCCTGCGAGCAACCCAACATCAAGCCCGATTTCATGTGTCTCTCGAAAGGCCTCACGGGCGGCTACTTGCCGTTGTCGTGCGTACTCACGACCGACGATATTTACGCCGCGTTTTATGACGACGATGTCGCGCGCGGTTTTCTGCACTCGCATTCCTACACCGGTAGCGCGCTCGCCTGCCGTGCGGCGCTGGCGACGTTGGATATTTTCGAGAGCGACAACGTGATCGAGGCCAATGTCGGGCTGGCGAAGATATTTTCACAACATGCGAAAGCGATCCGCGCGCATTCACGCGTGAAAAATTTCCGCCATGTCGGCATGATCTGGGTGTTCGATATCAACACCGAAACGCCCGAGTTCGCACGCGCGTTTTTTTCGGCCGCCATGAATCGCGGCGTGTTGCTGCGGCCCATTGGCAAGACGATCTATTTCATGCCGCCGTATATCGTGAAGGAAGATGAATTCGCCTGGCTCGTGAAACAAACAATCACCGCAATCGACGAAGTCGCGAACCCATGATCGGTTCGCGATTCATCATTGGATGTTGCGTGTGGATGGCGTTGGGCGTCGGCGCACAGACCCTGCCGCCGAGTGTTTCCTCCGCACTCTTGCGCGCGAAAATTCCCGTGGAAGACGTTGGTGTCGTCGTCAGGGAAATCGGCGCGAAAGACGCCACTTACGCCCTGAACGCATCCAAAGCCATGAACCCGGCCTCGGTGATCAAGCTCGTCACCACTTACGCGGGATTGGAGCTGCTCAGCCCCGCCTACACCTGGAAAACCGAAGTGTCGATTGTCGGCGAAATTCGCCATGGCACGCTTACCGGTGACGTGGTGTTGAAAGGTTACGGCGACCCGAAATTATCGGTGGAGCGGTTTTGGTTGTTGCTGCGGCAATTACGCGAACGCGGGCTGTCGACGATCAATGGTGACTTGATTCTGGATCGCAGTTTCTTCGAGGACATCCCGCACGATCCGGCGAAGTTCGACGGCGAGGCGCTGCGGTCCTACAACGTCGGCCCAGACCCGTTGCTGCTCAATTTCAAGACAGTGCGGTTCTTCTTTGCGCCCTCAATCGATGACAAGTTAGTGTCGATTTCACCCGACGTGCGGCCCGCGCAGCTCGATATCGTCAATCGTGTGAAATTGATCGATGGGCCCTGCGGCGATTGGCGCGAACGCGTGATCACGGATATTCAAACACCGTCTCCGACGAAATTGAAAGTGTCATTCACCGGACATTATTCAAAGCGTTGCGGTGAACGGGTATGGAATATTTCGTTGCTCGATCACGCGCGTTTTGTCGGCGGTGTGTTCGCCGGTATGTGGAAGGATATCGGCGGCGTCTGGAACGGGGCCGTTAAGCTCACCACCGCGCCCGCCGAGGCGCGCTTGATCGCGACCGCCGAATCCCCACCGCTGGCTGACGCGATCCGCGACATCAACAAATATTCCAACAACGTGATGGCGCGCCAGTTGTTTCTTACGCTCTCGGCCGAGCTCGACAAGCCGCCGGGAAATCAGGCGGCGTCCACGCAGATCATCCGCGAGTGGCTTGCCAAGAAGGGCATCGCCGCGCCGGAGCTGAATCTGGACAACGGGTCAGGACTCTCGCGCAGCGAGCGCATCAGTGCCACGACGCTGGCACAGTTGCTCGACGCCGCGTGGAAATCAAGCGTGATGCCGGAATTCGTCTCGTCGCTGTCGCTGGTCGGCGTGGATGGCACCATGCGCCGCCGCGCGAAATCGGAATCGATTGCGGGGCAAGCGCACATTAAGACCGGCACGCTGAATGATTCGAAAGCCATCGCTGGCTATGTGCTTGATGCCAATGGTCGCCGCTGGATCGTGGTGATGATGATCAACAGCCCCAACGCGGTGTTCGCGCAAGCGTCGCTGGATGCGATGTTGAATGCGGTTTATGCGGCCAATGGTGGAGCAAACAAATAGGCGCATTGGGGTACTTCTATTTAACCGTGTCGTACCGGCGAAGGCCGGTACCCAATTTCTGGAACCTGTTAAGTTGCATTGAAAATTAGGACCCGGAACAAGTCCGGGGATACAAGAATTGGGGTAGTAAGGAGTGCCCATTGGCAAGGCCCAGCACTGGCGCGCCTTTCAGGCCGAAAACATCAGAAACGCCGCACCCAAAGTGGAGTTTTAGCTTTTAATGTGGCCGCACTCACTTCGACCCGGAGCCTATAATCGATTAGCACATTGTCTTGTTCGCAAGATGAATTCCTTCTCTCATTTGACCACCAAAACTTGAATCCATTCATCGCCAATCTGCTTGATGCGTTCAAGGCGTTTCGATTCAAGCCGCGCCTGTTGACGCATGTAAAAACCTACAATCGCGCCGATTTCAGTCATGATCTTTCCGCCGGATTGACAGTCGGTGTGGTGGCGCTGCCGCTGGCGATGGCGTTCGGCATTGCCTCTGGTGTACGTCCGGAACAAGGCATCGTGACCGCCATTGTCGGCGGCTTTCTCATCTCCGCCCTGGGTGGTTCGCGCGTGCAGATCGGCGGCCCGGCGGGTGCGTTTGTGGCGCTGCTCTATGGCATTGCCGAAAAATACGGTGTTGCCAATCTTTTGATCGCCACCATGATGTCCGGGGTGCTGTTGTTCGCGATGGGCGCATTCAAGCTTGGCAGTCTGGTGCGCTTCATTCCGGTATCCATCGTCATCGGCTTTACGGCGGGTATCGCCATCATCATCGGCGTCTCACAAGTAAAGGATTTCTTGGGGCTGGCGATTCCCAAAGTGCCATCCAATTTTTTCTCGTTGCTCTCGGTGATTGCCGAGAGCATTCACACGGTTAACTGGATTGCTTTTGCAATTGGTGCCTCATCGCTGCTGGTGATTGTGCTGTGGCCAGTCGCCTACAAACCACAGCCCAATCGGTGGGCACACATCATGTCGAAGCTGCCGTCGACCCTCGTTGTGCTCGTCGTCTGGTCGATTGCGGTGTGGCTGTTTCACTTGCAGGTCGAGACCATCGGCAGCAAATTCGGCGCACTGCCAAGCGGCCTGCCAATGCCAGCGATTCCCGCGTTCGAGTGGGAGTCCGCCAGAAATCTGGTCGCACCGACCATTGCCATTGCATTACTTTGCGCGATCGAATCGCTGTTGTGCGCCCGCGTCGCCGACGGCATGATTCGCGACCGGCACGATCCCAATCAGGAATTGATGGCCCAGGGCGTGGCCAACTTTTTTACACCGTTCTTTGGTGGCATCGCAGCCACCGGCACCATCGCCCGCACCGTGACCAATGTGCGCGCCGGCGCGCGCTCACCGGTGGCCGGCATCGTTCACGCATTGGTGCTGCTGCTGATCATCGTCGTCGCCGCGCCATTTGCCGTGAATATTCCGTTGGCGGCGCTGTCGGCCATTCTGGTGTGG
>JANPBQ010000144.1:0-28441 GCA_031430555.1 Betaproteobacteria bacterium
CCGGTTCACGATGAACGCACGCTGTTCGAGTTCCTGATTCTCGAAGGCGCGCAAGCCGGCCTGTCATGGTCAACGATCTTGGCAAAACGCGAAAATTATCGCAAGGCATTCGCCGATTTCGATCCCGCGAAAGTGGCGAAATTTACCGACGCCGAATTGGCGTTTTTGTTTCAAGACCCCGGCATTGTTCGCAATCGATTAAAGGTCGCGAGCGCGGTCGTCAACGCGCACGCCTTCCTCGCCGTGCAAAAAGAGTTCGGTAGTTTTGACGCTTACATCTGGTCGTTCGTTGGCGGCAAGCCCATCGTCAATCGATGGACCGCCATGTCCGGCGTCCCGGCGACGACAACCGAATCCGATGCCATGAGCAAGGATCTGAAAAAGCGCGGATTCAAGTTTGTTGGGTCGACCATTTGCTACGCCTTCATGCAGGCGACCGGCATGGTGAACGATCACCTGATCAATTGCATTCGCTATCCACGTAGCAAGAAATGACCAAACGCAAACGCAGTTTTCCCATTGCCGCACCGGTCGCGGTGACAACGATTTCCGGCGCATTGACGCGTTTCTTCAAATTGGAAGCGGCGTGCGGGCTGTTGCTGATGGCCGCCGCATTGCTAGCCTTTATCGTCAGCAATTCGCCGCTCGAGAGTGCCTACGCCCGCCTGCTCGACATGCCTGGGCAAGTGCGGCTGGGGCCGCTCAATATCGCCAAGCCGCTGCTGTTGTGGATCAACGATTTCTGGATGGCGATTTTCTTTTTTCTCGTCGGCCTTGAAATCAAACGCGAAGTGCTCGAGGGCAGTTTGTCGACGCGTCAATCGCTGATGCTGCCGTGCATTGCCGCGCTGGGCGGGATGATCGTGCCGGCATGCATTTATGCGGCGCTCAATTGGCAGGATCCGGTGAGCATACGCGGCTGGGCCATTCCCGCCGCCACCGATATCGCTTTCGCACTGGGCGTGCTGACTTTGCTCGGCGATCGGGTGCCGGTGGCGCTGAAAGTATTTCTCGCCGCCGTCGCGATCGTCGATGACTTGGGCGCCATTGTCATCATCGCGATTTTTTATACCGCCGATCTCAACGGTGTGTCACTGACGCTCGCGTTCTTTGGCGTGGCGGCGCTCTTCGCGTTGAATCGGAGCGGTTCAACGTCGGTGCCGGCGTATGTGTTTGTCGGCATGTTTCTGTGGGTCTGCGTGCTGAAATCCGGCGTGCACGCCACATTGGCTGGTGTCGTCACCGCACTCGCCATTCCGATGCGCGGCGCGACAGCCGATTCGCCCAGCCCGGTACGAAAACTCGAACACGATCTGCATCCCCTCGTCGCCTACTTCATTTTGCCGATGTTCGCGTTCGCCAATGCCGGCGTCTCGCTTGCCGGTGTCGATTTCAAAGCGCTCGCGCATCCGGTGACGATGGGCATTGCGTTCGGTCTCCTGTTCGGCAAAGTGATCGGCGTATTTTCATCGACATGGCTCGCGGTCAAAATCGGCTGGGCGCGATTGCCCGAGGGTGCCGACTGGCGCGCCATGTTCGGCGTCTCATTGCTTTGCGGGATCGGTTTCACGATGAGTCTCTTCATCGGCACGCTGGCGTGGGAAGACGACGCCGAGCGGTTCGCGGTCGCCGTGCGGTTGGGGGTATTAGGCGGCTCCATCGCTTCCGCATTGCTTGGCTACGCCTTCTTGCGCGCCGTACTGCCGCCACGAAACCGTTGAGCTACGACGCGATCATCATCGGCGCCGGTGCGGCCGGCATGATGTGCGCCATCGAGGCGGGACGGCGCGGAAAATCGGTGTTGCTGATCGACCACTATCACAAGCTCGGCGAAAAAATCCGCATCTCCGGCGGCGGGCGCTGCAACTTCACCAACTTGCACACCAGGCCTGACAATTTCATTTCGGAGAATCCGCATTTTTGCCGATCGGCACTCGCGCGTTTCACGCCGCAGGATTTCATCAAGCGCGTTGAATCGCATGGCATCGCGTATCACGAAAAAACGCTGGGGCAATTGTTCTGCGACGACAGCGCCACGCAAATCATCGACATGCTGAAACTCGATTGCGATCGCGCCGGCGTGCAATGGAAAATGCCCTGCAACGTTGCAGGCGTTTCGTGCGATGCAGGTGGCTTCCATGTCAAAACCGACCAAGGCGAATTTGACGCAGGCGTATTAGTCATCGCGACCGGTGGGCTATCGGTACCAAAAATCGGCGCAAGTCCGTTTGGCTACAAGATCGCCGAACAATTCGGATTGAAAATTGTCCCCCCGCGCCCTGCCCTCGTACCATTGAGTTTCGATCCCGAGAGTCTCGCGAAATTCGGCGATTTGTCGGGTCTCTCGCTGGATGCGGAAGTGTCTTGCCGCGAAGGCCGATTTCGCGAGAACTTGTTGCTCACCCATCGCGGATTGTCCGGGCCGTCGATTCTGCAAATATCCAGCTATTGGCAAAACGGTTCAGCGAAGGATCCGATTCATATCGATCTCCTTCCCGGGCAAAATACCGCGGAATGGATCGCTGAGCACCGTCACTCAAAACAGCAACTCGCCAATTTCCTGGCGGAACGATTGCCGAAACGATTCACGCAAGCCTGGTGCGACGCACAAGGCATAAATGTGCCGATGAATCAATTCACCGACAAGAAAATCGTTGAGATCGCGAATGCCTTGCACGATTGGCAAGTAAAGCCTTCCGGCACGCTCGGCTACAACAAAGCCGAAGTCACGCTTGGCGGCGTGGATACGCGCGCGCTGTCGTCAAAAACCCTGCAAGCCAACGACGTACCGGGCCTTTTTTTCATCGGCGAGGTGGTCGATGTCACGGGCCATTTGGGCGGCTTCAATTTTCAGTGGGCGTGGGCGTCAGCGGCGGCGGCTGGGCAGGCGCTATGACTCGTTCATGACGCCATTGCGGCTGGTACTCGATACCAACGTCGTCGTCGATTGGCTGGTGTTCGACGATTCTTTTATGCTGCCGCTGCGCGATGGTGTCGCCAATGGTGGCATCGTGGTTTTAACCCACGCGCCCGCCATCACCGAGTTGCGTCGGGTGCTCGGCTACAAGCAACTGAAGATTGATGCGACGCGGCAGGATGATATTTTCAATCGCTATTGCGCCGAGACCACGGTATTCAACATGCCCGCCGATTTTTCGCTTAAAAACTTGATGCTGCCCGGCGGTTTTCCGCGTTGCCGCGACCGCGACGATGAACACTTTCTCGCCCTCGCCTACCACGCGAAAGCCGACGCGCTGGTGTCGCGCGACAACGCCGTCTACGGATTGAAATTGCGCGCCACGAAATTCGGCATGACGATTCTGAATGTGCCGCAGATGATTGCGATGCTCGCAGGGCGTTGATCGAAGGATGGGTGGAGCAAAGCGATACCCATCATGCGCCGCATGAAGACCGGGTGATGCGTTTCGCTGCGCTCCACCCATCCTACGGTTGTTGATCGATCCGCGAAGATCGCCCCCGGATCAAGTCCGGAGAAGGCCATTTGGCGGGCATTTTCGGGCAAAAAGCCGCCGAAATCCGCGCCAATGCTTGTGTTTGTTTATTTCGTCGGGCGCTCGCCTGTTTCCCGGCCCAGCGCGAGCGCTGCCACAATCGCACAACTAAGTGTCACCGCGACGCCAATGAACACCATCGAATGCAAATGGCGATCGAGCATCATGCCGAACGCGATAGGTGACAACGCCAGCCCAACATCCAGCCCCGAATACACCATGCCGTAAACGCGCCCGTAAGCGCCCTCGCCCAGCCGCGCCTTGGTCGCGGCGCGCACTAGCAGATCGCGAGACGGGCCGGCGATGCCGACACCAAAGCCCATCAGCGCCATCATCGGCAGTACCAGCCAGATCGGCAGCGGCAGGAACGCAAACATCAGTGCGAACACAATGCCGCTCGAAAACGCCGCCATCACGTAGCGTTCATGCTGATTGCCGGGCTTCGCGAGAAAGCCGCCCAGCACCAGTCCGACAGAGCCGCCTAGCAGATAAATAGACAGCGCGGAGGTCGATGCCGCCAATGAAAGACTGAACAATTCCCGTAACAATGGCGGCGCAAAATTTTGCAATGCACCAAATCCAAACGTCGAGAAAAAGAAGAACGCGAACGCAAACCAGATCATCGGCTCGCGCAGGAATGTCCATGGGCTGCGCGCCAAGGCGCGCGGCGCATTTTCGGTCACGGGCATCGGTGCTGTGCTCAACAATTCACCGCGCAATAAATCGCGTTTCCAGATCAACAACATGAGCGACAGCGCGCCAATGAGCGCGGCACCGATACCCGCCGCGCGCCAGCCGGCCGTGCTCGCAATGGCCGCCATGAAGATCGGTGCGGCGGCCCAGCCGAGATTGCCGGAAATGCCGTGGGTCGAGAAAGCGTGACCCATGCGCGCCTGCGAAACGCGTTTGGCGAGCAACGCGAAATCGGCCGGATGAAACACGCTGTTGCCGATGCCGGCCACCACGGCCGCCACAAACAATGCCGCGAAACTCGGTGCGATCGACAGGAGAACGCCGGAAACCGACATCAAACCGACGCCCGCGCACAGGACGCGGTGCGCGCCGAACTTGTCCACCCAAATGCCGGCAACGGCCTGCCCGACACCGGAGACAACAAAAAACACCGTCATCAGCGTACCCACTTCGGCAAAACCCAAACTGAATTCGCTCATGAGCCACGGGAACAGCGACGGGAACATCAAGTGAAAAAAATGCGAGGTGCCGTGCGCGAGGCCGACTAGCGAAATGATGCCGGCATCGGATCGGAAACTGGCGGCGGGGGGTGTCGTTGCAGTCGTCATCCGTGGAGTTTACCGGAGCGCATGGCATACGACCTACCAGTGAGCGCCATCGTTTGTTTGTTTCCAGATTTTAATATTGACTCATGCCGTCTTTTAGCGTTGAATTTTCACTTGATCGCCGCAATTGATCGACCCTCTCAACCGCTTGATCACGTAGTTCATCCAAAGGAGACGCAATCATGAGAGCATTTCGCAGCGCGTTATTTGTTTTAGGGGCCGGACTCGGTGGCGCAATCGTCGCGACTGCGGCGCAGGCCATCGATAACAGCAGCATCGGCAAACCAGAATTTCGCGAGCACAAAGCGACCTACGGATTGGTGTATCGCTTGCCGAAAGACGTCACCGACATTCTCGACAATAAAATTTACCCGCCCCTGCGCGCGAAACTGATTTCACTCGGCCTTGGCGATGAAGCGCGAACCTTCAATTTGCAGCATGTGACGGTGGTGCACATTCATAGTGCGGATCCGACCACACCCGCGAAGATGTTGAAGGCGCTGCCCAAAGCGCCACCGGTGTTGAACCTCACGCTGAAAGACTTCTATAACACCGAGGCATCGAAAGGTGCCGGCGCGCCGTGGTGGTTTGATCTGGGCGTGGTGAAAAGCGGCCAGGCCTACGCCGACATGATGTCCTTCAACACCGTCGCGACCGCCGCCCTCACGCCGCTACGTGATGGCCCGCTGCCCCGCTGTACGGGGCCGGTATACGCGAACATGTCCGAGACCGCGAAAGAGCTTACGCGCACCGTCGGTGTCTCCGGCGTGAACGTAATGAAGGACGGCAAGGAAACCGCCTCGCACAATCCACACAACACGCTCATGTACAGCATGGCGAAATACGACGATCGCCTGCAAGCCGCGATGAAAACGTTTGCCGACGACATGAACAAAGTCTTGCCCGACGGCATCAAGACGCAGTTCGGTGATGTCTCGATTGTCGAAATCGGTTTCATGGGCAATGTGCTGCGCGAGTTCTATCGCATCAATCTCGCCGACGGTTCCGCTTTTGACTCCACCAGCGGCAAAGCGGTGAAGTGGGGCAAGTGATCCGAGTGCATTTTTTCCCTCCGCTCCCTTCATCGCTACGTTCGGAACGCGCGGCCCGGTCTATTGGGTCGCCGTTTCGACGTGGCGCGGATAATCGGCAAGATTGAATAACGCGAACGCGGACAAATTTCGCTTGTCCACGTGAAGCGGGTTGCGCGCGCATGCTGTTTACGCAATCAAAAAAAGATCGTAAGCAATGAACATAGACGCATCACCAACCTTCCACGATCACGTTGATGCGATTTACCGCACCGAGTCCCGGCGGGTTCTCGCGACGCTGATTCGTCTGCTCGGCGATTTCGATCTCGCCGAGGAAGCGATGCACGAGGCCTTCCGTGCGGCGCTTGAGCAATGGCCGGCGGAAGGCATACCCTCGAACCCGCGCGCCTGGCTGGTCTCCGCCGGGCGATTCAAAGCCATCGACATGCTGCGCCGTCGCGCAAAATTCGATCCCTTGGCGGAGGATGCAGCCGAGACGCTCGCGGCACCCGCCGATATCGAGAGTGAAGAAATCGACGACGACCGGCTGCGCCTGATTTTTACTTGCTGTCATCCGGCGCTGCAGCCGGACGCGCAAATCGCGCTCACCTTGCGCGAGGTTTGCGGGCTGACCACCGAGGAAATTGCTCGTGCTTTTCTCACTTCCGCGCCAACGATTGCGCAGCGCATTGTCCGCGCGAAGAACAAGATTCGCGATGCGAAGATTCCCTATCAAGTGCCGACGGCAGACGAATTGCCCGAACGGTTGGATAGCGTGTTACAAGTGATTTATCTGGTATTCAACGAGGGATATGCCGCATCGTCCGGCGACTCGCTGACGCGCCACGATCTCACGGCGGAAGCAATCCGCGTTGCACGCTTGATGATCGAGTTGCAACCGGCCGCCGAGGCGATTGGCTTGTTGGCGCTGATGTTATTGCACGAGTCGCGGCGCGGCGCGCGTACCACGGCCTCCGGCGATGTCGTGCTGCTAGACGATCAGGATCGATCAATGTGGAGTCGCGAACTGATCCGCGAAGGCGTTGCTTTGGTCGAGCGGGCATTGACGATGCCGCCAATCGGGCCGTACACCTTGCAGGCGGCCATCTCGGCCGTGCACGCAGATGCCGCCCGCGCCGCCGACACCAACTGGACGGAGATTATCGGGCTGTACGACGTCTTGCTGCGCGCATCGCCCTCACCCATCGTGGACCTCAATCGCGCGGTGGCGGTTGCCATGCGCGACGGGCCGGAAGTAGGCCTCGCACTCGTCGATGCGCTCGTCGCTGGAGGCGAATTGAACGAATACTACTTGCTGCACGCAGCGCGCGCGGACATGTGCCGCAGACTTGGCCGCAGGGCGGATGCAATCAATGCCTATCACCAGGCGCTAGCGCGAAGCCAATTGGCCCCCGAGCGTCGTTACTTTGAGCAGCGGCTGGCGGCGCTGCAAAAATAAATTTTGCGGGACTGTCGAAATCGGGATTTCCCGTTCGACTATGGGTTGAAGCGGCAGATTCTTTGCGAGTGCAACGGTACTCGGCAAAGCGTTTGCATCGCGCTTTCCGCGAAGGCCAGACACGTTTCTTGGCCTAAATGTTGACCGTACAAGGAGTGTAATCATGGCAGTCGTCAAACAATTGATTGTTCCACATCTGTGGTTCGATAAAGAGGCAAAAGAAGCGGCGAACTTCTATTGTTCCATTTTTCCCGATTCAAGAATCGATAGCATCACGACCCTGCGCGACACGCCGTCGGGAGACTGCGACGTGGTCTCGTTCACGCTTTCCGGCCAATCATTTATGGCGATCAATGCGGGGCCATTGTTCAAATTCAATGAGTCGATTTCATTCATGGTGCAATGCGACACGCAGGAAGAAATCGACGACTACTGGGCGAAGCTTTCGGCGGTTCCGTCGGCAGAACAGTGCGGTTGGATAAAAGACAAGTATGGCCTTTCATGGCAGATTTGCCCGAGCGCGATGGATGAAATGATGCGGTCGAGCGACTCGGCGAAAATGGCGCGAGTTGTCCAGGCCGTTCTCACGATGAAAAAGTTTGACCTCCGGAAGTTGCAGGAAGCCTACGACGGTAAGTAGACAAACGCGTCGTAAATCGCAGCCAAATTGGCGCGACAACACCCGCAGTAAAGCGATGTCTTTGCTGTCGGCGCATTCAATATTGGTCAATCAAACAAAGGAGTCGCATCATGAAAATCACCGTCGAAACCCTCATCAATGCGCCCGTTGACAAGGTTTGGAACGCCTACACAACCGCTGCCGACATCGTGCAATGGAATGCCGCGTCCGATGACTGGCACACCACCCGAGCCACGGTCGACTTGCGCGAGGGCGGCGCATTTCTGTCGCGCATGGAGGCAAAGGACGGCAGCTTCGGCTTTGACTTCGCCGGCACCTACACCAAGATTGTGCCCCGGAAGCTCATTGAGTATTCCTTCGGAGATCGTGCCGGTACCGTTGAATTCATCACGGCAGAGAACGGCGTAACGGTGCGCTCCACGTTCGATGCCGAATCGACACATTCGGTCGAACAGCAGCGTGATGGCTGGCAAGCCATACTGAATCGTTTCGCGAGCCATGTTCTGACCCAGCGATAGTGCTGGCAATGAAAAGTTGTGGACGAATGGCTGATCCCGTTGCTTTACAACCGAATCTACAAATCAGTTCAGGAGAAACCCATGATCAAAATTGTCGCCATCGTTGTCGTTGTATTGATCACCGCCGTACTCATTTTCGCCGCCACCAAGCCCGATACGTTTACGGTCATTCGTTCAACAACCATCAAAGCACCGCCAGAGAAAATCTTCGCGAAGATCAACAATTTCAACGGCTGGGTCGCCTGGTCACCGTGGGAGAAAAAAGACCCTGGGATGAAGCGCACTTTTGGCGCTACAACGAGTGGCAAAGGTGCCACCTATGCGTGGGACGGCAACCAGGAAGTCGGTCAGGGAAGCATGGAAATCACCGAGTCTGTTCCTTCATCGAAAGTCGCATTGAAACTCGACTTTCTGAAACCTTTCGAGGCCCACAATCAGGTCGATTTCACGCTGGAGCCAAATGGCGATTCGACCAGCGTGACGTGGCGAATGCAGGGGCCATTGCCCTACCTGATGAAAGTCGTGCATGTTTTTATGAACATGGACAAGATGGTGGGCAAGGATTTCGAGGCGGGTCTCGCCAACTTGAAGGCGTCGTCGGAAAAGTAACCCGTCGGGGCGGCTCAAACAGGAGAATGCAATGAAATATCTGTGCCTGGTTTATCTCGATGAAAAGCGGCTTGACGAATTGCCCGACGAGGATTGCGTGGATTTCGATAGGGGCATTCGCGCCAGTGGGCAATGTCTTGCTTCGGAAGCATTGGAGTCGGTTTACACCGCGACCACGGTACGTGTGCGGGCGGGAAAGGTCTCGCTCACCGACGGCCCCTTTGCGGAGACCAAGGAACAACTCGCCGGTTTTTACATGATCGATGCGCGCGACTTGAATGAAGCGGTGCAGATCGCATCGAAAATTCCGCCGGCACGCGTCGGCTGCGTGGAAGTGAGGCCGATTCGGCCGATACGCGAGGCCGTGGCGGCGGCGAGAAAATAAGTTCCGCATTGGCGTGAGTGTTGCACTTGAATTTTCAACCCAAGGAGAAGAAACATGAAATATGTCGATGGATTTGTCCTACCGGTACCGAAGAAAAATCTCGCCGCCTATCGCAAGATGGCGCGCCTGTGCGGCAAAGTCTGGCGTGAGCATGGTGCGCAGGAATACACCGAATGCGTGGCTGACGACGTGAAGCCTGGCAAGCACACCTCGTTTCCGCAGAGCGTCAAATTAAAGGCAGATGAAGTGGTGGTGTTTTCATTCATCGTTTTTAAATCGCGCGCGCAACGTGATCGCATCAATGCGAAAGTCATGAGCGATCCGCGACTTAAATCGATGATGAATCCGAAAGCCATGCCGTTCGACGGCAAGCGGATGTTCTTTGGCGGGTTCAAGACCTTGGTCGAGTTGTAAACGCCGACCACGCGACACTAGCACTGGCGCGCCGTTCGGGGCCGTTTTGCCCGAAACGGTGCGCCAGTGCTGGTGTTTTGTCGAAATTCCTGCTTCTATTCTCGGCGAAGGAACTCTGCGCCGCGAACGTCGCGGCACGTCGCGTTGATACTCAATCTATTCATCCCTTTGACTCGTACATGCGTGGTCATTGGCGCGACATTGATGGACAATGTGCGCGGCATGTCAATAGGTCACTCGCGGTGTTCCGCGAGTCTTCATCAACGATACGAGGAGCGTCACGCATGAAGTTGAACGTCAATAATCAAGTCCATGACATCGATGTCGAACCGGACATGCCGCTGCTGTGGGCATTGCGTGAATTCATCGGCTTGACCGGCACCAAATATGGTTGCGGCATCGCCGCCTGTGGTGCCTGTACGGTGCATATTGATGGTGCGCCGGTCCGTGCCTGCACGATGCCGGTGTCTGCCGTGGGGGCGAAGAAGATCACCACCATCGAGGGGCTGTCCGTCGACACGACCCATGCGGTGCAGAAAGCGTGGCTTGCACTCGATGTGCCGCAGTGCGGCTATTGCCAATCCGGGCAAATCATGGCCGCAGTGTCGCTGCTGAAAAGCAAGCCGGCACCGACCGATCAGGATATCGATGTGGCGATGACCAATCTCTGCCGCTGCGGAACGTATCAACGCATTCGCGCGGCGATTCATCTTGCGGCGAAAGAAATCAGCGGCTCGCGCCGCGCCGCGGTCGAACCCAGCGCGTCACGCGCGTCTGTTGCTTAAGGGGCCGCCATGATCAACGACAAAACAACCCGCCCTATCGCGATTTCAACGCAAGACACGCCGGATTTCTCCCGCCGGCAATTCCTGGTAACCAGCGCTGCCGCAGGTGGTGGTTTGGCATTGGGCCTGCCGATGTATTCTGGCAGCGTCGACGCGCAGCTCGCGCCAATCGCCGATGCGACAGAAGTCAACGTGTGGGTGGTGGTGAAACCCGACGACACCTGTGTGATCCGCATCGCGCGTTCCGAAATGGGCCAGGGGACGCTCACCGGCCTCGCGCAATTGGTGGCCGAAGAGCTTGAATGCGACTGGACGAAGATCAAGACCGAGCAACCCACGCCCGGCCAAAACCATGCGCGAAAGCGCGCCTGGGGCGACATGTCCACCGGCGGCAGCCGTGGTATCCGCGCCTCGCAGGATTACGTGCGGCGTGGTGGTGCCGCGGCGCGCATGATGTTGATGCAAGCCGCCGCAAATGAATGGCAGGTGCCGGTGGGCGAATTGAGTATCGCCAACGGCGTGATCACGCATGCCGCGAGCAAACGCACCATCAGCTATGGGAAAGTCGCCGCGGCGGCCGCGAAACTTGCGCCGCCCGATCCGAAATCGATTGTGTTGAAAAGCGCGAAGGATTGGAAAATCGCCGGCAAACCGATGAAACGCCTCGACACCTTCGACAAACTCAATGGCTCGAAGAAGTTTTCGATCGACTTGCAAATGCCCGGCATGCTGCACGCGGCCGTCAAGGATTGCCCGGTATTCGGCGGAAAACTGGTGAGTTTCGACGATTCGAAAATCCTTGCGCGGCGCGGGGTCAAGCGCGTGGTACGCGTTGACGTGTCGACAGTCGCGGTGGTCGCGGACACCTGGTGGCGCGCGAAGATGGCGCTCGATCAATTACCGGTGGTGTGGGACGAAGGCCCGAACGCGAAAGAATCCAGCGCTACCATCGCGATCCGGCTTAAAGAGGGATTGACGGCGAACGACGCGTTCGCCGACATCAATGACGGAGATGCGTTGAAAACCATCGCAGGTGCCGCCAAAAAAATCGACGCGGTTTATGCGACGCCCTTCCTCGCGCACGCCTGCATGGAGAGCATGAATTGCACCGTGAAGATCGGCGCGGACAAGGCGGAATGCTGGGTGCCAACGCAAAACGGCGAGGCCTCGCACTCGACACTCGCCACCGCGTCCGGATTGCCACTGGAAAAGTGCGAAGTTTACAAAATGGACTTGGGCGGCGGTTTCGGACGGCGCGGTGGCACGCAGGATTATGTGCGGCAGGCGGTCGCCATCGGCAAGCAATTTCCCGACACGCCGGTGAAAATGGTCTGGAGCCGCGAAGAAGATCAGGCGCACGATTTCTATCGGCCGATTTCGCAATGCAAGTTGTCGGCGGGAATCGATGCCGCCGGCAATCTGCTTGCGCTGCATGTTCGTGTTTCCGGGCAATCGATCAACGCACACCTGAATCCTTCCGCGATCAAAGACGGTAAAGACAAACGCCAATTGCAGGGGTACTACAAAGAGGCGGGCGACGCGCAGCTCGGCTATACCTTGCCGAATTTGTTGATCGAATACGCGATGCGCAACACGCATGTGCCGGTAGGACCGTGGCGCGGCGTGAACACCAATCAGAACGGCGTGTATCTCGAATGCTTCATGGATGAAGTCGCCAAAGCGGCCGGCAAGGATCCGCTCGCCTTCCGCCAAGCGTATATGTCAAAGCATCCCAAACATTTGGCGGTGCTGAACGCCGCCGCCGAGCGCGCGGGCTGGGGCAAGCCGCTACCGAAAGGGGTTCATCGCGGCATCGCGCAATTCATGGGTTACGGCAGTTATTCGGCGGCCGTTGCGGAAGTATCGGTAAGCGCGAAAGGTGCCGTGAAAGTTCACCGTATGGTGCTGGCGCTGGATTGCGGCAATGCCGTGAACCCGGATCAGATCGCGGCACAGGTCGAAGGCTCGGTCGCCTACGGATTGAGCGCCACGTGGTTCGGCGAATGCACGGTGGATAAGGGGCGCATGGTCGAGTTGAATTTCAACAACTATCGCCTCCTGAAACTGGCTGAAATGCCGAAGGTTGAAACGGTGATTGTGCCCAGCGGCGATTTTTGGGGCGGCGTCGGCGAGCCCACGATTTGCGTGGTCGCACCGGCCGTGTTGAACGCAATATTCGCGGCAACCGGCAAACCGAACCGTGATCTGCCGCTCAAGAATCACGGCTTCACGTTTGCGTAAAGTAATTCGTTCGAGCGCGCCTGCTGCCGTCATTGCCGCCACCATGGCTATGTTCGGCTGCGCGGTGCCGTCGGCGCGCGTGGCGGTCGATGCTGTCGGTAAAGGCGTTGTTGAAGCCGATGCAGCGCGCGGTCGCGACGTGATAATCGGTCGCGACGGCAATTGCCTGCTATGCCATGCCATCACGGCGACCGGCGCGCGCTTCATGGGCAATCTCGGCCCGGCGCTCGATGGGATCGGCGCGCGCATGAATATGGCCGAGCTGCGCGAACGCGTGATGGCGCCCGAACGCTTCAATCCGGACACCATCATGCCCGCATACGCTAGAACATCCGGGCTCAGCCGGGTGGCCGATGCATTTCGCGGCAAACCCATACTCAACACACAGCAGATCGACGATGTGGCGGCGTTTCTCGCCACGCTGAAATGAAATTTACGATTCGCAATCACGCGCGCCGGCGATTCTCCGCCGGTATCGCAGCACTTGCCGCGTCAGGCGTTGGGTTCGCGCGCGCGGCGGATGATTTTCTGCAACGCATCCAGGCCGCCAGCAATGGCGCAAAGATTCGCGAAGGCCGCGTGCATATCGATACCCCCAGCCTTGCCGACAACGGGCATTCGGTGCCGATTATCGTCAAGGTGGATTCGCCGATGACGGCGGATAACCACGTTCGGCGAATTCTGCTGGTGTCGGAAAATAATCCACGCCCGCTCATCGCCACCTTTCATTTGTCGCCGCGATCGGGCCGCGCCGAAATCACCACGCGCATCCGTCTCAACAAATCGCAGCGCGTGGTGGCATTGGCGGAAATGGCCGACGGCACGTTCTGGTCGGGGCAAGCCGAAGTCATCGTGACCGAATCCGCGTGTCTTGATGCGGATTGAATATCTTATGAGGATCGTCTGACATGGTCGCGCGGGTTCACGTTGCGGCCGAGGTCAAACGCGGCACCATCATTCCGATACGAATCATCATTTTGCATTCGATGGAGACCGGCTATCGATATGACATCAATGGCCGCAGCATTCCAAAGAATGTCATTCATACCCTGACGTGCCGGTTCAACGGCGAGATCATTTTTCGCGCCGAGATGGGTTCCGGCATGGCGGCGAATCCGAGTGTCGAATTTTCTTTCTCGGCGGATCGCAGCGGAGAATTGGTTTTCGATTGGCAGGATGACGCGGGCCAGCGCGGCAGTCAACGCGCAGGATTGAAGGTCACCGAATGAACCGCCGCAGTTTGAACGTGTCGAGTAGCGTCATATTGCTGTTGTCGTGTTGCGTATCCATTTCGGCGCTGGCCACCAATACGCCAGTGCGGCCCGCCATGCCGAAATCGGGCATCGTCTATGCGGGTGCCGATGTGCGCGCCCTTCAATCCGACGAAACGACCAACCCGGGCATGCTGTGGGTATCGCAAGGGGAAGCGCTATGGAACGCGCCGGTCAATGGTGTCGCCTGCGCGCAATGCCACGGCACCACGCAGTCGATGAAAGGCGTTGCAACACGTTACCCGCAAAGCGATGCGCGCACGAACAAATTGATCAATCTGGAAGGCCGCATTAACCTCTGCCGCAAAAATAATCAGCACGCGACGAGCTACGCTTATGATTCGCCGGAGTTGCTCGCCCTGACCAGCGTCGTCGCCCATCAATCGCGCGGCATGCCGGTCGCTGTCGAGATCAATGCCGCGAACCGTGCCGCCTTTCAGCGCGGCGCGCAACGCTACGCCACACGCATGGGTCAGATGAATCTTGCCTGCACCCACTGCCACGACAAGAGTGCCGGCCGAACGTTGCTCGCCGAAAAAATCAGCGAAGGCCACGGCAATGCGTATCCGATTTACCGCCTCGAATGGCAGGCGGCAGGATCGCTGCATCGACGCTTCAAGAGTTGTATGGTGGGTGTGCGTGCGGAGCCGTTCGCGGCGGGCAGCGAAGAATTTCTTGCGCTGGAATTATTTCTTGCCTGGCGTGGCGCCGGCCTCACGATCGAGACGCCGGGAGTGCGACGGTGAGCTTTTTTAGGACAATTTCGCCGGCCCGGCACGGTTCGCTTTCTCCTCGTTCGCCCTGAATCTGTCGAAGGGCCTCGTGCATCCATCGCTTCGACAGGTTCAGGGCGAACGGCGTATTTTTGCTATAGGAACAGCATCGCGCCAAGTCGATGGAAGCATACGTAAAACGAGACTCATGCATTGGCGCGCGGTTCCGGGCATTTTCGTCCGCAGAGGCGCGCCAATGCAGGTGTTTGGCACCGGCACGCGCGGATTACGCTGAAAATGTCAACGCGCCCGCCTTCAAACCGACCTTGATCGTATCTTTGGCGCCGAATTTACCTTCCAGCAGCGCCTTCGATAGCGGGTTTTCGATTTGCTGCTGTATGGCGCGCTTCAACGGCCGCGCACCGTAAACGGGATCGAATCCCTCCTTGGCGATTTCCGCAATCGCTTCCTCGCTGACTGCAAGTTTGATATCCATGGCCGCAAGTCGTTTTTCAAGCCGTTGCAATTGAATCTTGGCGATGGATGCGATCTGTTTCTCGCCAAGCGAATGGAAGACCACGATCTCATCGATGCGGTTGATGAATTCAGGTCGAAAGTGACTCTTGACCTCGCCCATGACCGCGAGTTTGATAACGCCGTAATCCGAACCGGCCATCGCCTGAATCTCCTGCGAGCCGAGATTGGATGTCATGACGATCACGGTATTTTTGAAATCCACCGTGCGCCCCTGACCATCGGTCATGCGGCCATCGTCAAGCACTTGCAGGAGTACGTTGAATACATCCGGGTGCGCCTTCTCGACTTCGTCGAACAGGATCACGCTGTAGGGTTTGCGCCGCACCGCTTCCGTCAGGTAACCGCCTTCGTCGTAGCCGACATAGCCGGGCGGCGCGCCAATCAAACGGGCAACCGAATGCTTCTCCATGAATTCCGACATATCGATTCGGATCAAATGGTCCTGGGAATCAAACATGAATTCGGCGAGCGCCTTGCAAAGCTCGGTCTTGCCGACGCCGGTGGGGCCCAGAAACATGAATGAGCCATAGGGTCGATTCGGGTCGCCCAGTCCTGCCCGCGAGCGGCGGATCGCGTCGGAGACGAGGCGCACGGCTTCGTCCTGGCCGATGACGCGCTTATGCAGGTTGTCTTCCATCTTGATCAGTTTTTCGCGCTCGCCCTGCATCATTTTTGACACGGGAATTCCGGTCGAGCGCGACACGACTTCGGCGATTTCCTCGGCACCGACCTGGGTGCGGACGAGCCGCGTCTTTGCCTGTTTACTTTCCGACGTTTCGGCGAGCTTCAATTGACCTTCGAGTTGCGGAAGTTTTCCGTATTGCAATTCCGCCAATTTGTCGAATTGTCCCTTGCGTTGCAGATCCGCCATCTGCGTTTTGATCTGCTCGATCTCTTCGCGGATGTGTTGGGTTCCCTGCACCTGTGCTTTCTCGGCTTTCCAGACTTCTTCCAGATCCGAATACTCTTTTTCCAGGCGGCGAATTTCTTCCTCGATCAACTTGAAGCGTTTTTTCGAGGCGTCATCTTTTTCCTTTTTGACCGCTTCACGCTCAATCTTCAACTGGATCAAACGCCGATCAAGTTTATCCATCACTTCCGGCTTGGAATCAATTTCCATGCGGATGCGCGCGGCGGCTTCATCGATCAGATCGATCGCCTTGTCGGGCAGAAAACGGTCGGTGATATAGCGGTGCGAAAGCTCAGCCGCCGCGACGATGGCCGGATCCGTGATATCGACGCCGTGATGCACTTCATAGCGCTCTTGCAGGCCGCGCAGAATTGCGATGGTGGCTTCCACACTGGGCTCATTCACCAGGACTTTCTGGAAACGCCGCTCCAGCGCCGCATCTTTCTCCACGTACTTGCGGTACTCATCCAATGTGGTCGCGCCGATGCAATGCAATTCGCCGCGCGCAAGAGCGGGTTTCAACATGTTGCCGGCGTCGATCGCACCTTCGGCCTTGCCCGCGCCGACCATGGTGTGCAATTCATCGATGAAAACAATGGTTTGTCCCGCATCTTGCTCAAGCTCTTTCAACACCGCTTTCAGGCGTTCTTCAAATTCACCTCGGTATTTGGCACCGGCCAGGAGCGACGCCATGTCGAGTGACAAGACCCGTTTGCCCTTGAGCGATTCGGGCACCTCGTCATTGACGATACGCTGCGCGAGACCCTCGACAATCGCGGTCTTGCCCACGCCGGGCTCGCCGATCAGCACCGGATTATTCTTGGTGCGGCGTTGCAGCACTTGAATCGCGCGGCGAATTTCGTCGTCGCGGCCGATCACCGGATCGAGCTTGCCGTTTCGCGCGCGCTCGGTCAAATCCATCGTGTATTTTTTCAGCGCCTCACGTTGGCCTTCGGCTTCCTGACTCGATACACCTTCGCTGCCGCGCACCGCAAGAATGGCTGCCTCCAGCGCCTGCTTGTTGGCACCATGTTCTTTGAAAGCGCGACCGGCGTCGCCTTTGTCGTTCAGCATTGAAATCAGGAACAATTCGCTCGCAATGAATTGATCGCCGCGTTTGGTCGCTTCTTTGTCGGTAAGATTGAGCAGATTGGAAAGATCCCGCGAAACGGAGATTTCCCCACCTTGCCCTTCGACTTTCGGCATGCGCTCAACGATCTTTTCCAATGCCGCCTTCAGGCGCGGCGTGGCGACACCGGCGCGACCGAGCAGGGACGCGGTGCCGCCATCCTCCTGATTAATGAGTGCCAGCAACAGGTGCGCAGACTCGATATAGCCGTGATCGTTGGCGAGTGCTGCGCTTTGCGCGTCCGAAAGCGCCTGCTGAAATTTTGTGGTGAGTTTGTCGATTCGCATGAGTAAGGCCTAGAATAAGTTTGAGATACGACGATCAAGTCTGCGGTGAATGTGGTTCGGCCCGCAAAACACCAACGGATGCCATGCATTGGCGCTCATCCCCGGCTTCAAGCGTGCCGGGGCAGGCTTTGAGCAAGTCTACGGACTGGTTCAGCGTCTCGTTTGACAATTCGCAATCTTCACTTTAAACATTTGGTTCATCGTTGTTCTTTCAAGTGGCAAATGAAATGTCCGATAAGAAGCATGATCTGGAAACCAACATCACCGAGGATGTCAGCCGCGCCTTGGCGGAGGACGTTGGCGCAGGCGATCTGACGGCGTTGCTGATTCCTGCCGGCGCCCGCGGCCACGCGCGCGTGGTGGCGCGTGAGGAAGCGGTGATTGCAGGCATCGAGTGGTTTCAACGCTGCTTCGACGAACTTGATCCGGAGTGCGAACTTTTCTGGCACATCGAAGACGGCAAAAATATCGCGGCAGGCGTGCAAATTTGCGAGATCGCGGGCAATGCGCGCGCGATGCTCACTGCCGAGCGCGCGGCGCTGAATTTTTTGCAAACCCTGTCGGCGGTGGCAACCAAAACCCGCATGTATGTCGAGGAAATTGAGGGCACGAAAGCGCGGATTTTTGATACCCGCAAGACGCTGCCCGGTTTGCGGCGCGCGCAGAAATACGCCGTGCGTGTCGGCGGCGGACATAACCACCGCATCGGCTTGTTCGATGGCATTCTCATCAAGGAAAACCACATCGTTGCCGCCGGCGACATTCGGTCGGCGTTGCAGGCGGCATTTGCGCTGGTGCAGCATCAGGCACCGCGCGATACCATGATTGAGATTGAAGTCGAGACGCTCGAACAATTGCGCGAGGCGCTGGATTGCGGCGCAGCATTGATTCTGCTGGATAATATGTCGCCGGCGCAGATGCGCGATGCGGTGAAAATTGTCGCCGCACACCGCCGCGATGGCGTCGAACTGGAAGCATCCGGCGGCATCACTTTGCAATCGGTGCGTGAGATTGCTGAAACCGGCGTTGATCGAATTTCTGTCGGCGCGTTGACCAAGGATGTCAGGGCGCTGGATTTATCGATGCGGTTTTCGATGCATTGACTGAATTTGTCGCCCCGGATTTATTCCGGGGTCTAATCTGACGTCGAGTAAAATTGGGTGCCGGACTAAATCCGGGGAGACAATTTGAAAAACTCGCGCTGCAATTTTGCGCCGCGTGAGAAACAAAAAACAACGAAATAACTATCTCAAAAACATGAACCCCAAGAAAAACACCGCCAAACTTTCCGCGCCGCTTTTCGCCGCCCTGTTCCTCTCCGGCTGCGCATCCACCAACGCCCCGAAAGCCGATCCGCTGGAGGGATTCAACCGCGCCACATTTGCTTTCAACGACACCGTCGATGCGTCCGTGTTGAAGCCGATTGCGCAAGGCTATCAAGCCGTCACGCCTTCATTCGTGCGTGCCGGCGTGAGTCATGCATTCACCAACATTGGCGATGTCGCGAGCGCCGTCAATAGTCTCTTGCAGGGCAAGCCAAGCGAAGCTGCCACCAGCGCGGGCCGTTTTTTGATTAATTCCACGCTAGGCATCCTCGGCCTGTTCGATGTTGCCACACCGATGGGTTTGGATCGACACGACGAGGACTTTGGGCAAACCTTGGGCAAATGGGGGGTCGGCAGCGGCCCCTATCTGGTCGTGCCCTTCATGGGGCCATCCACCGTGCGGGATTCCACCGGACGCGGTGTTGATTCGTTCATGAGTTGGTCAAAGCAGGTCGATCACATTCCGACGCGCAATATCACGTCAGTCGTCGAGTTGGTTGACTTGCGCGCCAATCTACTTGGCGCGGGCAAGACGCTCGATGAAGCCGCACTCGACAAATATCAGTTCCTGCGCGATGCATATCTGCAACGCCGGCTCAGAATGGTGCATGACGGCAAGGTTTCGCCGGAAAAACTCGACAAACTCGAAGAGGATCTGGAACCGCCGCGCGCGGCAACAACTGCGATGCCGCCGAAGAAAAGTGACCCGTCCGCCAAGCCGTAAATTCTCATGTTGAGTGCCAGCCTGATTGCCATCATCGGCGTATTCACCGCCATCATGTTCGGCGTACTGGCGTTTTGCCTTCGTACCCGCCGGCGTACGCTTGCGCGCAATGCTGCCAGCACGGAGCAGGATCAAGCCGAAGACACGCGCGTCGCAGTGGTGTTGTTCGGTGCCATTGTGGTGGGTGCGGCGCTCGCGTTGATAACGATGTACTTGGTGTTTTTCCGGCAATGGGCTTGACGATCCATTGACCGCATTACCATAAAGCCCAGCATAGACGGGCGTTTCCAGACATAAAGCCGCCAAGAGCCTCGCCGATAATAGAGTTTATCGATCAACAAAGGCTTTCATTGAAGTCGGCGGACTGTGCGCCATATCACAGATTTGCGGCGACGGCTGGCGCATAGTTTTGCCATTGGTCACACGTGCGGGCGCACGAAGTCCGGGCAATCGGTTAGCATGCCAGTCCGGACGAATTGCACCGTGCTGGCGGCGGGACGTGTCGACCCGGAATAGCAGTCATAAGAATAAAATTACTCATTGGGACGCACCCTATGCACGTTCGTCAAACTCTGCGCGATGCCGGGTTATCAGTTTGCCGTCCGGCAAGGGGAAGGGACGACGCTTGGATAGAGAGTCGCGCATCCGTCCCACTCACCGGGTCGTACTTTCATGATGCATAAAATTCAGCATTTCATCCCTCGATGCATCGGGTCGTGGCTCGCCTGTGCCGCTGCCGCGATGGGTTTGCTCGCGGCACCTCTGGCAATGGGCCAACTTCTTGCCGGCGGTGGCTACCACAATTGCGCAACGACGGTTGCCGGCGGCATGGTGTGCTGGGGCGGCAACAGCAATGGACAGATCGGCGACAACAGTACGATTGCGCGCGAGCTGCCCGTCAACGTAATCGGCCTGCCATTCGGCGCCACATCGATTGCCGCCGGCCACGGAACGATCGGCCATACCTGTGCAGTCGTCGGTGGTGCCGTGAAGTGTTGGGGCGGCAACGACAAAGGTCAATTGGGCGACAACTCGACCACGCAGCGCCTGACGCCGATTGACGTCACGGGACTCGGAAGCGGCATGACCAAAGTTACTGCGGGCGACGGATTTTCATGCGCACTCAGCAATACCGGCGGCGTGTCGTGCTGGGGACGCAATAATAATGGTCAACTGGGTGGCGGCATTCCTTCATCGCCAACTGCCTTTCAACCTACGCCTGTCATCGGTGGAGGATTTGGTCCGGGATCAGGCGTCACCGCGATCGCAGGCAGTTCAAACCATGTTTGCGTGGTCAACAACCCGGGCGGCGTGGTGTGCTGGGGTGCCGATTTCGGTGGCCAATTGGGCGACGGTTCGGGAGGAGGCGCTTTTGTCAATGCGCCGGTCGCGGTGAGTGGGCTTTCCAGCGGCGTGGTAGCAGTCGCAACCGGATCGGATCATAGCTGTGCGCTGACGACCATGGGTGGTGTGAAATGCTGGGGCGAGTTGCGTTATGGCTCGATTGGGAACGGTATTTCGACGCCCATACCGACAAGTCAGCCAACGCCGGTGGACGTGACCGGGTTGACCTCGGGCGTGATTGCGATCACGGCGGGGCAATTCCACAGTTGCGCGCTTACCGCCGGCGGCGGCGTGAAGTGCTGGGGCCGCAACGCGGACGGTCAGGTCGGCGATGGCACCACGACGCAACGCAATGCGCCAGTCGATGTGATCGCCTCCGGCGCGATCGCTATTGCCGGTGGTGCCTTGCATACTTGTGCATTGTTCGGAACAGGCGTTAGTTCCTGCTGGGGTGCGAACGTCAACGGACAAATCGGTATCGGTGTCATCGGCGGGCCATCCTACGTGCCGGCGTCAACTATTTATCCCGCTGCAACGACCACGATAATAGCGTCGAACCTGAATCCGTCGGTGTTCGGCGACAGCGTCACCTTTACCGCGACGGTGACGGGAGGCGTGAATGGTGTGCCGATCGCGTTTCAAGTCGCAGGCGTCAATATTGCAGGGTGCGGGGCCCAGGCGCTTGCGGGAGGTTCCGCGACATGCACGACGAGTGCGTTGGGTGGCGGGTCGCAATCGATTGCCGCGATTTATCAGGGAAATGCGGCGACGCTGGCGAGTACGTCGGCGGGATTGCCGCAGGTGGTCAATCCGGCGGCTCAGACGATTACGTTTGATGCGTTGGCCGACAAAACGTTCGGCGACTCCGCGTTTGCGATTTCTGCGATCGCGTCCTCGGGATTGGCAGTTTCATTCAGTACATCAACGATGGCGGTCTGTACGGTTAGCGGTACAACGGTGACGCTGGTGGCGGTCGGTATGTGCACCATCGCGGCTGATCAATCCGGCAATGCCAACTTCACGGTCGCACCGCAAGTTGTCAGGAGCTTCAATGTGATTTCGGCCGGGCCGGCGTTGGCGTTGCTTTCGGTGAAGTCGCGGAAGACGCATACCGGCGTTGGCGACTTCGATATTTCGATTAATCCCGCCACAGCGTTAACGGGGCTTGTTGATGTCGACCCACGAATAATAGGAACGGGGCACCGAATAGTCTTTACTTTTAATGTACCGATTACACCGGTGGGTTCCGTGGTTGTTACCGATACAACGATGGCGACAATTGGATCTGCATCGCTCACATTTTCCGGCAACGATGTGATCGTATTGCTTACAGGAATTCCCGATATCAAGCGAGTACTCGTTACACTTACTAACATCAATGGCGGCGGGCCCTTTACCGCATCTGTGGGTTTCTTTGTAGGTGATGTTTCCAACAATCGGTTCGTCAATACGTCCGACATACTCTTGCTCAAAGGCAAGTCAGGGCCAGTAACGACATTGAATTTTCGCTATGACGTGAATACGAGTGGGTTTGTAAATACGTCAGATATTTTGCTGACCAAGGGTCGTTCGGGACCTTTGCCGTGACACGCGCTCTGTTGCTGGCCCTTCGCCTTGGTGTCGCCATAGTCACAATATGTGTCGGCATTCAAGCCGCGCACGCGACAGTGTCAACATTTCTGTCTGCGGGCGACACGTGCTTAGGTGGGTCGAGCGTGCAATTTTCCGAAACGGGCGGAACGTTCAAAGTCACGCTTTGTGCGACTACCACGGTCGAGGGTGTGTGTGGCGCGTCGATTTATCCACGCATCGGTGCCGCCGCTGAGAACGGGCATTTCAAAATAATTGCAAGAACGCTAGGAACCGCAATTCCAGATGCATCGTCTGCGGTGGCTTTCCCACTTACTCTGAATGCGACGCCCGATTATTTGCAGAATTTGGGCGGCTCGCGAACGTCACCGACATCACCGGCGGCGTCGACAAATCAGATTCTCGCAACGTTTGAAATTGCACCGCAAACAAGTGCGACGAATGTTTCGTATTCATTCAGTCTTGACGGTGCATCCGAAATAAATCATGCCTTGGCTGGTACGAATTGCTTTACCGCATTCAATGTTGATCCAATGGCGCCGTCGATCACACTTTTGCGCGGCACCGCACCTCAAGTCACCAGTGCGACATCCGCAACATTTACAGTGGGATTTGCCGGTTCATATCAAGTCACTGCGACGGGCACACCCACCCCGGGACTGACAATTGGCGGCGCAATTTTGCCTGCAAATGTTTCATTCGTTCCCGCCACCGGTACGTTGTCTGGTACACCGCAGCTAGGCACGGTCGGCACCTACAACATCACCTTCACAGCCGCCAATGGCAATCTGCCCGACTTCACGCAAAACTTCACGCTCAATGTGATCAAGGCGAATCAGGCAATCAATTTCGGGGCACTTGCGGATCGTCCTTTTAGTATGTCAACGATTAATGTATCAGCGACAGCAAACTCTGGACTTAGCGTCGCATTTACAACTTCCACGCCAGACAATTGCACCGTGTCTGGTAATGTAGTCACGATGCTCGCGACTGGAACTTGCTCACTTGTTGCCAGTCAAATCGGCAACGCGAATTTCAATCCAGCCCTGCCGATATCGCAAAGCTTTCAAATCACCGGAATGGGGCCATACGTTGTCACGCCTAGTACCGGTTCGAACGGAAGCATTAGTCCAAATACGGTTGTGGCTGTGGCTATTGGGGCAACCACCAATTTCGTAATTTCGCCCAATGCGGGATTTGTAGCCAGTGTCGCAGGTACCTGCGGTGGCACACTGGTTGGTAACACTTATACCACCGCGGCGATCAACGGCCCGTGCACGGTAATCGCGAGTTTTTTCCCGCTCATCACCTACGCGGTGGTACTCGAAGGCGCACAAGAAACCCCGCCCAATGCCGCGACAGGAACGGGATCAGGAACGGCGGTAGTCGATACCGTCAACAACAAAATTACCCTCAATCTGACCTTCAGTGGAATGACCGGCACACTGAACGGCAGCCATTTGCATGGGCCTGCCGTGCGAGGTTTGCCAGCAGGCGTCAAGGTCAGTATCGGCGGGGTTAGTCCGATCACTGACACGGTCACATATAGCGAAATGGACGAGGCCGATATTCTTGCGGGTCGCTGGTATGTGAATTTGCACACTGCCGCGAATGGCGGCGGCGAAATTCGCGGCCAACTCGATAATTTGGGTGCAGCGAATAAGGCACTCACGGTTGCAGTCGCCGGTACCGGTAGCGGCAGCGTGACCGGAACCGGTATCAGTTGCCCCGGTGACTGCGCTGAAACCGTCCCGCACAATACCGTTATTGCGCTGACCGCGACGTCGAATATGGGTTCGACTTTTACCGGCTGGAGTGGTGCATGCAGTGGAACAGGTGCCTGCAATGTAACGATGAATTTCCTCAAGGCTGTGACAGCCACCTTCGCGCAAAATACCTACACTGTCACCCCCAGCGTGGTGGGGATGGGCAGCATTTCGCCGTCGATGGCGCAAACGGTCAATCAGGGTGCAAATTTGATGTTCACCGTCACGCCAGCGATGGGATTCAATGCAAACGTGACAGGTACCTGCGGCGGGAATCTCGCCGGGGCGACGTTTACGACCAATCCCATTTCGGCCAATTGCACGGTCATTGTGACGTTCAGCGCACCACTCGCACTCGTACGAGTGGAATCGCGCAAAGTTCATGGAGCCTTTACGTGCAATGTGTTAGTCGACCGCATCGAGCCTATCGGTGGAAATGTTACGACTGAGCCACGTGACAATGGCAACGGGCATCTCGTCGTCTTCGTGTTCGACGATTTGGTGACGGGTTTCTCCGGCGTCTCCGTCACGCCAGTCGGTACGCCAAGCCCGAGCACCAATGGCAATGAACTACTTGTCACGTTAACGGGTATTCCAGATAACAGCCGCGTCACAGTCACCGTGAATGGCGTCAATGGTGCGGTCAGTGAAAGTGCCTCGGTGGGTTTCTTGGCGGGCGATGTCAGCAATTCTCGCGGCATTAACGCGGCGGATATCAGTGCTGCAAAGGCACAGCAAAACCAAACTGTTTCGCTTGCAAATTGCCGTGCGGATATTAATGCCGACGGGCAGATCAAACCGGCGGATGTATCCGCCGTGAAGAGCCGTTCGGGGCGGGCGTTGCAATGAGTCTCAATATACAAACTCAAGCATTGGTGCGGTTTTTCATGGTTTTTCGGCTCAAAACGCCCGCCAGTTCTAGAGTTTGTGAAAATAGTTAAATATGGCGCGCATAGATTGCCGGAGAAGCGACGTGACGAAAAAATTATTGAGATACCTTTCACTGGTACTTGCGATTGCGACACTCTCGCCGATAAGTGCTCAAGCCACGATAACAACTTATTTCTCGGCGGGGGCAACTTGTGGAGGCGGATCATCTGCCAACTTCACGACTGGCGGCAGCAATATTCAAGTCACCCTTTGCGCTGATACCGTTGGGGAAGGTCTTTGCGGTTCATCAATCTATCCGCAAGTTTCACTTATGTCACAGTCCGGCCATTTTCAAATTGCATCTAGATCTCTTGGTACAGTTAATCCGGATCCTTCTGGATTTCCGACGTTTCCGTTTAATCTCCCCAATCCAGCGAACCTCCTTACAAATTTTGGTGGATCCCCTAATTCGCCAACAGTGCCGATGCCAGCTGCCGGACAAATTCTCCTTAGCTTTTTTCTCACACCAACGGTAAGTGCAATAAATTCCACTTACCTTCTCGAAATCAACTCTTCAGAAGTAAGTACCGATGTGGTGGGAGGCGACTGCTTCTTGACCTTTACGCCAAACTCGGTCTCGGCAAATTTCACACTGAATCGCATTATCGCCCCCACCTTTACCAGTTCCACATCCACAACATTCACCGTCGGCACCCCCAACACCTTCACCGTCACTGCCTCCGGCACGCCCGCCCCCACTTTCACCCAATCCGGCACCCTGCCCCCCGGCGTAACCTTCACACCCGGCACCGCCATACTCGCGGGCACACCCACACTTGGCATGGGCGCGGTCGGCAGCTACCCGCTCGTTTTCACCGCAACGAATGTCGCGGGTGCCCCGACGCAGAACTTCACGCTAACCGTTCAACAAAAATCGCAAATCATCACTTTCGGTGCCCTCGCCAACCGCAATCAATCTGCCGGTGCCTTCACCGTTTCCGCCATGAGCGATTCCGGCCTTACTGTCAGTTTCGCTTCCCAAACCACGGGCGTTTGCACGACATCCGGTGCTAACGGCACGACGGTCACGCCCATCGCGGGCGGCACCTGCACCATCCGCGCAAGTCAGGGTGGCAATGCGGATTTCAGCCCCGCACCGACGGTAGATCAATCCTTTACCGTCACCGACGACGTCGCCCCGAACACAACGATCAACACCAATCCTTCTAATCCCACCAACGCCACCAGCGCAACATTTACTTTCACGTCCACCGAGCCAGGCTCGACCTTCCAATGCCAGATTGATGGCGGCGGATTTAGCGTGTGCACCAGTCCGAGGACATATATGGGGCTCCTGGCGGGGCCGCACACGTTTGATGTGCGCGCAGTCGATGCGGCAACCAATACCGACAGCTCGCCGGCATCGTTTGCCTGGACAATCGACACTACCGCACCGGTATTGACCTTTACCTCCACGCCCACAATCAACGCCGCGAATGCTGCGTCGTACAACGTGACCGGAACGTGTACGGATAACGGCCCCACCGTGAGCGTCACGATCGGGGGACTGCCTGCAAACATTGGCTGTAGTTTGAATGCATTCAGTGTCACCCGCAGCGTGGCCGCGCTCGCGGATGGAACAATCACGATCAATGCATCGCAAACGGATCTCGCCGGAAATATCGGCAACGCCAGCACCATGGTGACCAAGGACGTGGTCGCCCCAAACACCAGTATCACGCTGAGTCCCGCGAACCCGACCAACCAGACCACGGCGACCTTCAACTTCACGGCGACCGAAACATCGACCTTCCAATGCCGTATCCTGCCCGCCGCTTTCGGCGCGTGTTCGGGCACCGGTACCCATACTGCGAGTGGCCTCACGGCGGGCAGCAAGACCTTTGAAGTAATCGCCACGGACACTGCCGGTAACGTCGATCCGAGTGCGGCCTCATTTACTTGGACGATTGACCTTACGCCGCCCGATACCAGCATCACGCTGAGTCCCGCCAACCCGACCAATCAAACCACGGCCACCTTCAACTTCACGGCGACCGAAACGTCGACCATCCAATGCCGCATTTTGCCGGCTGCGTTTGGTGCCTGTTCGGGCACCGGTACCCATACTGCGAGTGGCCTCACGGCGGGCAGCAAGACCTTTGAAGTAATCGCCACGGACACTGCCGGTAACATCGAGCCGAGTGCGGCCTCATTTACTTGGACGATTGACCTTTCGCCGCCCGATACCAGCATCACGCTGAGTCCCGCGAACCCGACCAACCTGACCACGGCAACTTTCAACTTCACAGCTACGGAGACCTCGACCTTCCAATGCCGAATTCTCCCGGCAGCGTTCGGCGCCTGTTCAGGCACGGGTACGCATACTGCTAGCGGACTGACCGCCGGCAGCCAGACCTTCGAAGTGCGCGCCACCGACACCGCCGGCAACATCGATGCCACACCCGCCACCTTCACTTGGGTGATCGACACCACCGTCCCCACTATCGCCATCACGGTCAAACCGGTCATCACCAGCCTGAACCACAGCGCCTACAGCATCGGCGGCACCTGCTCCGAAGATGGCCGCACGGTGAACGCCCAGATCGGTTCGATCGCCGCCACCGCCACCTGCGGCATGACCACCTCCGGCCAGTTCACCACCGGTGCCGTCAACGTCACCAGCCTCGCGCAAGGAGCCATTGCCCTCAGCGCCACCATCACCGATGCCGCCGGCAACAGTGCCACCGCCAACGACAGCACCAGCAAAGACAGTATCGGCCCCACACTCACGATCAACACGCTCAATGTCATCAACAACGGCAACCGACTCGCCTACAGCTTCGGCGGCACTTGCGAAGCCGGTGGCGGCATGGTCAATTACACCCTGACCTCGACCGCGACCGTAATGGGCAGTGTCGCCTGCGGGGCCGGCGCCTACGCGGTCGGGCCGATCGATGTCAGCGCACTCGCCGACGGCACCGTCACCTTCTCCGTCAGCCAGACCGACAGTCTCGGTAACCCCACCACCACCCCGGGCAGCGTCAACAAGGACACGGGCAATCCGAGTGTGAGTATCAATGCGC